>SVLY01000051.1 GCA_015067715.1 Oscillospiraceae bacterium | reverse complement strand
CTGCGGGGCACCTCCCCCGATGGGGGGGAGGTTTATATATGGGTCGATTCGTGAATCGACCCTACCGCAATTATTCATTATTCATCAGCGAAGCGGCTTCATTATTCAATATTCATTTGTTCCAACGTATCATCCCGGTTGCCCCTTCCCCGGCAACACCGTGTCAAAGGCGACCTTTTCCGGACGCCCCGGGAGGGGCGTCCCTACGGGCAAACAGATAAACCGCACACCGTAGGGCGGGGGCTTGCTCCCGCCGAAACGTTTTGGGATTCCCTACAGGCAGAAAGGTTGACCGAGAGCCGTAGTGGGCGAACTGCGTTCGCCTGTTTTGCCTTGCCAATGCGCTGTTGTTCGATACCGTGCAAAAGGCGACCTCCGTGCCCCCTCCGCCCCTGCGGGGCACCTCCCCCGAGAGGGGGAGGTTTATATATGGGTCGATTAGTGAATCGACCCTACCGCAATTATTCATTATTCATCAGCAAAGCGGATTCATTATTCAATATTCATTCGTTCCAACGCATCATCCCGGTTGCCTCTTCCGGCAACATTGTGCCGATGGCGACGTTTGCGGGAGGCTGATAGCCTCCCCTACGGGCGCAAAGACAACCCATGCACCGTAGGGGCAGATACCATCTGCCCGCCGGAGGAACCCACGTATCATCCCGGTTGCCTCTCCCGGCAATACCGTGCCGATGGCAACGTTTGTGGGCGAACGCAGTTCGCCCCTACTTGCCAAATGCGCTGTTGTTCGATACTGTGCCAAAGGCAGCCTTCGCAAAAAGCCCCCCTTGCCTAAAGGGGGGGTAGGGGGGATTCCGTAAGCCTTCCCCGGCAACACCGTGTCAAAGGCAACCTTTTCCGGACGCCCCGGGAGGGGCGTCCCTACGGGCAAACAGATAAACCGCACACCGTAGGGCGGGGGCTTGCTCCCGCCGAAACGTTTGGGATTCCCTACAGGCAGAAAGGTTGACCAAGAGCCGTAGGGGGCGAACGCAGTTCGCCTATCTTGCCTTGCCAATGCGTTGTTGTTCGATACCGTGCCAATGGCAACCTCCGTGCCCCCTTCGCCCCTTGCTATGGGAAGGCTTATAAGAAAAAGTGTTCTGATTTTGCAATTTGTTTACAAATCACCCTTGATTTTCCGGGGAGGGGTAATATAATATGGATATAACTACCGTAATCCGGGAGATGAGCTTTATGAAAAGAATATGCGTTTGTCTTTTGCTTGGGGCGCTGGTTTTGACGGTTTTTTCTGCCTGCGGAAACACTGAACCGGAGATGACCGAAGCGACGACCGAGGTAACGACCGAAGCGACGACTGCGGCAACAACAGAGGTAACGACCGAAGTAACGACCGAAGCGACGACTGAAGCGACCACCGAAGGGACCACAGCCGGGACGACAACTGCAGAGACCTCCGCGAAGGTTATGCCGCAGGTGGATTTTGAGGCTGTCTGGGCGGAGGGGATCGACGACATTATAAACGTCAGGCTTGTGGACTTCACTCTGCCCTATGAGAGAAACGGCGGTGTGCTGTTCGAAACGGAGCTGTCCTACGTGTTCCGGGGAGAGGAAAAGGGAAAAGCACTTCTTGAAAGCCTTTCCGTTCCGCTGAGCAAGCCCTTGGAGGAATACTCCTCCCATGATGCCTGGTGGGAGACGAGGGACCCGGATCTCGGGCTTCGTCTTTCCCGTGAGTACAGCTTCTTTTTTGCTCTTTCCGGTGAGACGGATCTGCTTCCCCTTTGTTACTGCGCCACCGAAGAGGGAAATTACGCTTTCAGACTCGAGGGTGAGCCCCTTGAGCTTCTGGAGGAGTTTATCGAAGACGCGAGGATCCGGAGCTTTTCAACCTGCCTGCCAAACGATATTGCTCCGGCCAATGACTCTGCCGAGCCACTTTGGCTGAGGGTGGTCACTACTTCGGTGGAAAACTACGGCTGTGAGACGGTTGCGGTACTTGAATATACCCTGACGTCCCATTCTGCCGCTCTGGGAGACAGGTTTGAAGCCATATTCGACAGGGCAGAGCTAAGCCCGGATCAGAACTGGTACAGAACGGTGAGAAATCTCAGCGTTGAGCTTCCCGACGGCCGCGCGGCGCACCTCTCCTGCGATTACGGTCCGGAGGGCTGTGAGGTCTCGGAGCTGATATATTTCACCGAAAACGGAGAGAATATCGTCTTTTCTCTGGACGAAGAAGCCAGGGACGGGCTTGAGGAGCTTCTGGATAAGATCCTTATCCACAGCGCGGAAAACTGAAAAACTTCACCGGGACGCTCTTTTGAAGAAAAAGGGCGTCCCTTTTTGTTTCGGGACGGGGTTCGGAAAATTCAAAAGTTAATAACTCAAAGGTATGAGGGGGGATAAATATTGGAAAAAAAGTATATTGAAAACAGTCCGGCTTAGTGATAAAATAGACCCAACATAAACTGGGTTCATTTCATCTTTATATAGGAAAGGAAAAATACCGTCATGGATATCCGCGTTGAAAAAGTTTCCGCCGAACAGGCAAAGAAAAAGCCCGAAGGCGCTCTTGGCTTCGGAAGACATTTTACCGATCATATGCTCATCATGGAGTACACCAGAGGCAAGGGCTGGCACGATGCCCGCATCGTCCCCTACGGCTCCATTTCTCTTGATCCCTCCGCAATGGTCTTCCACTACGGCCAGGAGATCTTCGAGGGCATGAAGGCCTACCACACTGCCAACGGCAGAAATCTTCTCTTCCGCCCCGAGGAAAACGCAAAGCGTATGAACAACTCCTGCGTACGTCTGTGCATGCCCGAGATCGAGGTCGAAGATTGGGTCGAGTGTGTCAAGGCCGCCGTCCGCGCCGACATGGACTGGATCCCCACCGAGCCGGGCACCTCTCTCTACATCCGTCCCTTCATGATCGCCACCGACCCTTTCCTTGGCGTCCGCGCATCCGACCACTATTACTTCATCGTCATCATGAGCCCCGTTGGCAACTACTATGCCTCCGGCCTTAACCCCGTCCGCATCTACATCGAGACCGAATACGTCCGCGCTGTCCGCGGCGGCACCGGCTTTGCAAAGTGCGGCGGCAACTACGCCGCTTCCATCCTCTCCCAGGCCAACGCCCACGAGGCCGGCTACGAGCAGGTCCTCTGGCTGGACGGTGTCCACAGAGAGTATATCGAAGAGGTCGGCACCATGAACGTCTTCTTCAAGATCGACGGCGAGATCGTCACTCCCGCTCTGGAGGGCAGTGTTCTTCCCGGCATCACCCGTAAGTCCTCCATCGAGCTTCTCCGCCAGAAGGGCTACAAGGTCACCGAGAGAAAGATCTCCGTCCACGAGGTCGAGGCCGCCGCAGATGCAGGCAAGCTTGAAGAAATCTTCGGCACCGGCACCGCCGCCGTCATTTCTCCCGTTGGCGAGCTGAAGATCGGCGAAAAGCACATCGTTATCAACAACGGCGTTATCGGCGAGGTCTCCTCCTGGCTCTTCGATACCCTCACCGGAATCCAGTGGGGCCGCATTGAAGACACCAACGGCTGGACCGTTGAGCTGTAAAAAAAGCCATGGCAAAACAGAAAAAGAGCGGCTCTGTCGCGGGCAGGCTGGCAAGGCGCTGGTTTATAGACGCCCTTTCCTCAATGGCGCTGGGTCTGTTTGCCTCCCTTATAATCGGTCTGATCATAGAACAGCTTGGCAAGATCCCAAAGCTTGATTTCCTCACGAACTACGCTTCTTACGCAAAGCAGGTCTCCGGTGCGGCGATCGGCGTTGCCATTGCCTACGGTCTCAAGGTCAAGCCCCTTGCGGTGTTCTCAAGCGCCGCAGTCGGCGCCTTTGCCTACGAGCTGGGCGGACCCTTCGGAGCTTACGTTGCGGCTCTTGTGGGCGCGGAGATCGGCAATCTTCTTGCCGGGCGCACCAGGTTCGACATAATCCTTGTTCCCATAACCACCATTATTCCCGGCTGTATCGTTGCGGCTCTGACAGGTCCGTATATTCAGATCGCAATGGACTATATCGGCGATTTCATCAACACCACCACCGAGCTCAAGCCCGTTCCCATGGGTATTCTGGTATCCGTGCTTATGGGCATGGCGCTCACAGCCCCCATTTCCAGCGCGGCCATTGCCATTTCTCTGGGGCTTGAGGGCATCGCCGGAGGCGCGGCCTGTGTGGGCTGTTGCGCAAACATGGTGGGCTTTGCCGTGGCAAGCTTCCGCGAAAACAAGTGGAGCGGCCTTGTGAGCCAGGGGCTTGGCACGTCCATGCTCCAGGTGGGCAATATCGTCCGCCGTCCGTGGATATGGGTGCCTGCCATTCTCACCTCTGCAATTTTAGGTCCTATCTCCTCTGCGGTGTTCAAAATGACCACCTACGCCGGAGGAGCGGGCATGGGCACCAGCGGTCTTGTGGGTCCCTTCCTCACCTTTACCTCCATGACCGACGGCGGCCAGTCCGTTATCTACACGGTCCTTTGCATCGTGCTTATGCACTTCGTGCTGCCTGCCGTGCTCTCCCTTGGCATTTCCGAGGGCATGAGAAAGCTGGGCTGGATACGTCCGGGAGACATGGCTCTGCGTTCGGAGATATAGTCCGAAAAAATTAGTTCTTCAAAATCGATAAAACCACTTGCAATCTGCAAGAGATTGTGGTATAATTCATGGTACTGTGATTTGGTGCCGAAGGAGGTGTAACGGAATGCCGAATATCAAGTCAGCCAAGAAGCGCGTGTTGGTCAACAGCGTCAAAAACCTGCAGAACCGTATGATCAAGTCTTCGCTCAAAACAGCTCTCAAGAAGTTCGAGCTCGCAACTGCCGAGAACGACAAGGCAAAGGCGTCCGCTGAGATGGGCGCAGCGATCAAGGCCATTGACAAGGCAGCTGCCAAGGGCGTTATTCATAAAAACAATGCCGCCCACAAGAAGAGCAGCATCGCTCGCAAGTTCAACGCCATGGCCTAAGTGCCAAGCGGAAAATTGCACACCCCAAGGACCTGCACCAAACCCGGTGCGGGTCTTTTTTTACTTCTCTTCCGGAGAGATATTGCCAAAATGTTAACGATAGGTTATAATGTAGGTGCACCAGATCGATGCGCAATAATTAACAGGGGAGGTAATCTATGGAAAAGAACGATGAATACGTTGAGATGACACAGGAAAATATAGACAGACTTCAGGACGAAAACACCGCCGATGCAGATAAGATCCGCTACCGTGACAGTACCTATGAGATAATTTCGAAGGTGGCCTACCTTATCGGTGTTCCCAAACGGATATTTGAAAACGAATACGAGTCGCCAAAGGCGGACGTCTTTGATAAAATGGAAAAAGACAAGTCCGCCCGTATCATTCGGGATCTGTGCATTCTCAGAACGGAGATCGAGCGAAACTTTAAAAATATTAACGACAGAATGAAATACGGCTTTGTGTCGATCCTGAACATGCCGGAGTTCGTCTCCCGGGAGTGCATAAACCGGCTTAATGCAGACGGAGTCAGCTTTATTAAAAAATCCAGCACCAAGCTTGTTCACCACCTGATCGAGATAAACCGGCTTATCAACGACAGAATAAATAACTGTAAAAAGTTCTTTCCTCTGTGGCTTAACTGGAAATACGTGAAGGATCTCTTCGTCATGCCGGACGGTCTCAAGGAGACCGGCACCCGTGCCGCATCAGAGATATATTACGCCAATAAAAACCGCTTTCCCTACAGAATGTATCTGAACTGGGGCATATTCGACAGCGGAAACATTCTCTACAACGATAAAAAATTCGTCACACTGCTCTACCTTCAGAACGGAGACTGCTTTACGGAGATGAACAAGGTCTCCGACGTGAGCAATTATATCAAGGGCAGTATTTACGAATTTATCGACAGCAGCGACAAGGTCGTGGTTGTGGTGGACTGCGAAAATTCCGACCCGTATAAGCTCACCGCCACCTTCCGCAATCTGGATACACGTTTTACGGAAAAGATATCTTCCATAATTCTCTTCGACGATATCCACACGGTGTCTGCATGGCGTATTATGGAGGCGTACACCAATATCCCGGTGGAGCACATGATGGTGGAGAGGGTGAAATCAAACAAATCCCTGGTGGATATCATGCTTACCACCCGAACCTGCCAGGAGCACTATAAGAACAACGTGGACTCGTTTATAATCGTTTCAAGCGATTCGGACTATTGGGGGCTGATTTCGTCGTTGCCCGAAGCACGGTTTCTGATGATGATCGAGCGGGCAAACTGCAGTCACGACCTTAAGACTGCGCTGGTGCAGGCGGGCATTTTCTACTGCTATATCGACGATTTTTATGCTGGAAACAACGAGGGCATAAAAAACGGAGCTCTCTTTCAGGAGATGTACCGCTACATCGACAAGCACGTTTCCTTCAACGTCAACGATATGCTCACCGAGGCTCTGCGCGCCACGCGGCAGGAGATGACTCCGCTGGAAAGAGCGCAGTTTACCTCAAAGTATCTCAAAACCATGCAGATGACCGTGTCCGACAAGGGCGACGTTGAGTTCGAGTTCAAAAGAAAATAGCCTCCCCGGGCAAAAAACGTAATATTTTCACCTCCCCCGGGCATAGCCTTTAAACGGATATGCTTTTGGGGGAGGTTTGTTTTGCTGTGGAGAAAATAAAAAGGCTGATAAAAACCGGCGCCTTTGCAAGAGGGTGCGTTATTGCCGGGGTGCTTGCAATGTGCGTTGCGGCGGTGCTGGTTGCACGGGCGTCGGGGGCAAGAGAGGTTTCGGGGGCGGCAAGGGATCTTCCGATTTATAACGTAAAGCGGGATGACAAGCTTGTGTCCATCAGCTTCGATGCCGCATGGGGCGACGAGCAGACCGAAAGCCTCCTTGCAACCCTTGAAAAATACGGGGTGAAGACCACCTTTTTCGTGGTGGGGGAGTGGGTGGACAAATACCCGGAGACCGTAAAGCGCATAGCCGATGCCGGGCACGAGGTCATGAACCATTCGGACACCCACCCGGAGATGACGAAGCTTTCGACTTACGAGCTGGGGCGTGAGCTGAAGACCTGCAGTGACAAGATCGAAGCTGTCACCGGGGTGCGCCCCGTTCTTTTCCGTCCACCCTACGGGGACTATAACAACGCCGTTGTGGGCGGCGCGAGGGATGGGGGAATGTTCACAGTACAGTGGAACATAGACTCCCTCGACTGGAAGGATCTCACCCCACAGCAGATGATGGACCGCATCATGCCAAAGCTCACCCCGGGGTCGATCATTCTTCTTCACAACGGGGGAAAGCACACGCCGGAGCTTTTGCCGGGTCTGCTTGAGGCGATTCAGGCCGAGGGCTACACCGTGGTGCCCGTATCCCAGCTTATCTACAGGGACAATTACGTGATAGAGCCCGACGGGCGTCAGGTGAGAAAAACACAGTAGGGTTTCCGGACGTTTCGGGAAAATTGTGGGGAAATTTCCATTGACCAAAACCGGAAAAGGTGGTATACTCCCTGAGGATGCTCCCGTCGCAGAAGCTCCCGCCGAGTCTCCCGCAAACTAAAATTTCAGAAAAAATGCCCGTCCCCTCTTTTGTTTATGCAAAAGAGGGGACATTCTTTTAACCGGAGGTTGATTTTAGCTTGCCATGGGAAGACCGCCGTGGTATAATTGAAAGGGAAAGCCCCCCCACAGTGCAATAGTAAGGAGAGTTTGAAAAATGGAGTTTAACCCTGTAAGCAACAAGAAATATTCCATAACCCTTGGGGAGATAATCGACGAATTCGGCTTTGTTGTGGAGTGCGGCCCGGAAAACTACAGGGATACGCTGATCTATTCCGACGACCTTAACCGCTGCGGCCTTCAGCTTGCGGGCTTTTACGATCTCTTCGACCCCAACAGGCTTCAGCTTATCGGCAACGTAGAGACTTCTTTCGTGGCTCAGTTCTCTCCGGAAAAGCGCATGAAGATCTTCGATACCTTCTTTTCCAAGGGGATCCCTGCGACTATAATCACCAGAAATATCGAGCCCTTCCCCGAATGCGTGGCAATGGCTAAAAAATACGGCTCCACGATCCTGCGCACCACAGCGGACACGGCCAGCACTCTGGCCGCGCTGCTGTCCAGCCTTAAGGTCCACCTTGCAGAGCGGGTCACCGTCCACGGTGTTTTGCTTGAGGTTTACGGCGAGGGTATTCTTTTGCTGGGCGACAGCGGCATCGGCAAGAGCGAAAACGCCATCGAGCTGGTAAAGCGCGGCCACCGGCTTATTGCGGACGACGCCGTTGAGGTCAAAAAGGTCTCATCAAAGACCCTTGTTGGCGCTGCGACCCAGATAAACCAGCACATGATCGAGCTTCGGGGTATCGGAGTTGTGGACGCCATGAGGCTTTTCGGTATGGGCTCCGTCAAGCCCACCGAGAAGATCGACCTTATCATCCACCTTGAAGACTGGGTTGAGGGCAAGTGCTATTCCCGTCTTGGAGACGAGGTAGACTATACCAATTTCATGGGCATAAACATTCCCTCCCTCACCATTCCGGTGAAGCCCGGCAGAAACCTGGCCATCGTCATCGAGGTCGCCGCAATGAACAACCGCAACATCAAGTTTGGCTACAACGCCGCAAACGAGCTTATCCACCGCATGAACGTAAGCATGGGTATCGAGGGGTAAGCGTTGCTTTGCTGAGCGTGGGCATAGAATTTCTTTTGAAAGGGTAAAGGCGAAATGTCCCGGCATTTACAATTCCTTTGCTCCGGACATACAAGGTAAGATGAACATTGTCCGGAGCTGAACCTTCATCGTCATAGCTGTGTAAGGACGAAAGCACCGCCTTTACGGGGGGGCTTTTGTGGAGTTATGTCAATAAACAGTCAGTAAGACCCGGAGAATGTTCTTCGGGTCTATTTATTTACCCTTTGGTCAAAAGAAAGGAATGAGATTATATAATGAAAAAACCGGAAAGAAAGATCTTCCGGAGGGGGCTGAGAAAAAGCGCCCTTGTGGGGTTTTTAGCCAGACTGTCCTCCCTTCCCGGGGCATTTGCCGCGGCAGAGGTCATCGCACTTGCGGCCCAAGCCGCAAGGGATGGGGACGTTTGGCGCGTGGTGTATCTTGGTCTGGCGCTTGTGGCTGTGCTTGCCGTTTGCCACGGCGTTACCGCCGCTTTTGAGACCTTCGGGGCGCGGCTTGCCGCCAGGGAGACAAACGCCCTTCGGCAGAGGGCTTATGGGGCAATGCTTGGCCGCCCGTTGAATATCGACCACGGCACCGCCCGGGAAAAGCTTAACGACGATCTGAACGCCTGCTGTGGGTATTATTCCGAGGTGCTCCCCGGTGTTGCGGCGAGCGCAATATCCGCGGCTGTGTGTTTTTGCTGGCTTTTGTGGCGCGTGCCGGGTATTGCCTGGGTCTATCTTGGGATGGCGGTCCTGCTCACCGTGCCCTCGGTCATCATGAAAAACAGCTTCCGCCGGGTCTACGGAGACTGCCGGGAGATCGAGGCGGAGCTTACGAACTATATTTTCACCGGCTACGACGGCTTTGGGGATCTGAAGCTCTTCGGTCTTGGCAAAAAGTGGATAGAGGGACTCCGCCGCATCCACAGAAACTACGTTCGTATCGGCAGCAAAAGCGAGCTCTTTGCCGGTGTCCACGACGCGGCAAACACCACCGTGGCAACGGTGCTGAAATACGGCGCCTATGCCGTGGCCGGAGTTTTCGTGCTGTGGGGAAATGCCGGGGTGGGAGCCGCTCTGGCCTCTGCCGCACTGGCGGGAAGCTTTTTTGCCGCTGTGAACGGCGCCGTGGAAAGGCTTCCGTCAATTGCCCGGACGGGACGCGCTTTTGAGCGGATAGCTCCCTGGTTTGAGGAGTGGAAAGAGGAGTTTTCACCTGTTTTGGCGGTGAACGGAGCTACCGTGGACGGAGTTCTGAACAATATAAGCCTCCGGCCGGATCCGGAGGGCATAACCGCAATAACCGGCGCAAACGGAAGCGGAAAGTCCACTCTCCTTGGGCTTTTGGCCGGACTTATTGTTCCCGCGAGCGGCAGGGTCGAAAGACCGTCCCCGGAGGACGTGGCATATCTTCCCCAGACCGAGCCGGAGCTCGGCATTCCCGCAGGGGAGCTTCTGTCCCTTTTGCCCGGCGCGGAGGATCTCGCCCGGCGGTTTGAGCTGTCTTCCCAGGTGCTGGCCACGGACGTGGCAGAGCTTTCCGGGGGCGAGAGGAAAAAGGTCTTTCTCTCCCTGGTATTTGCAAAAAAGGCAAAATATCTCTTTCTGGACGAGCCTGCAAACTCCCTTGACCAAAAGGGCATCTCCGTTTTGCGGGAGCTTATCAAAGAGCGGGGTCGGGGAATTGTGTTCGTGTGCCATGGGGACGCTCTCTCCGGGCTTGAAGACAGGGTTCTGAGAGTTGAAAACGGGGAGGTGCGTTGGGCATGAAAAAAGCAGAAAAGCTGATGCGCCGTGACAGAAGGCGCGCCATGACCCCAACCGTGCTCATCTACGTTTTAAGCGGGCTTGTGGGTTTTGCGGCATCGGCGGTGCTTGCGGAGCTTTTGGGAGACATTGCGGACGCTGTGTTTTCCCTGTCAAAGGAAAACGTTCTCTCCACCCTGGGGCTCATTGCCCTGTGTATTGCCGTGAACGGGATCGCCGTTCCAATGCTCGAGGTCTGCGCCAACGCGGTGATGCTGAAGAACGCCCTTCGCCACGACGCGCTTGTGCTTTCCCGTTGGTTGGAAAAGGACTGGCTCTCCGTTGTGTCCATGGACAGGGGCGAGGTTGAGGACCGCATTGAGATGGACCCCATAAACTACCGCATTTACTGGGTGAACACAAGATTCAGATTTACAGTTGCTGCGCTGACAGCAGTTCTGGCGCTGTGGCTTACCCTGAGCATACACCCCCTTTACGGGATCATCTGCATCCTGCTTGCCGGGCTGTACCTTGCCATACCAAAGACAGCCTCGAAGCGGCAGGCTGAGTTTGAGATGCAGGGCAGAGAATATGCCTCTGCCTACCACGCCCGGGAGGGCGAGCTCATCGCCGCTCCGGCGGTTCTGAAGCTTTTGGGGCTGGACGGGGCGTGGCGGAAGATGCTGAATGGGCATTTCACCCGGTATTACGGGGAGACGTTGAGAAAAAAGTCCCTGTTCGACGCCCTTTATTCCAACGGAAAAGGGCTTGCCGGAACTGCCGTGAACCTCTGCGTGCTCATTGCCGGAGGTATCTTCGTGGCAAGGGGAAGCATTTCTCCCGGTGGGGTTGCGGCAATGATGAGCTATTTCTCCGTTGTGGTGAACATTGCCCAAAGCGTTGCCACGGGAATAGAGGAGAGTGCAAAGCTCCGGGGATACGGAGAGAGAATGTACCTCTTTTACGGGGATCACGAGCGCCGGAGCGGAGAGGAATTTATATGCCGCGGGGAGGGCGTTTCCCTCCGGGCTGAGAAGCTGGAGATCGCCTACGGAGACGAAACGGTCTTTTCCGGGCTGAGCTTTAAAGCCGACCCGGGACAGGTCGTTGCTGTGGTTGGAGAAAACGGAAGCGGAAAGTCAAGCCTTATCCGGGCTCTGACGGGGCTCATTTCTCCGTCAAAGGGTGAGCTCACCCTGAACGGGCAGAGGGTTTCAGATCTTGAGCTATCCTCTCTGCGGCGGAATATCGCCGTTGCAATGCAGGATCCCTGGCTGGGGGAGGGCAGTGTTGAAGAGAACGTCCGCCTGGGTGCGCCGGAGCTTGAGCAAGGTGAGCTGGACGCTCTTCTGGAAAAAACGGGGCTCTGGGCCATCCGGGACAGAAGAATCTCAAACGGGGAAGAGCCCCTTTCCGGCGGCGAAAAACAGCGCATCAGCATTGCCCGTGCTCTTGCCCGCCGTGCGCCCCTGCTGATCCTTGACGAGCCCACCAACCATCTGGACAGGGCAGGCATCGACCTTGTGCGTGAGATCGCCGGGACTTATCCCGGAACGGTCATGGTGGTCACCCACGACGCCGGGCTTGCCGCTTATGCAAACGTGACGGTCTCCCTGTAGTCACCCGGGGACCCCGAAAAAATTTCTGAAAATTTTGCAGATTCCTTTGTTTTACCAAAAGGGATCTGCAAATTTTTTGCGTATTATATATGTGAACGGGTAAAGACCTGTCGAATAGGGAGCGAAAGGGGGAGACGCCGATGCCCAGGTTCGACGATTATTTTCTGGACGAGCTGACAAACAAGGCTGATATTGTGGATATCGTTTCGCGGTACGTCTCTCTCAACCGCAAGGGCGACCGTTATTGGGGACTCTGCCCTTTTCACGGGGAAAAGACCGCTTCCTTCTCCGTTGTGCCGGACAAGCAGTTTTACTATTGCTTTGGCTGCGGCAAGGGTGGGGGAGTTATCAACTTCGTGATGGACGTCGAGCATCTTGAGTTTGCCGACGCCGTTGAGCACCTTGCGGGGCTTTGCAACATGGAGGTCCCGGACGCCGGAAACAAAAAGGTGGGGGACTATAAAAAGCGCCTCTGTGAAATGAACGCCGAGGCCGCAAGGTTTTTCCACGCCAAGCTCAAAGAGCCTGTTGGCGCCGGGGCTGTGGAATATATCAAAAAGCGCAGGCTGTCTCCCTCTACCGTCACCCGGTTCGGTCTGGGCTATGCCCCTCCGGGGTGGAACAACCTTTCGGACTACCTTCGCAAAAAGGGCTATACCAACGCCGAAATGATCGAGGCCGGACTCGTCCGCAAAAGCGAACGGGGCGTTTACGACGTTTTCCGCGACAGGCTGATGTTTCCGATAATTGACCACCGGGGCAACGTTCTGGCCTTCGGCGGAAGAGTGATGCAGGGGGACGGAAACGGCCAGAAATACATAAACACCGGCAACACGCCGATATATTCAAAGAAAAACACGCTTTACGCCTACAATATTGCAAAAAAGACCGCAGAAAAGCAGATGATACTGGTTGAGGGCTATATGGACGCCGTCAGCCTTCACCAGGCGGGCTTCACGAATACCGTCGCCTCCCTTGGCACCGCCCTGACAGAGGAGCACGCAAAGCTCCTGTCCCGGACGGTGAACGAGGTGGTCATCGCCTACGATACCGACAAAGCCGGCACCGCCGCAACGGAGCGCGCCATCGGAGTTTTCGGAGAAAACGGAATTTCCATCCGCATTCTCCGGGTTCCCGGAGGCAAGGATCCGGACGAGTTTATCAAGCTCAACGGGCCGGACGAGTTCCGCCGGGTGCTTGCCGGGGCGGAACAGCAGATGGACTACCGCCTTGCCGCCGCCAAAAACGGTATCGACCTAAAGTCGGACGACGGGCGGATCGCCTATCTCAAGGCCGCGGGAAAGCTGCTCTCCGAGCTGACCAGCCGCATTGAGCTTGAGGTCTATGCCGGACGTGTGGCAGAGGAGACGGGAGTATCCCGGGAGACTGTCATAACCGAGGCGGACAGAATAAGAAAAAGCGCCTTTGCAGCCGAAAAGAAAAAACGCCACGTCACCGATATAAACCCCGAGCGGGCTGTTCAGCCCCCAAGGGAAAGCGGCGTTAGATACGCAGACCCCGTTAAGGCCAGGTTCGAGGAAGAGCTTTTGTCCTTCCTGTTCACCTACCCGGAGCTTTGCGAAAAGGCAGGGGAGCTTGTAAAAACCGAAGATTTCACAAGCCCTGAGCTTGGCCGGATATACGGCACTCTTATCTCCCGGACGGAAAAGGGAGAAAGTACGGACACCACCGCACTTTCCGCATTGCTCTCTCCGGAGGATATGAGGCTTATGGGCAAGCTTCTTGCCGCAGACAGACCCCACAGCGGCACCGAAAAGGAGCTTTCGGACATCTGCGGAAAAATAGGTAACAAACCGGGGGACAGCGGAGACCCCCTGATGGATATAAGAAACAGAAAACGTAACATGAGCGGGACGAAGGGAGTATACTGATCCACATGGAAACAGAAAAGATGAATTTGATGCGCGGCCTCATCGAACAGGCGCAAAAGGTCGGTAAGATCAACTACAAAGAGGTCTCTGAAATGCTTGAAGAGGCCAATTTCGACAGCGAACAGATCGACAAGTTCTTCGACAGCATGGAAGGTCTTGGCGTTGAGGTCCAGATGGACTTTACCGCAGACTCCAACGAAGAGGATCTTATCGGCGAGCCCGTTGAGCTGGACAACGTTGAGGAGATCTCTCCCGAGGAGCTCACCGACGCTTCCCTTATGGAAAACTTTGCCACCGACGACCACGTGAGAATGTACCTCAAGGAGATCGGCAAGGTTGATCTGCTTTCCAGCGAGGTGGAGACCGAGCTTGCCCGGCGTATGTCCGAGGGCGACGTTGAAGCCAAGAAAAAGCTTGTCGAGGCCAACCTCCGTCTGGTCGTAAGTATTGCAAAGCGCTATATGGGCCGCGGAATGCACTTTTTGGACCTTATCCAGGAGGGCAACCTGGGTCTTATAAAGGCCGTTGAAAAGTTCGACCACACCAAGGGCTATAAGTTCTCGACCTACGCCACGTGGTGGATCCGCCAGGCCATAACCCGCGCCATTGCGGACCAGGCCAGAACCATCCGTATTCCCGTTCACATGGTGGAGACCATCAACAAGGTCATCCGCGTTTCCCGTCAGCTCCTTCAGGAGCTTGGCCACGATCCCTCCCCCGAGGAGATCAGCGAAGAGATGGGTATGCCCGTGGACAAGGTCCGGGAGATCATGAAGATCGCCCAGGATCCCGTGTCCCTCGAGACCCCCATCGGCGAAGAAGAGGACAGCCACCTTGGCGACTTCATTGCGGACGACGATCTTCCCGAGCCTGCCGACGCCGCCAGCCAGACTCTGCTCCGTGAACAGCTCATGCGCGTTCTCCACGACCTTACCCCCAGAGAGGAAAAGGTCCTCAAGCTCCGCTTCGGTCTCGAGGACGGCCGCACCCGCACTCTTGAAGAGGTGGGCAAGGAGTTTAACGTCACCCGCGAGCGTATCCGTCAGATCGAGGCAAAGGCCCTTCGCAAGCTCCGCCATCCCAGCCGCTCCAAAAAGCTCCGCGACTTCCTTAACTAAATAATCATATCCTCACTTTTTCAAAAGGAGATATTTATGTTATGAAGATTTCTGTTACCTCTTACAGCTACGGTCAGTGCATGAGCAGGGACGGTTGGTCCATTTTTGACGCCATGCGCCACGCAAAAACCGTTGCAGACGGTTTTGAGTTCTCCGGCATTCCCGTTCCCGAGGGACGCGACCCCATGGAGGTCGCCAGAGAGATCCGCGCCTTTGCAGACAGCATTGAGCTTCCCATCGTTTGCTACGCCATCGGCGCAAACCTTATGGAAGAGGATCTGGACGCTGAGGTGGAGCGTGTCTGCCGCCAGGTGGACATCACCGAGATCCTGGGCGCTCCCGTCATGCGCCACGACGTTGCATGGGGCTTCCCCGAATGGTACAAGGGCACTAAGACCTTTAACTCCGTTCTGCCCCGCCTTGCCGAGGGCTGCCGCCGCATTACCGAATACGCCGCCAAAAAGGGCATTCGCACCTGCAGCGAGAACCACGGTATGTTTGCCCAGGATTCCGACAGAATTCTTGCCCTTATCGAGGCTGTTGACCATCCCAACTACGGCGTGCTCTGCGACCTTGGCAACTTCCTCTGCGCCGACGACCCCAGCCACATCGCCGTGGGCAAGGTGGCGCCTCTGGCCTTCCACGTCCACGCCAAGGACTTCCTTGTGAAGCCCGGCACCATGCGCGACCCCGGAGCGGGCTGGTTCCGTTCCCGTGGCGGCACCTATCTCCGCGGCACCATCATCGGCAACGGTGAGGTTCCCGTTGAGCAGGATCTCTGGATTCTGAAAAACGCCGGCTACTCGGGCTACGTCACCGTTGAGTTCGAGGGCAGCGAGCGTTGCCCCGACGCTATCGTGATCGGCGCCGAAAACCTCAAGCGCTACATTGCTAACCTGTAAACAAAACATATATCAAGAAAGAGAAAGAACAAACATGAACAAGAAACCCGTACTTCTCGTTGTCATGGACGGTGTCGGCTTCTCCAAGACCGGCCTTGGCGACGGCGTTACCCTTGCCCACACTCCCACCCTTGACAAGCTCATGGCGACCTGCCCCACCACCCGTCTCCAGGCTCACGGCACCGCCGTCGGTCTGCCCTCTGACGACGATATGGGCAACAGCGAGGTCGGCCACAACGCCCTCGGCTGCGGCCAGGTCTATTCCCAGGGCGCAAAGCTTGTGAACGAGTCCATTGAAAACGGCAAGATCTTTGCCTCCGACGCCTGGAAGGACGTTACCGCCGTCTCCGAAAAGAACGGCACCGTCCACTTCCTCGGCCTTCTCTCCGACGGCAACGTCCACTCCAATATCGGCCACCTCTTTGCAATGCTTGAGCATGCCAAGGCCGACGGCGTGAAGAAGGTCCGCGTCCACATTCTGCTGGACGGCCGCGACGTTCCCGCCACCTCTGCCCTGACCTACGTTGACGCCCTTGAAGAAAAGCTCGCCGCCCTCCGCGACGACAGCTTTGACGCCTGCATTGCCTCCGGCGGCGGCAGAATGAAGGTCACCATGGACCGCTACTGCGCCAACTGGGATATGGTCCGCCTTGGCTGGGACACCCACGTCAAGGGTCTTGGCCGCACCTTTGGCTCTGCAAAGGAAGCCATCGAGACCTACCGCGCCGAGCTGGGCTGCATTGACCAGGATCTTCCCGCATTCGTCATTGCAGACGAAGCTGGTCCTCTTGGCAGGATCGTCGACGGAGACGCCGTTGTTCTGTTCAACTTCCGCGGCGACCGCGCTCTTGAGATCAGCATGGCCTTCGAAAACGAAGAGTTCACCGAGTTTGACCGTGGCGCCCGTCCCGACGTTGTCTACGCCGGTATGCTCCAGTACGACGGTGACCTCCACCTGCCCGAGAGATTCCTCGTCAATCCTCCGGACATCCGCAACACCCTCTCCGAGCTGCTCATTGCCAACGGCCTGAGCCAGTACGCCGTCAGCGAGACCCAGAAGTTCGGCCACGTCACCTATTTCTGGAACGGAAACCGCAGCGGCAAGTTCGACGAGAACCTTGAGACCTTCAACGAGATCCCCTCTGACAATATCAGCTTCGACCTGCGCCCCTGGATGAAGTGCGCCGAGATCACCGACGACGTTATTGCCGCCATCGAAAGCGGAAAATACGATTTCATCCGCTGTAATTTCCCCAACGGCGACATGGTCGGCCACACCGGCAACCTTGATGCCGTTATCACCTCCATGAGCGCTCTCGACCTTATGCTTGCCCGCCTTGTAAAGGTCTGCGAAGAAAAGGGTGTCACCCTCGTTGTCACCGCCGACCACGGCAACGCCGACGAGATGCTTGAGGTCAACAAGAAGGGCAAGACCGAGATCCGCACCGCCCACTCCCTCAACCCCGTCCCCTTCATCATCTTTGACAAAGAGCGCGACATCACCTTTGGCGAGGGTCCCTACGGCCTTGCCAACGTCGCTCCCACCGTTGCCACCCTGTTTGGCATCGAAGCGCCCGATTGCTGGGAAAAGAGCATCATCGAATAAGCTTTAAAACCTTAAAACGAGCCGTTTGTCTCCCTCAAACGGCTCGTTTTCTCCAAAATAACTGTGTAAGGCTGGTGAGATCAAAATGAAAGAGCTGATCTACAACGCGCGTGTCATAACTCCCTGGCGTGTCCTCGAAAAGGGCTGGGTGCTCTGGGAGGGCGAAAAGATACTCTCCGTTGGCTCCGGAGACGGGCTTCCCCCCTGCGACAGGGCAACGGATGCCGCCGGTGACTACGTTTCTCCCGGATTTATAGATATCCACACCCACGGCGCCGGAGGCCATGACTTTATGGATGCCGAGCCCCTGGGGTTTATTGCCGCCGCCCGTGCCCACCTTGAGCACGGCACCACCACCATCGTTCCCACAACGGTGAGCTCCACCAACGAAAAGCTCATCCCCGTGCTCCGCGCCTTCGACGAGGCAAAAAAGCTTGAGGAAGAGGGCAAAAACAACGGCGCCACCCTTTGGGGGCTCCACCTTGAGGGACCCTATTTCAACCTTGAAAACCGCGGCGCAATGGACCCCCGCTACGTCCGCGACCCGGATATGGACGAGGTTGCCGAAACCCTTGCCTCTACGGACAAGATCGTCCGCTGGAGCGTTGCTCCGGAGCTTGACGGGGCAATGGAGATGGGCAGAATGCTCGCCGAAAGGGGCATAGTTGCCTCCATCGGCCACACCATGGCCGTATATGAGGACACCATGGCCGCCATTGAAAACGGCTACAGCCTTTGCACCCACCTCTATTCCGCAATGTCCGGTGTGCGGAGAATAAACGCCTTCCGCCACGCCGGCGTTATTGAGACCGCATTTCTGACCGACGGGCTGGACGTTGAGATAATCGCAGACGGCTGTCACCTGCCACAGAGCCTTTTAAAGCTCATATACAAGGAAAAGGGTCCCGCCCATATCGCCCTTATTACCGACTCCATGCGGGCGGCAGGTCAGGACGTTACCGAGAGCATTCTCGGCGGCAAAGAGGGCGGTCTGCCCGTTATCGTTGAGGACGGAGTTGCAAAGCTTCCGGACAGAACTGCCTTTGCGGGCAGTATTGCCACCGCCGACCGGCTTGTCCGGGTCATGTGGGCTCAGAGCGGCGCTCCCATTGAGGACGTTATACGCATGATCACCCAGACCCCGGCCCGCATCATGGGCATGAAAAACAAAGGCCGTCTGGCCGCAGGCTGTGATGCGGACATCGTCCGCTTCGACGGAAACGTCACGGTGAAGACCGTTATCAAAGGCGGAAAGACCGAATTTTCGGCCTGAGACGCAAAAATATCCCCGGCAGTCTACTCCGGACTGCCGGGGTTGTTGTAATCTGAAAACCACGCGATAGTCGCGTGGTTCAAAAGAGCTTAAGCGGTGAATCAGAGAAAAAAACTCCTGATATGGTAAAATAGAGTTGTGACCTGCCAGTTACAACAAAACCATATCAGGA
>SVLY01000050.1 GCA_015067715.1 Oscillospiraceae bacterium | reverse complement strand
GCTTTCGCCATGTGTGCCCGGTGAGCTTTAAATCTTTTTTCAGCATATTCAACGCCATTCACCCCATCTCTTCCCGGCAGATCACCGTGACCGATACAGCTTCGGCTCCTCTGCCTTCCGTGCCGGTGACTCCTCCGGCGGTAAACGACCTGCCCTCTGTCACGGTGCCTCCCGTGAGCTCTCCCGGTGCAGAAACGGGAATCGGGCTGATGCAGGTGCTGACCGTGATTTGGCTCGTTGGAATTGGTCTGATGCTGTTTTGGGGGATATTTGCCAGCCTTAGACTTTCCTCCCGGCTTTCCGGGGCGGTGAGATACAGGGACAATATCTTTTTCAGCGACAGAATTGATTCTCCCTTTGTTTTCGGACTTATCCGTCCCAGGATATATATTCCCTTCGGGCTGGAGCGGCGTGAAGTGGAGACGGTTCTTGCCCACGAGCAGGCGCATATCAGAAGACTTGACCACGTTGTTAAGCTTGTTTCTTATCTGATCCTCTGCGTTCACTGGTTTAACCCTCTGGTGTGGGTGGCTTTTGGGCTTATGACCAAGGATATGGAGATGAGCTGTGACGAACGTGTGCTCCGTTCGGGTCTTGCGGACGGTGTTGCCTACAGCGAAACTCTTCTCGCCCTTGCGGTAAAAAAGAGCTTTCCCACACCCTGCCCAATCGGTTTCGGTGAGAGCGGAGTTAAGACCCGGATAAAAAACGCCCTTGTCTGGCGCCGGCCGGGAAGGATAATTGCGGTTATTGTCCCGGTTATTGCCCTTGCCGTGCTTTGTGCCTGCAGCTTAGACGCAAGAACAGAAAAGGAAGCTGACGTTTCCGGTGAATACGGCATATGGTCGGTGGAATATGCCTCTCCGGGGATTTGGGTCGAGTATCCCGAGGGTGAGCTTCCGTCCCTGCGGATAAAAAAGACTTCCTCCGGCGAGATGACTTTGCAGGTCAAAAACGATCCCAATTTCCCCTCCGATGAGTGGATCACCCTCACCTATATGGAAAAAGATAAGCTTTCTTCCCGGGCTTTTGACAGCGTTGACTCTGCAATGTTCGATGCAAATCGGCTTATTGAAGAAAACAGCCTTGCGCTATACGGCACATGGGGCTTTAAAGAGGATTACGAAGGCTTCTCCTATTACCTTCTCCAGCAGGACGGAAACGAATATATCGTTCTGGGATATCGGGCAACCAACACCGAAAAGTCCAACTACGGAAAGGATCTTATAAGCTATATTTTCTGTGTGGACGAAAATGAGGATCTGCACTGGAATTATCTGCCCTACACAAGCTTCACCGGAAACTATTTTCTCAGCTTTTATCCGGACTTTACCGAAGAGTTCACCCAAATCCGGGTGAAGACCGACAACGGCGAGCTTGTTCTTCCGGACAGCCCCGGTCAGGAATACTCAAAAAAGATCACCGTGGGTTCGGACGGGCATTTCACCTGGTGCCCCGATTCGGTCAATGCGGAATACTCCCCTGCAGACTCTGCACGGCTTCGGTTTACAGTTAAGAACGGGTCAAAGACGGTATATGAGGGCGAGATCGTTATAACCCTTTTGCCAAATTCGGATGATGAAGCCCTTTTTGACTGGACCTATTCCATCTCAATGGACAAAGACGGTATCGGCCTTAGCAGGAGGGACGGATTTATTTTTCTGACGGATAAGACCATCGTCACGGAAGAGCCCGTTGTTACGGATATCCCGGTAACCGAGATGACCGTCCCACCCGAAACCGAGCCTCCCGAAACCGAGCCTCCCGAAACCACCACGGAGACACCGGAGACTGAGACACCGAAGATCACGGCTTACTTTGGCGGTCTGCTTTCGGATATGTTTGAAGATGCAGACTCTTTCCGGGTTAGCCGTGAGATCGAAGGGCTGTATATGACGAGCTACTACGAGTCAAGAGACCGGAAAGAGCTTGAGCGGATACTGAATGCCTTTTACAAGTGTGAATGGACTTTGGACGATTCCGTTGTTCAGCGGGATACGGACAGGCGCTACGTAAACTACAGTCTTTCAACGGACAGCTCAGACGCTTTTGTTTGGTTCAATACTGCGGGATATATGAGCATAGTTTACAGTGATAAAAGCTACGTCAGAGTTGCGTCTGCCGACGTTTCTGCTCTTGATAAGGTTTTCTACGGTTTCTTCCCTCCCCCCAAAAGGGGTATTACCGCAGACGACGTTAATCCCGCAGAGGGATTTATTCACGCAGACTTTCTTTACGATTACGTCAACGTTGAAAACCTTGAAGCCTTTGCAAGTAAGCTCGGCCTGAAAACGGACCTGGCCGGCACGGAGCTATTCCATGCCATGGAGATATACGATCCCGAGACCGGTGAGCTTGTGGACAGTGAGCTCTGGTATGAAAACGGCATAGGCGGGAGATGCGAAATAAAGGTCAGCGCAAGACCCGGTGAGCCTCCAAAGCACAACGAGATCGCAGTTCCCTATGAGCTTGGCTATAACGCAAACGATCCGGATTTCGTTTCCCCCAACAGCATAAACTACGAAGGTTGTGTTGTGGTCATCTATGAATCCGGAGATATCTATCTTGTAAGGATCTATCGTAACGGAGTGTTTATCGACGTGACGACCCGGGAGCTCACCTTTCCCGTTGTAAAGGGAATTATCAAATCAATTTGCGCAAGTAAGTGAAAAAACAGAACCGGAGATCTTTGGCAAGAGATCCGGTTCTGTTTTCTTTATAAGCACGTATTTTAATTATTACTCTGGTCGATAACGCAGTCGATGGTGAGCACAACACCGAGAGCCAAAAGCTCACGGGATGGCTCGGAAATGTCCACCTCGTAGCAATCGCCCCAGGTCATCCACTCTTTTTCGATGGTGACGATGGGTCTGCCGTTTTCGGTTATGGAATAATCGTGGAGCCAAAAGCTGCCTTCGATCTCCCAGTTGAGCTCTTCAATTGAGTAACGGGGGCGGAAGAAGGAAAACTCTTTAATTATCCTTGCGGCAGGTGCGCCGTTTACGAAGATGTTATAGGTCGGCAGAAAATGGAGTACCTCCTGCTCGATATATGCAACCTCGTGGGAGAAGCAATCGTAAACGTGGAGCTTTTTTCCCCAGGTGAAGATCTCGCCCTCTACGTAATACTTAACTCCCCCGTTTTCATCGTAGACGTTGAATTTGTCCCGCCAGGAGAAAACCTTCTGTTGGATATAGAGTTTCATTTTGTCCTTTCTGCGCTTCCCTCGTCAATTGATTTAAGCAGATTTGAAAGCGCGTTTGAGATATGCTCCCGTGTGAGCTTTTCGGCAAGGTCGCCATCCTTTGATATTATGGCGTCTAAAATGCCCATATGCTCTTTTGCAGCCAAAACAGGTCTGTCTCCCCGGGCAAAAGAACGCTCACGGGCGCGGCCGATATAGCTGTGGTAGGTGGAAAGGGTGCGGCGCAGAGGGTTTGAGCCGCTGGCCTCGTAAAGCTCGCTGTGAAAGAGAGAGTCAAGGTTTCTTGTCTGGCCTATGTCCGTTTTGCTGGCATAGAACATTTCAAGGTCAACTATCTCATGCATACGCTTTATCTGCTGGTCGGAGGCTCTCTCTGCCGCCCAGCGTGAGGCAAGACCCTCTATCTGCATTCTTATGGTATAGATATCACGGATGTCTGCAAGGCTAACTCCGGTGACAACGGCGCCCTTGTTGTGGACGATCCGGACAAGCCCCTCCTGCTCAAGGCGGAAAAGCGCCTCGCGCACAGGGGTGCGGCTGACGTTAAGCTCTGAGGACAGTTTGTTCTCAGTAAGGCTTGAACCGTCGGGGTAGACGCCGTCAAGAATTCCTTTTTCAAGGGCGGCGTAAACCCTTGAGGTGAGCGAGCCGTCGCCGTTCTTTTTCTCTGTAAAATCCAGCATATCTTTATCCGGTCACCAAATCAGAACAGGGGCGCAAGGTGGGGTGCGGCGGCAACAACAAGAGACTTCATCTCTTCGTCGCTCATGACGGTCTGACGGCCGTTGGCGTACTGGGCGTCGATCTTTTCCTTGATGGCGGCAACGAAGGGCTCGGCTTTTCCGATGGCGTTTTTGCCAAGAAGCCCAAGACGGCAGTTTATCCAGTAGGCAATGCCCGCAAGGCCGGAGGTGCTGTTGACAGAAACGCTTGCCGGACGGTTGAGTATCTTTGCGGTGTCGAAGATATTGTAGATCTCCTCGTCCTTCATAAGTCCGTCCGCATGGATTCCGGCGCGGGTCTGGTTGAAATAGCGGCCGACAAAGGGGGTCATGGGCGGGATCTTATATCCGATCTCGTTTTCGAAATAGCTGGCGATCTCGGTGATGACCGTGGGATCCATTCCGTCCAGAGTGCCACGGAGGGAGGCGTATTCGAATATCATGGCCTCAAGAGGCACGTTGCCCGTTCTTTCGCCTATGCCAAGAAGGGAACAGTTAACGCCTGCGGCGCCGTAGAGCCAGGCGGTTGCGGCGTTGGCAACGGCCTTGTAAAAGTCGTTGTGTCCGTGCCACTCAAGCATTGAGCTGGGAACGCCGGCGTAGGTCTTAAGACCGGCGATAATGCCGGGAATGCTTCGGGGAAGGGAAACACCGGGGTAAGGAATTCCAAAGCCCATAGTGTCGCATATGCGGAGCTTAACGGGAATTCCGGCCTCTCTGCTCATCTCCTGAAGCTCAGTTGCAAAGGGGACGACGAAGCCGTAGTAGTCTGCGCGGGTGATATCCTCGAAATGGCAACGGGGACGGAGCCCGGCAGAAAGCGCGGCGTCGATTATGGAAAGGTAGTGCCCCATTGCCTCGCTGCGGCTCATGTTCAGCTTTTTGAAGATATGGTAGTCGGAACAGGATACGAGAATGCCGGTCTCCTTGATGCCGATGGACTTGACAAGCTCAAAGTCCTTTTTCGTTGCGCGGATCCAGGTTGTGATCTCGGGGAATTCGTAGCCCAGCTCCATGCACTTTTCAATGGCCTTGCGGTCTTTTTCGCTGTATACGAAAAACTCGGTCTGACGGATTATGCCGTTGGGGCCGCCGAGCCTGTGAAGGAGCTTATAGATATCAGTCATCTGCTCTACGCTGTAGGGCGCCATGCTCTGCATGCCGTCACGGAAGCTTGTGTCGGTTATCCATATCTCCTCGGGCATGTCCATGTCGACCCGGCGATGGTTGAAAACTACCTTTGGTATCTCGGTATATGGGAAGATGTCTCTGTAAAGCGAGGGATCTTCAACGTCCTGAAGAACGTATTTAGTTGTTTCTTTTTCCAGCAGATTGGATTTTGAGCTGAGTCTGGGCATAAGGTATGCACACTCCTTTGGGAAAAATGTGGTGAATCGGGTTAGGAGCTGTTGAATCGTATAATTGTATACAATCATACGATTTCCAATATTATATAATATGCAGCTCTCCCTGTCAACAGTTTACCCTGATAAATTTTACCCTGAAATTCCGCCAAGGCATCTTTGGCATTGTGTATTTTGCCATAGCAGGCTGTGTTTGCGTCGGGACAAATCTTTCTCTTGCATTCCGGTGCGGTTTATGTTAATCTTATATCAAGCGAAGATGAGTTTTAAGGAAGTGTATTCCATTGGATAAGTTCGTCCTGTCCTCTCCGGAGGAACTGACCCGCGCTGTGGAGGCTTTGGGCTTTCTCCCTTTTTTCAAAAACAGAATAGCGGGCTTTTCCGTTGAAGAAATGTGCCCCCCGGGGCTTTGGTTTGCCCAAGATTGCGACGGTCCGTGGGAATGGAAGGGCCCCGTTGCATCAAGCGGGAAATGCATTTACGGAAAGCTTTTTGCCGGTAAGGCCGGCTTTGTCAGCCGGGAATGGCTCCCCCGCTTTGCAAACCTCCGCCGGGACGGTTACGATCTTGACTCACGCTACGAAGAAGGCATTCTTGACAGACGTGAAAAGCTCATCTTCGACGGCGTTGAGAAATACGGCGTTATTCTTTCAAAAAACCTGCGAAACGAAACCGGCTTTGGCCGGGGCGGTTCAAAGGGCTTTGACGGACTTATAACCAGACTTCAGATGCAGACCTACGTCTGCGTTGCGGACTTTAAATACGCCCGGGACAAAAGCGGAAAGGAATACGGCTGGGGAATTGCGGAATATACCACCCCGGAGCGCCTTTTCGGCTACGACTACGTGACTTCCGCCTATCCGGAAGATCCGAGGCAAAGTCGAGAGGCAATTAAAGCCCATCTTCTTGGCATACTTCCCGGACTATCCGACAGAGATCTGTCCTATATTCTTGGCTGAAATATAACTGCGAGGTAAATTTTTATGAACGTTTCCGTTCTCTCATTCGGCGCAGATCCGACGGGAGCAAAGCTCTCGACTTTCTCAATACAAAAGGCTATAGATGAAGCCGCCCTCACCGGCGGCAGAGTTACCGTTCCCTCCGGGATCTATAAGACCGGCACACTATGGCTTAAAAGCAATATTGAGCTCCACCTTGAAATGGGGGCAAAGCTTTTGGCATCGGAAGACCTTTCGGACTATAACGAAGAGAACGCCTATCCCCAGAACTTCCGCTGTAACGGTGAGGAATGGAACGGAAAGCACCTTATCATTGCCCACGAGGTTGATAACATCGCCATAACCGGCCTTGGGTGCATAGACGGAAATGCAGAGGCCTTTTTCTGCGAGCCGATTCCATGGGACGGATATACCTGGGAAAAGGGTCTTGCCCTTGCCAAAGACAAGGTAAACCTCCGCCCGGGGCAGCTTATTGCCGTTATTGAATGCAAAAACGTGGTATTTCAGGATATCACTGTGCAGAATTCAACCTGTTGGTGCTGTTTTTTCCACGGGTGTGAAAACGTGAGCGTTCGTGGAGTTAAGATCTTCAACCCTCCGGAAAACGCAAACACCGACGGGATCGATATCGACACCTGCTCAGACGTTACCGTATCGGACTGTATTATCGACACCGGAGACGATGCCATCGCCCTTCGCTGTGACGGGGACAGAGTGCTCCACAGAGAAGCCGTATGTGAAAACATCACGGTCTCGAACTGCGTGCTGGCATCCTCCTCCTCGGTATTCCGCATTGGAGTTGGCAGGGGCCTTTTAAGACACATAAGGGTGGACAATATCGTTATGAAGCGCGGCGCTGTTGGTATGTGCTTTATGGGGTGCTGGACACCGGGAAAATTCACCGATATTTACGACACCCATTTCTCCCGTATATCCGCAGCGAAGCTCTCCTTTGCTTTTCAGATAAACAGCATCCGGGGAGCTGAGCTCCGGGATATCTCCATTACGGATATGCGGGCTGTCTGCTGTGCCATGTGCTCAGTTTCAACGGATGAGCCCGGCACGCTGAAGGATATCCGGCTGGAAAACGTTCATCTGAAATATTTCGACAAGCCCGTTGAATTAACTTCCAAAGCCTTAGATGCCCGGGGAGATCATCTTCTCTGTCTGAAAAATGCCTGGGGTCTTACCCTTCGGGACGTAACTGTGGACAAAGGCGGCATCGACAGCAGGCTTTGGAATGGTGTCGTTTTCGTTGAAAACTGCTCCGATATGTCCGGAGAGGTCAATATTATATAAGGATTCAAATTTATGAATGGGGTGAAAAGCAAATGACGAAACAGGCAGAATTATTCTTCTCCGTTGGCGAGTATTTTGCCGCAGGCTTTTTTGAAGAGCCGACATCGTCCAACGCAAAGCGTTTTTGCAGAGCTTACCGCAGATTTTACGAGAACTGTCCCCTTGAAAATGTCGATCTGTCCGCTCCCCTTTTCCCGTCAGACGGTTGTCTCCGCGACAGAGAGGGGCTGGCGGTCAAACCCCAGTATTGCCGCCAATTTGAGGTGGATTACCACAAGCTGGCCGCCAAAAGCCAGGCCGCCGCTGAGCTTATGAGGGAATTTGAAGAGGCTCACACCTATTTTGCCGCCGCACCGGGAAAAGAAGAGGTGCTGAAATACACGGCATACATAGATGCATGGAACCATAGCTGTCTTGATCTGAAGCGCATCTGCGCCGAGGGCGTGAACGGCTTTGAAGAGCGCGTGGCTAAAATGGAAAATGCCGACCTTAAGGAGGCTTTGCTTGACCTGCTTTGCGGCATAAAAGCCTACCACAGCCGCGCCCTTTCCGCGCTGAGACAAGCCGGAGCGGCAGAAAAGCTTATCTCCGCCCTGGAATGGGTGCCCTTCCGCCCGGCAAGGAATGCATACGAGGCCATGGTGAGCGCAAACTTTATGTTCTGCTTTGACGGCTGTGACGATATGGGGCATATGGACTCCTGGCTTTACAAATACTGGCACGGGGAAGACCTCACCGCCGAAATGCACTGCATGATGAAAAACCTGCAGACGTCCTTTGGCTGGAGTATGTCCGTTGGCCCGGAGTATAACGAGCTCACCCGGCAGTTCATTGTTGCCTCAAAGGGACTTGCCCGTCCCATGATCGAGCTGAGGGTAACTCCCGATATGCCAAACGACCTTTGGGAGCTGGCGGTAGCAACCGCTCTTTCCGGCGGAGGTCAGCCGTCTTTCTATAACGACCCGGCAATCAGTGAAAGACTTTCCCGGCGCATCCCCCACGCACCGGCGGAGGATATATTCGAGTTCTGCGGAATGGGCTGTACGGAGACCGCAATGACCGGCCTGACCTATTGCGGCGGAATAGATTCCAACCTTAACGTATTAAAGGTCTTCCTTGAAAGTCTGGAAAGCGACCTTGGACTCTCGGAGACCTTTGATGAATTCTTTGAGCGGTTTATGGCGAGGCTTCACAGGGTACAGGACAAGGTAATGGCATATATAAACGGCTATTACAACCGCCGTGCGGAGACCTGCTTTGCGCCCATACGAACCCTTTTCACCGAGGATTGCATTTCAAAAGAGCTGGGCTTTTACCAGGGAGGCGCAAGATATACCTACGCTGTTCCCTCGGACAGCGGCATTCCCAACACGGTGGATTCGCTTCTCACCGTCAAAAAGCTGATTTTTGAAGATCGCGCCTATACCCCTGAGACTTACCGCAGTAAGCTTGCCGACCGTGACCCGGAGTTTATGGCTCTTTGCGCCGCGTGCCCGGCCTACGGAACGGGAAACGACGAGGCAGATGAAATTATGACCCGGCTTACCTCCCGGTTCTACGCTCACTATAAAACGGGCAAGCTGGATCTGGGTCTTGGCTTTCTCCCCACCAGCCACCAGTTTACCCGACATATCTGCGAGGGGGACACAACTCCCCCCACCCCCGACGGACGGGATATGGGAACGCCCGTATCCGACTCAATTGCCGCCGTCAACGGTAAGGCAGTTTTCGGCCCCACGGCAATGCTGAACAGCGCCTCTGCATGGGCGCAGGAAGACGTTTACGCAATTCCGGTATTGAACCTGAGCATAAACAAAAAGTTCGACCCTGCCGTTCTCAGAGCCCTTATCGAAGGCTATTTCCGCATGGGAGGCACTCAGATACAGATAACCTGCCTGACTTCAGAGACGCTGCAGGATGCTAAGCTCCACCCGGAAAAGCACGGCGATCTTATCGTCCGTGTGGGCGGTTACTCTGAGTTTTTCAAAAACCTCACCCCGGAGCTTCAGAACGCAGTTCTGGAGCGGACGATGTTCGAAAGCTGAAAACGTAAAAAGCCCGTGGCTTTCTCTTGTGAGAGGTCACGGGCTATTTTCAGTTGAAAATCACGTAGTGCATAAAGAATGCGTTTGCTATGCCGAGAATAATTCCGCAGAGCACCTGAAGCTTTGTGTGGCCCACAAGCTCCTTGAGCTTGATCTCGGGAAGCTTTTTTGAAGAGATGGACTCAAAGCTTCTGACGATCTCGTTTAGCAGAATGGACTGCTGGCCGGTCTCAAAGCGAACGCCTGCGGCGTCGTTGCAGATGATAATGGTGAGGATGGCGGTTATGGCGAACTGGAAAGAGCCTGTGCCAAGCACCAGACCCGTTGCCGTTGCAAGGGATGAGACCGTTGCGCTGTGACCGCTGGGCATTCCTCCGTCCGCAAAGAGATTGCGGAGCTTAAAGCCGCCGTGGGTGAAGAGGTTTATTATCATCTTAATGATTTGAGCGATGAGCCACGAGGTAATACCGGTAATTAAAAACTGGTTTTTAAATGCGTCTGTAATAAAATCCATGTGTCGGTTCCTTTTTGTGGTGTGGGATGTGGGTTAAAAACGCTCAGCTCTTCCTTCCCGCCAGGGCTGTGACCAGAGCAGAAAGAAATCCGTCGCGGTCAATGCCGGCAACAGCATTAATAGCCGTTTGGGTAAGGCGGTTTATCTCTTCTTCGGTCTTTTCAATACCCAAAAGGGAGACGAAGGTGGTCTTATCCTCTTCGGCGTCACTGCCGATAGGCTTGCCCAGCTCTTCTGCGGTGGAGGTGACGTCAAGAATATCGTCCCTCATCTGGAAGGCAAGGCCAAGGCACTTTGCATAGGTCTCGGCCGCAGACAGCATTTCTTGGTCGCGCACGCCTGCAAGCAACGCTCCGCCAACGCAGGCGCCGCGGATTATCGCTCCGGTCTTCAGAAGGGAGAGCTCCGTGCGCTCTTCAACGGTCTTTGCGGCGTCGTCAAGATCAAGGGACTGACCAAGGATCATGCCGAGCCTGCCGGAGGTAGAAGAGATGTACCCCGCAGCGGCAAGGGCGTTTTCGGCAGGGACCGTCCTGCAGGAGGTCATCAGCTCAAATGCCGCATTAAGAAGGGCGTCTCCTGCCAGCAGAGCCCCGGCATAGCCGTAGACAACGTGGTTGGAGGGTCTTCCCCGGCGGAGACCGTCGTCGTCCATACAGGGCAGATCGTCGTGAATGAGAGAATATGTGTGGATGAGCTCAAGGGAGAGCGCGAAATCCATGGCCTTTTCTCTCTCGAGACCGAAAGCCTCGGCAAAGGCCAGAAGCAAAACCGGGCGAATGCGCTTTCCTCCGGCGGAAAGGCTGTAGCGCATGGAGTCGAAAAGCGCAGTATCGCATTTTTCCCGGAAAAGCCTGTCCAGAGCGGCGTTTACCTCCCCGGAGAGGGTATTCAGTTTGTTTTCAAAATCAGCCTTCAACATCTGCATCAAAATCACGCACTCCAAGAGTTCCGTCACTGTTCTTTATAAGAAGCTTTACCTTTTGCTCGGCGCTGTCCAGCAAAGCGCGGCACTTTGCCGCAAGGGCAGTACCCTCTTCAAAGTATTTAAGGCTCTGTTCAAGGGGAACGTCGCCTTTTTCCAAAAGCCTTGTTATCTCTTCAAGTCTTGCCATGCACTGTTCAAAGCTCATGTTTTCACTGTCCATGTTTTTTTCACCTCGTGCCGGAAAATTCGTTATCTGTAAATTGTTCAACTCCCGTGATAAGACAGTCTGCACTGCCGTCGGAAAGGCGAAGGGTGAGCCTGTCTCCCGGGGAGATATCCGCCGTCTTTCTCACGGCGTTTCCGCTTTCGTCCATGCCTATCATATAGCCCCGGCCAAGCACCTTCAGCGGGCTCAACGCATCCAGCTTTGCCGCAAGGTTTGCAAAGCGCCGTTCTCCCTGTGCGGTCATGCGCTCTCCGCATTGGGAGAGCCTTCGGGATATATAGTCAAGATAGAGTCCGCGCTCATCGATATATGACATGGGCGAGGACATAACCTTATTATCGGTCTGGCCCTTGAGCCTCTGGCGGCCAAGGTCTATCCTTGAAGTGACCGACGCCTTTTGGCTTCGGGATATTTCGTCCAGGCGGATATAGACCGAGGAGATGTCCGGAACGGCAAGCTCAGCTCCGTTCGAGGGTGTTGCCGCCCGGAGGTCGGCGGCAAAGTCCGCTATTGTAAAGTCCGGCTCGTGACCCACGGCGGATATAACGGGTATATTGCTCTCGTAGATAGCCCGGGCGACGATCTCTTCGTTAAAGCACCAGAGGTCTTCGATGGAGCCGCCTCCCCTGCCGGTTATGATAAGGTCTGCGGCGCGCTTTCTGTTGACCACCCGAATTCCGGCGGCGATCTCAGCGGCGGCACCTTCACCCTGTACCTTGACGGGAACCACGAGTATCTTTGCCAGCGGCCAGCGCTTTTTCAAAATCCGGAGCATATCTCTTATGGCCGCGCCTGTGGGAGAGGTCACAAGGGCGATCTTTGAGGGCACCTGGGGAATTGGCTTTTTATGGGCAGGGTCAAACAGCCCTTCGGCTTCGAGACGCTTTTTAAGCTGTTCAAAGGCGAGATAGAGCTCGCCGACTCCGTCCGGAAGCATTTCCACGATGTAGAGCTGATACTGCCCGTCTCTGGGGAAAACCGAAACATAGCCCCCGGCGATCACCTTCATGCCGTTTTCTGCGGCAAATTTCAGGTGGGAGGCATAGCCCTTGAACATTACGGAGCGTATAACTCCGCCCTCGTCCTTAAGGGAGAAATACATATGCCCGGAGGTATTGGGGCGATAGTTTGAGATCTCTCCCCGGACGTAGACCGTCTTAAGCGAGAGGTCGCCGTCGATAAGGTCCTTTATTTTGTTGTTCAGCTCGGTAACGCTTATGGCGTTTTGAAGTGTCATTTTGCTTCTCCGAATAGATTATCGGTTCTCTTTTATGTGGGTGAGAATTGCAATCCCTGCGGCGTTGTCCGCAGAAAGCGCCGGAGTTCCGAAACATGGCTTAAAGGTCTGGGAAAACCGCTGTCTCAGCACTGCAGAGCCCGCAACGCCGCCGGAGATGAGAATGGGCTTTTCCCCGTAGGCGGCAATGGCGTTGTTCGTGACCTGAGTAACGGAACGGGCAATGGTGAGAAAGACGAATTTTGCGATATACTCTTTTTCTGCCCCTTTGTAGATAAGCTCTTCTGCCTTGTTTTCAAGGCCGGATAAGCTCATTTCCGTGCCCTTTACGCTCAGCGCCGCACCCTTTAGCTTGTCTTCATAAGAGAGGGCAAGCCTGTCCAGCTCTTTTCCGGCGGGAAAGCCAAGGCCAAGCTTAACGCCCGTGCGGTCAACTGCCTGTCCGGCGGAGATATCGGAGCTTCCGCCGATGCGCCGGCAGGAGACGATATTCTCCCCGTGGGGGGTACAGAGCAAAAGCTCGCTGGTGCCGCCGGAGAGATGCCAGGCGTAAAACTCCCCGTTCAACAGCTCGGGACGTTCAGCGGAATAGGCCGCCGCCGCAACGTGACCTGCCTGATGGGAAAACCTGTGGAGCGGGATGCCCCGGGACGAGGCAACCGCAGTTGCCGCCACGATTCCCGAGAGGAAGCAGGGCATATAAGATCCCTCTACCTCTCTGGGAGCATAGGAAACGCCAACCGCAGAGATATCACATCCGCCGCGGTCGGCAAAAAGCTCTTCAAATATAGCGGGCAGGTTTTTGGTGTGGGCAAAAACCGCATCGCTCTGCCTCAAGCCCCTCTGACCGCTTTCGACAGAGAGAAGCTTGCCGCAATTGCGCAGAAAACCGGCCTCTGCCTCGTAGAGCGCGGCAGAGGTCGTGTAATTACTGGTATCAATTCCAAGGGTGATCATTGTTCGCGGGCTTTGACGAAGCGACCAAGCAGTCCGTTGATGAATGCGGGAGCTTTTTCGACGTCGTACTTTTTGGCAAGCTCAACTGCCTCGTTGATGGATGCGCCGGAGGGCACGTCATCCCTGTAAAGGATCTCCGTCACGGAGAGCAGAAGAATGGACTTTGTCATAACGGAGAGCCGCTCCAGCTTCCAACCTTCGGAATAGGCGGCGATCTCGTTCAAAAGCTCATCCTTGTGAGCCTGGGCGGTTTCGGTTATAAAGCTGATATATTCTCTTGCGGCGTCGTCGGGCTCCTGGGCATAGACCTCGTCCTCAGAGGCGAGGTCAACCGTGCCGGGAACGTCAAGACGGTGTTTGAGAACACAGTCAGACTCCGCTCCGGCGGCAAGGCATTCGAAAATGCAGCCCAGAGCGATCTCTCGTGCAATCTTTCTTGTCATTTACGTTTTACTTGATGGGCTTGGATTCGTCTTTGTTGAAGGAGATGCCGGTGCAATGGACGTTAACAGCTTCAACGCTTATACCGGACATGCTCTCGACGGCCTCAAGAACGTTGCTCTGAACCTTGGAAGCGACCTTGGGAATAACGAAGCCGTACTTGACGATGATATACACGTCCACAACGAGCTTGTTTCCGTTGTAGGAAAGCTTGATGTGCTTTTTGGCTTTTTTGGAAAGCTTCTTGGGCTTCTGATCTTTAAGGTACTTAACACCCTCAACCTCGCCTGCGGCGACGATTGCGATGGCGGAAATAACATCCTCTGCAATCTTGACAGAACCGGATGCGGCCTTTCTGGCGGATTTAAACATAAGTATCGACCGTTCCTTTCGATAGTGATTTTATCCTTGTTAACTGCAGGAGCGACAGTAACACTCTCACAGCTTACTTTATTATAACATATCCAAAGGAAAAATGAAACTCTTTTTTTACTTATTTCTTGTCACGGAGCATAAAATTTCTCCGCCGACAGTTCTTACCTGTCGCCGGAGAAATTTTTAGGCTTCTATTGATCTTCTATAACTGCCTCGATTATCCGTATGTTTTCGATGTTTACGTCCGTTTCGGCAACAGCGATATCCTTGATGCGGATCGCATCCTCAGAGGCAAGACCGCCCTCCGGCGGAGCGACAACAACGGAGAGGCTCTCGCTGTTCAAAAACGCGGCGCAGTCCTCGTAGCCCTTTGAGATCACAAGGGACTCGATACGAGCTTCGATCACGGCGTTGTTTGCAAGTGTGTTTATGCTCTCCACCGCAGACTGACGGGATTCAAGTGAAAGGCTCTCGTCCTCAGAGGTGAGCTCCAGAACGGAGATCGCCTCGTCCCTTGCGGCGCGGCGGGAAAGCCGCAGATTTGCAAAATACTCCTCCACCGCTGTTGAAACGGTATTCTCTTCTCCGGAGGACACCTCTTCAACAGTTCCCAGCAGTCTCAGCTCGTCTGATACGGGCTCGGCTTTGCCCTCTCCGGAGACTTCGGAATCCTTTCCCTTTTGGTAGCTCCAGTTGAAATACACCGCCGTGCATACAAGAAGCGCCACCATTGCAACAACTGCAGTTTTCTTTTTCAGCTTCATATTACATTTTCCTTTCAATGTTTTGCTCTATGAGATTATTATTAAGTACGGCCTTCGTATATGCAGGATTTCTCATCCCGGTAGAACGGTTATTTTATTGCTTGCAAGCCCCGTTGCCGCCTGGACCGCCTCTAAAAGCTGGAGCTTTACAGCAGACGAGTTTACCCCGGTGTAGACGACCACAGCTCCCGAGATCTCCGGGAACATGGTTCCCCTGGCCACAGCCTCTCCTCCGGCGATGACGGTTTTTCGGGATACGTTTATCCTGTCCTGGCTTTGGGTCTCGGAGATATCTTCAGCAAAGATGTACTGAGCGCTTCCCCGGTAAGTAAGCAGAACTTTTGCATTCTTCACCCCCTTTATCTCAGAGAGTATGTCTTCAAGGTCGGACTCAAAGTCGCGGCTGATCTGTTCTGCAGGCACTATCGTGCCTGTGTCCTCCGTTTGTTTTTCGGGAAAAAGAGGTCTTAAAGCCAGTATCAGCATTAACCCGGCCGCAAGGAGAAGAAGATTTTTCTTGTTTATCAGCTTTTTCAGATTGTCCGGCAGTTCCATGTATTTCCTCCCTTGCAGGTCTTCAGTTCATAACGCTGACGTTATCCCGGGAAAGGCCGGTCAGGCGGCATATCAGAGCGTGAAGACCCTCTGCCTTTCCGGGAGATATATTTGCCCTTGCGGAAATAAAGACGTTTCCGGAGCTGTCCCGGGAGACTTCCACGTCGCACTCGTATCCGTATAAGGCGGCCTGCTCTTCAACGTAATCAGACAAAAGCTCAGCGCTTATTTCCTCCGCAAGCTCTGAATAGGCGCTCGCATCTGTGCTGTAGGCGTCCGTTGCAAGGGAAATATCCTCTCCCCGAACAGAGCGCAAAGGAGACAGCACCACCAGCAGCATCACCAGCGCTCCGGCAGATGCGACGGTCTTTTTTGCCCCTTCTCCCAAAGCTGCGGATATAAGCGCGCAGGCTAAGGCGCATATCACAATACCGGATAACCAGGTCTTCATCATACGCTCACCGTGTTAACACAGACAGTCAAAGCAAGAAGCATCAAAAAGGTAGAGGCGGCACACATGGCAAAAACAAGCCCCATTGCATCTGCCATGATCTCAACGGCTTTTTCTCCCCGTGAAAAGCCGGAGGCAAGCATTGACGCAAGCTTAACACAGCCCCATCCAAGACCGCACGATAGCAAGGGCACAACCGCAGAACCAAGTATTCCAACCGTTCCGAACACACCCAGATACCCCTTCATCACCGAAGCTCCCGCAACAACAGCGTCTGCGGCTTCGGAGGCGACACCGCCTATATATGGCACGGAGGCAGCGGCAGTTTTTGCCGACCGAAGCGCAAGGCTGTCCGCCGCGCGTCCGGCGGCGCCGGAAATGGTCATATATCCCAAAAACAGGGTCATAAATATTCTGATACCTCCGTTCACAAAATTTTTCAGCCAGTCCCCAAGCTTTGATATCATGCTGTTTTCACACAGCGAACCTCCAAGTCCCAGGGCGATATAGGCAAAAATAAACGGTATGTAAAGCCCGGAAAAAGCACTGACGGCAAGGTCGCAAAACATGGCAATTCCGCTTTGCAGCATGATCGATTCGCCGCCCCTGCCGGAGGCGGCCCCGGCGGCGGTGAGAAACGGCAAAAGTATCTTTGAAAACTCACTGAGCCTGTTCTGGTGCCCGATCGCGACGTTCAACAGTGAAGTCACGTCCCCCAGTCCTGTCATGGCAATTGCCGCTGTGGCGGCAATATCCAGTGCCCCGGAGCCCTTGCCGCGGAAGAAGAGCGAGTCTGCAAGGGAAATCAGTAAAACGCACAGCATCAGCTTAGCCGCGGTTTTGATTCCTGCAAACAAAAGCGGCATAAAGTTTTCCGAACATATCCCGATGACCCTGGACAGTCCCCTGTTCAGATCAAAGCCTTCTCCGTTCTCTGCGTGTCGGGCGGCATCCGAGCCGTCTTCTCCCAAATAAGGATACATCTCTTCTGCCGCGCTCATAACGTCTGCGGTGCCGAAGCATTTGACTGAAAACAGAAGCATTATTCCAAGGGCTATAACAAGTCTTTTCATAGATCGCAACCTCACCCGGTGAAGGAAAGCAGAATTTCCGCCACACTCTGCCACAGAGGAAGGGAACACACCGCCGCGGCGCCTGTTCCCAGCATATCCATTGCGTCGGCTATTCCCTCGTCTCCGGCCGTGCGGCAAAGGTCTGAGGACAGGCGGGATATTATTCCCACACCGCATATCCTCATGACCGTATCTCCGCACTCATGGGGAAGCGCCGTGTGGCGCAGAAGCTCGGATACAAAGTCTTTGACGGTGGCAAAGCACCCAAGAGCGCATACTGCGACGGATGCGGAGATGAATAAGGACAGTGCTTTTCCGATATCGGGGGATATCTTTTTAACAATTACCCCCACAAGCACGCCCATAACGGCTCCGGAGGCGCATATCAGAACGACGTCCATTATTTAAAATGAAAAGGTTATCCGTATGAGCTCAAACAGAGCCGATACCTCTCTCACAACTGCAAAGAGCACAGCCACAAGTCCGACTATTGATACCGCAAGAGCGGCATCGTCCCTTCCGGAGCGGGAAAGAAGCATGTTCAGCAGGGCAACGGTAAGCCCGACTCCGGCTATGGCAAAAATCGTTTCAGTATCCATGCTCAAAACCTCTGCTTTCCGGTTCTTTTCCTTCGCTGTAAAATAGATATGCGCATGCCTGTCCCGCTTATTCGGGGGTGTGAAAATATTGTTCTTGACAAACCCGTGTGTTACGGATAAAATTATATTTGTGTACGTGTACCCTATATATCCCTTGGTACACCGGAAAGAGACCGACATGAAAAAACTGGACGATGCCCATTACAGGGACCTGTATTACCGAGATAACCGACTTATGCACTATTCCAGGATCATGGCTGAGCTTCAGTATACCCAAACCGAAAAGCTCACCGGCTGGAAACACGTTACCGGAGACTTCATGGGACCCGAGGTCCCCGGGTTCGACACGTCTGCCTGGGAGGATTTCGGTGAATTCGACCGCTTTGGCGGACGCTTTGCCTACGGTTGGTTCTGCGGCGAGATAACCGTTCCGGAAAGCTTTGACGGCAGACTCACCGCGCTGAATATACTGTCCACCGTTGACGGCTCCGACGACGTTTACCGGGACTGGACCGCATCCAACCCGGGTTATCTCTGCTATATCAACGGCAGACTAGCCGGACATTTCGACCGCTTTCACCGCTCCGTAGTGCTCACCGAAAACGCCGTTGCCGGAGAAAAGTTTTACATAGCTCTTAAATACTGGACGGAGTTTGGCAGAAAAGATTTTTTCTGCCCCGTTCTTCGCGCCATTGACCCGGATGTTCGCGATCTGTATTACGACCTTCGCTGTATATGGGAGTGGGAAGAGGCTCAGACTTGGGCAGACGGTTATCGCATGGAAATGCTCTCTCCCGTCTCCGAAGCCATTGCCCTGCTTGATATGCGCGATACCGAAAGCGACGCCTTCAGAAAATCAGTCAGAGATGCCCACGGATATATCTGGGAGCACGGCTTTAACGGAAAATGGAAAAACGACGCTCTTGGCGCAAAGGTGCTCTGCATCGGACACTCACATATGGACATTGCCTGGATGTGGCGCATTAGTCAGACCCGTGAAAAGGCGAGACGAACCTTCGTTAACGCGCTGAACTATATCGACACCGATCCCGATTTCACCTTCTTCTGTTCCCAGCCTGCGGTATACCGCTTTGTTCAGGAGGACGATCCGGCGCTCTTTGAAAGAGTTAAGGCCGCCGTCAGATCCGGAAGATGGGAAGCCGACGGAGGTATGTGGGTGGAGGCAGATTGCAACCTCACTTCCGGCGAGGGCTTTGTAAGGCAGTTTTTGTACGGCATGAAGTATTTCAGGGAAGAGCTTGGCGTTGAGCCCAAAATGCTCTGGCTGCCCGACGTTTTCGGCTACTCTGCCGCCCTTCCTCAGATACTCCGGGGCTTTGGGCTGAACTATTTCACAACCGCAAAGATAAACAACAACGAATATAACTGTATGCCCCACGACACCTTCGTCTGGAAGGGTATTGACGGCAGCGAGGTGTTCACTCACCTTATCTGCGGCTCCCGGTGTTCGAGAGTTCTCAGAGGTGATTTTGCAACCACCTACAACACCGATCTTGCCCCGGATTACGTAAACGGGACGTGGAAGCGCTACCACGACAAGGAGCTTACCGACGAGATCTTTCTTCCCGTTG
>SVLY01000049.1 GCA_015067715.1 Oscillospiraceae bacterium | reverse complement strand
GGAATCCCCAAACGTTTCGGCGGGAGCAAGCCCCCGCCCTACGGTGTGCGGTTTATCTGTTTGCCCGTAGGGACGCCCCTCCCGGGGCGTCCGGAAAAGGTAGCCTTTGGCACAATGTCGCCGGAAAAGGCAAGCGGGGATGATACGCCGGGACGAATGAATATTGAATAATGAAGCCGCTTCGCTGATGAATAATGAATAATTGCGGTAGGGTCGTTTCACGAATCGACCCGTATATAAACCTCCCCCTCTCGGGGGAGGTGCCCCGCAGGGGCGGAGGGGGCACGGAGGCTGCCTTTGGCACGGTATCGAACAACGGCGCATTGGCAAGTAGGGGCGTTCTGTGAACGCCCGCAAACGTCGCCATCGGTACGGTATTGCCGGGGAAGGCTTACGGAATCCCCCCTACCCCCCTTTAGACAAGGGGGGCTTTTTGCTGCGATGAATGTGTGAAACAGTATTGCCGGGAGGCAAACGGGATGACACATGGGAACAAATGAATATTGAATAATGAAGCCGCTTCGCTGATGAATAATGAATAATTGCGGTAGGGTCGATTCACGAATCGACCCGTATATAAGCCTCCCCCTCTCGGGGGAGGTGCCCCGCAGGGGCGGAGGGGGCTTGCGGAAACGCAAGCCTCGCTTCACTCCACAATAAAACCGCAGATCAGCTCCGCTGTAAGGGCTATCTGCTCTTCGGCAGAAATGTCTGCCGCACCGTCGCCCTTTTGCTCGCCGTAACGGCCAAAGCCGGCGTGGTTACCTCCGGGAATGATCTGTTCTGAGTACCCTGTGGGAAGGTTTACAAGACACTGGGCGTATTTTTCCCTGTCCATGACCCCGTCGTTACTTCCGTGGATAAGCAGTACCTCAAGGGAGGATCGGCTGAGGTCTGCCGTGGAGTAAGCTCCCAGCAAAACCAGACCCCGGTAGCCCTCTGCCTTTTCAAGATACGCCCCTGCCATGGCGCCGCCCAAAGAATGGCCGCCGATATACCAGTTTTCAATCTCTGGGAAAAGCTCCCTTACCCCGTCTGCCGCGTTGACGTTCAAAACCGCAAGATCAAAGGGCATCTCTGCCAGCACGCACAGCACACCGCCCCGGGCGCACTCTGCCAGAAGCGAAGCGTAAGCTTCCGCCTCCACCTTGCCGCCGGGATAAAAGATAAACCCCGCCGCAGGCTCCTCCGGAGCAAAGACCGTGAGCCCCCTTTGGGGAGAATACACCTCCACCTCCTCCGGCAGAGATACCTCAATTGCACTGTAGCCCGTGGAAAGATAGATCCCGCAGGCCGCCGCAGCGGCTAAAACGGCTGATGCCAATATTATCCAAAGCTTTTTCTTCATAAAAAAATACCTCACTCAGAAAAAAAGACCTTTACACAAAGCCCCTGTCTGGTGTATTATATTCCATGGAAGCTATTATGTCAAGAAAGGACCCTGAAAGATAAAATGGAGAAAGTTTGTGCATTTCTGAAAGAAGCCGGAGTTTACTATCTGGCAACCGCCGAGGGCGACCAGCCCCGTGTACGCCCCTTTGGCACCGCCCACATTTTCGAGGGAAAGCTCTATATCCAGACGGGAAAGGTAAAGCCCGTTTCCGCCCAGCTCGCCGCCAATCCCAAAGCAGAGCTCTGCGCCTTTAAGGACGGAGTCTGGCTTCGCATTGCCGCCGAGCTTTGTGAGGACGACCGCGTTGAAGCGAGAGCCTCAATGCTTAACGCATACCCCAACCTTCGGGCCATGTACAACGAAAACGACGGCAACACCCAGGTGTTTTACCTGAAGAACGCAAAAGCCACCTTCTCATCCTTCACAGCCCCTGCCGAGACCGTTGAGTTTTAAGGCATCGCCACGAGCCGGGAGTTTTTCCCCTTTCCCACTTCACACTCCCGATAAAGTTTGAGAGAAAGTAAGGAGAAGAGTATTTATGGCGATCGATATTGCATCCAGACTGGAGCCTTTCTGGGATGACTATTTGCTGGACACACAGCAAACCACAGCAAAACTTCAGAAATTTTCTCCGGTAAAAAGGGAAAAGCTCTTTGAATGCGGCGAAGCCTGGGAGGGTGACGGCTGCGACTATTTCCATATGTTCCATGATGACGGCCTGTACAGAATGTATTACGTGGCCTGGAGAATGTCCGGTCATATCGGTAATACGGCAAGCGCCGGAGACGCTCAGATCCGGATCTGCTACGCGGAAAGCCGGGACGGAATCCATTGGGTGAAGCCTGATCTTGGGCTTCGGGAGTGCCTCGGCTCCAAAGAGAACAACATTATTCTGGATAAAACCGACCAGAAATTTGATAATTTCTATGTTTTTAAGGATACGAACCCCAATTGCCCGCCGGAGGCGAAGTATAAGGCGATAACCGGCGATCACGGTCCGTTTGGAAAATACCTGAAAGCATACTATAGTCCTGATGGTATCCGTTTCACTGCCCGGCATATGATTTCCAACAGTGATTTCTACGATACTCTGAATACCGCATTCTATGATCCCGAAATTCAGATGTATGTCGCTTATGTTCGCGGTTTTCACGGCGGAGGGTTTGGTGACGGTGTGCGGGATATCCGCCGTTTGACGTCACCGGATTTTGTTACCTGGAGTGAATCGAAGCAGATCACATTTAACGATGATCTGGATATTGCTCTTTATACAAACGGGGTATCCATCTATCCCAGAGCGCCTCACATTTATACGGGTTTCCCCAAACGCTACATTGAGAGAAAGCAGTGGACAAAGAATTACGACCGCCTGTGCGGAAAAGAGAAAAGACTGGAGCGATTCCAACATAATCCCCGCTATGGTCTGACCGTAACAGACTGCATCTTTATGAGCTCCCGGGACGGCGAGAACTGGACCCGCTATCAGGACGCGTTTTTGCGCCCCGGTCCGGAGAACGGCAGAAACTGGGTCTATGGCGACTGCTCTGTCTGTGTTGGATTTGTGGAAACACCGTCTGCAGACCGCGGAGCAGACAATGAACTGTCCATGTTGGTAAAAGAAAACCATTGGCAGGATATTCCTGCGGAAGTATACCGCTATACCATCCGGAAAGACGGCTTTGCCGGCCTTCACGGGGATTGGCAGGGAAAGACCGCGGTGACGAAGGAGCTGGTATTCAGCGGCGATACCATGGTCATAAACTTCGCGACATCTGCCCGGGGCAGCCTGTATGTGACCGTCACCGATGAAGACGGCAATAAGCTCGAAAGCGGCGAACTCTTTGGCGACAGCACAGCACGGGTGGTGGACTTTGAGGGTGATCTGTCTGCCTTCAGCGGCAAACCGGTAACGATCCGCTTTGAAATGACAGAATGCGATCTGTTCTCGATGAAGTTTGAGAGAAAGTAAGGGGATTGCTTTATGAAGAAAATCAACACCGAAAACAGAATCATTTGCGAGAATCCCAACAGCATGTTCAATTACTTCGCCTGGCCCTCCGTCGGGCGGCTGCCGGATGGCACACTGGCGATGGTTTGCTCCGGCTTCCGGTTATGGCATGTTTGTCCCTTTGGCAAGGCTGTGATCTGCTACAGCCGTGACGAAGGTAAGACCTGGACAAAGCCTGCCGTTGTCATCGACACTCCGGAGGATGACCGGGACTGCGGTATTGTTACCTTTGGCGGTAAGGTCATGATCAATACCTTTAATGGCGGTGTTGATACCCCGTCCACCAGGATGAGGGAAGAGGTTGACAGTCCTCATAACTTCACCTACCATATGCCGGTTTCCAAGGGATACTTAAGTCAGTTGGACAGAGCGGCTGTAGATTCTCAGTATGCGGGTTCCCTGTTCGTTCTCAGCGATGACGGTTATGAGTTTGGCGAAATACAGCGGTGTCCTGTCCAGTCGCCCCATGGACCCTGTGTGTTGCCGGACGGAAGACTGTTTTTTGTTGGAAAACCCATGGGAACCGACGGTATTTCCAGGCCAGGGCTTCAATGTTACATCCTGGATGCAGAGGGGAATTGCACGTATCTGTCGACCATTACCGAGCCGGAAGACCGCACATATTGGGAACCCCATGCCATTGCGCTGGAGGATCGCATCATTGTTCAGATCAGAAGCGACGATCCCAAAATTGATGGGTATCGCTTTCAGATCTTACAGTGCGAATCATTTGACGGCGGTTTGACATTCACAGAACCGCGAGAGATCACACACGGCTCGCCTCCTCATCTGATGCGCCACAGCAGCGGCGTGCTGATCAGCACCTACGGTTATCGGCGCCAGCCATTTGGACAGCGCTTTATGCTTAGCTATGATAACGGTGAGACCTGGGAGACGGATTATATTCTTCGTGATGACGGTCCGGATACTGACCTGGGTTATCCTGCAACTGTAGAATTATTGGATGGCTCTCTGCTGACAGTCTACTACCAAAAGCCTGCCGGGCAGAACAACCCTGTCATTATGCAGAGCATTTGGCGCCTGCCTGAACACAAGTAAATGAGTAAGCTTTATAAGGTATCGCCATGAGTAAATACGCCATCAGCCGGGAGTTTTTTCCCTTTTCCCACTTCACGCCCCCGATAAACGAAAAATTCCTCGCCCTTGCCGAATCCAACATGAAGCCGCCCAAAAAGCTCTTTTGTGACCCAGAGGTCCGTGTGGAGCGATTCCGCGCGATTGCCTCCGACGGCTATGGGATAGAGTGTTTTCTCATGTCTCCCCGGAGCTTAAAGGGCAAAGCGCCGTGCCTTGTCTATCTCCACGGCGGAGGATTTGTCCTTGAGGCGGCGGGGTATCACTATAAAAATGCAATGCTCTACGCAAAAGAGGGCAACTGCCGGGTGTTTTTCGTAAACTACCGTCTTGCGCCCAAAAATCCCCACCCCGTGTTCTTCGAGGATTGCTACACCGCCTTTTGCCGAATGTACGCAAACGCAAAAAAGCTGGGCATAGATACCGCACGCATCGCCCTTGGGGGCGACAGCGCCGGAGCGGCACTTGCCACGGGGCTTTGCATGATGGCGCGGGACAGGGCACATCCCGCAAGGTTTGAGTTTTTGCTCCTTCCATACCCATTTCTGGATGCCCGGAACTCAAGCCCATCCTGCAAAAAATACACCGACACGCCCATGTGGAACTCCGTTCTGTCCGAAAAGATCGGCCCCATGACCAAGGCCGACCCCACCCGGCCGGACTATTTTTACTACTCCCCCGCCGAAGCGCCGGATCTTTCCGCTCTGCCCCCGACCTATATCGAAACGGCGGAGTTCGACTGCCTCCACGACGACGGAATACTGTTTGCCAAAAGGCTTTCCGACCTTGGCATACCCGTCACCCTGAACGAAACGAAGGGCACGATCCACGGGTTTGACATCGTCCAAAAAGCCCCCACCACCCTCAAAGCCCTTAAAGCCCGCACGGAATTCATCAAAAAACACTTCTGCTAAAAAAGGATCAGGTAGACCTCTATGAAGATCATCCAGAGAATAGATTCCTCCCCCCGTCAGGCAGAGCTTTTGTTCGAAGCCCTCAAAAACCATCCCGGGTGCTTTACGGACGTGTGGCTCAACACGGCCTACGGCTATCCCAAAAATGAAGATCACTTTAAAACCGCCGACTATTACAGCGGACTTGCAGAAAAATTCCGCAGTAAGGGCATAAACGTCTCTCTTCAGCTGAGCAACACCATCGGCCACGGAACGTATATGGCCATACGGGACTGCTCCGGCCTGGTCCACCCGGGAAGTCCCGTGAGAAAGATCGTCGGTCACGACGGAAAGGTGTGCGAATTCGGCTTTTGCTGGAACGACCCCTTTTTCCGAAGCTATATCACAGAGCACGTGGCCTATTACGTAAAAAAAGTCCGCCCGGCAGAGCTTTGGATAGACGACGATCTACGTGCCACGAACCACGCTCCGGTGAACTTTGGGTGCTTCTGCGAAAGCTGTATGGCAGATTTCAACCGCCGCAATTCCTCAGACTACACACGGGAAGAGCTGGTCGCTGAATTTCTCCACGGGGATATTTCCCTCCGGGAGAAGTTTATCGGCTTCATCCGGGAAGGGCTCGCAGATTTCGTGACGGATATCTGCCGCGCCGTCCACGAAAACTGCCCGGACACGGTCGTGTGCCTGCAAAACGGCGCCAACGGCCCATACACCGGGCCGGATCTTGCCCATCTTTTTGATGCCATGCTGAAAACCACCGGCCACGCCCCCATGTACCGCGCCGGAGCCGGAACCTACGACGACCACGACCCCAACGAGATCATCGCCAAGGCCGTGAACCTTGAGTTCCAGCACTCAAAGCTCCCCTCCTACGTCACGCGGAAATGTCCGGAGATAGAAAACCTGCCCAACACCGCTTCCGGCAAGACCATGACCGGCACTGCGCTGGAAACGGCGGTGGACCTTGCCGCCGGGGCAACGGACATAAGCTACGCCATGCTTGGAAGCATTCCGGAGGACTTTGACTTTTATCTGAAGGGCTTCGAGATTTTTGCCGCTCAGCGCCCCTATTGGGAAAGGCTGGCCGGAGTCTCTGCCCGCTCCGTCCACGGAGGCATCACCTACGCCCACACAAAAGTCCCCCACCTGCGCCCCCTCCGGCCTGAAGACGACCTCTATTCCTTTAACTTCGAGCACTACGGCTGCTTCCATTTCATGCAGAGATGGGGCATTCCCGTGGGCTATGCTCCCCGGGAAAAGGGCGTAAACCTTCTCCACCCCTGGCCGGCAGGGCAAATGTCCGACCGGGAGCTTGAAGAACTGCTGAGCCAAAGCGTTATCACCGACGGCGAAACGGTAAACCTGCTTGCCGCCCGGGGATTTGACCTTGGCGTCCGGGCAGAGCCTCTGCCCGAGCTTGACTGCCTCCGCGCCCGGGAGCTTTTTACTTCCCACCCGGCAAACGATGTGGGAAGCCGGGAATATGCCTCGTCCTTTTTCGCCCCCGGCCCGGCAAACCACTACGCTCTCACCGCCCTTCCCGAAAGCGCCGAGCCTTTAGGCCGCTACGCCCACGACCCAAAGCTTGTCACCGACGCCGTCATAACCACGCCCCGTGGCGGCCGCTGGGCGATCATTGGCTATTCCCCGTGGAAATACACCGTTCCCACCTTCCAGAGAGAACGCTTTGCCAAGATCGCAGACTATATCGCCCCCGGCGCTGTTTCCAGCAGAGTGCTCAGCCCCGTTCAGGCACACGCCCTCGTCCGTGTGGACAGGGAAACCGGCAAGACCCTTGCCCTCAGCGTTCTGAACTGCACCGTCGAGCCCTGGGAAAACGTAAAGCTCCTCATCCGGAATCCCCAGGTCGAAAGCTTCACCCTGATCACCCAGTACGACGGGCAGACCGCCCTTCTCCCCGAAAAAACGGAGGACGGCTTTGTGCTCACCCTGCCCCGTCTTTCTCCCTGGACCCTCGGCACGGTGTTCTGCGGCTGACATTCGAAATATATCTACCCTCCCCCCCTTGACAAAAAGGGGGATGCGGTGATATAATTCAGTTGAGCTCAATTGAATTGAGCTATAACGATTTTGGAGGTGCAGAGTGAACGTATTTGACTTCACGGTAAAAGCCCGGGACGGAAGCGAAGTCTCCCTTGAAAAGTACAGGGGCAAGGTGATCCTCATTGTAAACACGGCCACAAAGTGCGGCTTCACTCCACAGTATGAGGAGCTTCAGAAGCTCTACGAGGAGTTTTCTCCCCTCGGACTTGAAATTCTGGACTTCCCCTGCAACCAGTTCGGCGAGCAGGCCCCCGGTACTTCCGAGGAGATCCACGGTTTTTGCAAGGGCCGCTTTGGCATAACCTTTCCCCAGTTTGCAAAGGTGGACGTAAACGGCGAAAACGCCATCCCCCTTTTCAAATGGCTCACCGAAAACACAGAGTTCAACGGCTTTGGCCGGTCTCCCATGGGGCTCATACTCTCCGGAGTGGTCAAAAAAGCCGACCGGGACTACAAAAACAACGGAAACGTCAAATGGAACTTCACGAAGTTCCTCACTGACAAAAACGGAGATATCGTCGGCCGTTTTGAGCCCACGGACATGAAGTCTCTTAAAAAAGCAATTGAGGAGTGTTTGAAATGAAGCTTGCAGTTCGCTATTACACCCGTTCCGGCAACACGAAAAAGCTGGCAGAGGCCATTGCCGGGGTCATCTCCGCCGAGGATCTCAGCAATGCCGCCCAGTTTGCAAGGAGATATTTATGAGCAACGGTGATTTTGACCCCCTTAAGCTGGAAAACCAGCTTTGCTTTCCCCTTTACGCCGCCGCAAGAGAGATAGTAAAAAAATACCGTCCCTATCTTGAGGCCATTGACCTCACCTACACCCAGTATATCACCATGATGGTAATGTGGGAGCACAGGGAGATCACCGTAAAAGCTCTGGGTGAAAAGCTTTTTCTGGACTCCGGCACCGTATCCCCCGTAATTAAAAGCCTCGAGGCAAAGGGCTTCGTCCGGCGCCGCCGCGATCCCGTGGACGAGCGCTCCGTTACCGTTTTTATCACCGAACAGGGGGAAAAGCTCAGAGATTCCGCCTCGGACGTCCCCCAAAAGATAGCCGGGTGCGTCAATCTCTCCCCGGAGGAGGCAATGCAGCTCTACGGTCTGCTTTACAAAATACTGAACGCAAAACAGCCCGGTAAGCCGTAACAAGTCCCCCGGAAAGCAGAATTCCGCCCACAATGTCCCCAAGCCAGTGGACTCCCGAAACAAAGCGCCCAAGGGTCATAAACAGGGCAAATGCCCAAAGGCCAAGGACGACCGTCCGCCGAAGCCACAGCCTTTTTATCCGGCCTTTGAGGCAGATTATCGCCGTGGGCACAACGCAGAGCACCAGAAGAGTTGTGGACGACGGGTAGGAGGCCTCCAAAAAACCCTCTATCACCACCGGGCGGCGGTTGACGGCCAGCTCTTCAAAAAGCAGGTACACCCCGAAAACCACCAGATAAAACACGCCCAAAAGCAAAACGTCCCCGTCTACCCGGCAAAGCCTGCGGCGCTTTATCCATTGCCCAAGCCCAAGCAGGGCAAAGCCAAGGCATATGCCCACCGGCACCAGCCCCAGCCAGTCCGTCAGGGTATAAAGCCCCATGTGTACGCCCACGGTTCTGTGGACAAAGCCGTTAATTCCCGCCAGCCCAACCCGGGAGCCCTCCGGGCCGATGGGTCTCACGTCCACGGTAACGGTAAGCACCGTCCAGACCCCGAAGGCGGCAAGAAGCAAAATCGGGAGGAAAAAGAGTCTTCGGTTTTCTTTCTTCATAACAAAAAAGCCTTTCTTTTCTGTGAGTTTGTCCACAGTATAAAGAAAGGCTTTTGATTTTGCAAGAAACGCCCCGTCACCGTCCCGACACTTTCCGTGTCAGAGGGGTTTTAAGGAGCAAAAGCGCCTTTATCCCCCCGAAAGCCAGCGCCAGCACACCGCCGTAGGGGTGAAGCCCCAGAATAAGAGCCCCAACGGCCAGAACTCCCAGCCCAAGGGACACCGGGGCTTTTATCTTCACCCACGCTCCGTCATTCACGCTTTGCAGAGCAAGGGTGAGCACTCCCCAAAGAATAAGACTCACAACGCAGACAAAACAGGCCGCCGTCCCCGGGGAAATCGGGCTTCCAAGGCCCAAAAGGGACACCGCACGAACCTCGCCGCCGTCCCGCAAGGCAAAGAGGGGCAGAAAGAAAAACAGGATAAAGCTGCAGTCCAGCAGGCCGAAAACAAGGTCACTTGTGCGCATCGCCCGCTGAGCAGACTCGTTTTGGGCAGCGCTTAACAGCTCCTCACCCATGATAAGCCCATCCACCGTCACGCCGAAGTATTTCGCGATTGCCCGCAGAGAGTCTATCCCCGGGTATCCCCTGCCGGACTCCCACTTTGACACCGCCGTTCTCGACACAAACAGCGCCGATGCCAGCTCCTCCTGAGTAAGCCCCCGCTCCCGCCGAAGGGCCTGAAGCTTGTCCTTGAATTCCATATCCTCACCTCCCCCGTTTTTTCTGATTATACCACATATATACCCGCATTTCAACAGCGGGAAGAGGGACGGTAATATTCTTCTTGATTATCCGTTTAAAAGAGAATATAATAATACCGCAAAGATACCCAACCCCACGGACAGGAGAATGAGCCATGAAAACCGAAACCTTTGAATTTAACGGATATAAAGAGACCGCGCTTCCCGCCCGGCTTTGGATGCCGGAGGGCGAAGTCAAGGCGGTATTGCAGGTCACCCACGGCATGACGGAGCACATTGGTCGGTACGATGCCTTTGCAGAGCATCTGCAGGCCGAAGGCATCGCCGTGGCGGGCTTTGACCTGCGTGGGCACGGCAAAAACCCGGGCGATGCCGGGGTTGCGTCCTTCGGGAAAAGCGGCTGGGAGGCCTCCGTTGAGGATATGCGGCTTTTTTACACGGAGCTTCACGGGCGTTTTCCGGGAGTCCCCCACTATATGCTGGGCTTCTCTTTGGGCTCTTTTTTGCTGAGAGAATACCTTTCAAAATATCCCGGCAGGGGCGAGCTCGCAGGGGCGGTCATTATGGGCACGGGACATCAGCCCGGGTGGCTGCTGGCGGTCATGATGGCCATAGTTAAGGGGCAGATCAAAAAGGCCGGCTTTGACAGGACCACCGACCTTGTGCGCCGGCTTTCCTTTGGCACCTACAACCAAAAATTCAAGCCCAACCGCACCTCCGCCGACTGGCTCTGCTCCGACGAAGCTGAGCTGGATAAGTATCTTGCCGATCCGCTGGTACGCCGGGATATTTCTGCCGGACTGTTTTGGGAGCTTCTGGGCTCAATGAAGCGCACCGGCAGTACCTCCGTGTACGGCACATGGCACAGCGCTCTGCCGGTTCTGCTGATCTCCGGAGAGGACGACCCCGTCGGCAACGGCGGAAAAGGCGTCCGGACGATATACGGCCGCATGAAAAAGGCCGGGCTTCGGAACGTGACCGTAAAGCTGTTCCCCGGCGCCAGACACGACCTGCTCCACGAAGGCTCCGCCGCCCGGGCGGCACGTGAGCTGATCGCAGAGTGGATCGTATCACGGTTCTGACCCGCAACACACACAGGGAGCTTCAACGATGGCTGAGAGCTATTACAAGCCGTGCAGAAACCTGGATATCTGCAACGAGCTTATAGAAAAATACTTCAACACACAGCAATACGGCAAATGCTTTGAGGGTCATCTTGAGCTGGCAAAGCAGGGATATCCCCTTGCGGAATGCCAGGTCGGGTATTTTTACTACGACGGATTGGGCGTGGAAAAAAATCTTTCCAAAGCTCTATGGTGGACCCGCCGCGCCGCCGACCACGGCGACCGGAACGGACAGTGTAACCTTGCCTGGTTCTGTGAAGACGGCATCGGCACAGAACAGGATACCGAACAGGCCGCATTTTGGTACAGAAAAGCCGCGTTGCAGAACCATGATCTCGCCATAGAAAAATGCAGGGAGCTTGGCATATCTCTGAACGACAGGATCACGGACAAAGAAGGTCTCAGAGCGGTGCTGAAGTGCCGCGTTTTTCCCTCGGGCTATCTTTATGACTACAGATATACTGTGATCTGCTCCCGTTACAGAGGAAAATGGATTCTGTCCAGGCACAAAAAGCGAAACACCTGGGAGACCCAGGGCGGGCATATCGAGGATGGAGAGACCCCTCTGGAAGCGGCAAAGCGCGAGCTGTTCGAAGAAAGCGGAATCCGGGATGCCGACGTGTATCCCGTCTGCGATTACTGGGGCTTCAACCCCTTTGGCTGCGCAAACGGAGCAGTTTTTTTGGCAGTAGTGCATTCCGTCGGAGAACTTCCGGAAAGTGAAATGAACGAGATCGGACTGTTTGACGAATTACCCGACAACCTCACCTATCCCCAAACCTCCCCCGTGCTCTACCGCGAAGCAGAAAAGCTGCTGAAAACTTTGGAGGAACGGTGATTAATCGCAGGAGTTGATCTATGAGTATTACCCCGGAAGAAATCAAAAGCTATTGCATAAACAAGCCCGGCGCCGTTGAGACCCGTCCTTTTGGCGACGTCCCGATATGCTATAAGCTGAACAACCGGATATTTGCGCAGCTATATCCATATGAGCAGGATTATAAGCTCACACTGAAATGCCCCGCCGACGTGGGTGATTTCTACCGAACGCTCTACCCCGGAAAGGTCGTGCGGGGATATCACTGCCCTCCGGTTCAGCAACCCTATTGGAACACCGTATTGCTTAACGGTTTCCCGGAAGACGAGCTTTTCCCCATGATCGACCTCGCCTATACTACTGTGCTGAACAGCTTCAGCAAAAAAGTGCAAAAAGAGCTCCTCGCCCAATTTGGACAGGAGTAAGAATCCCCGTGCAGCCGGTTTGGTTGCACGGGGTTATTTTTCGTCATATGCTTCCCACAAACATGAGGATAATCAGAACGACACACGACAGCAGATTTGTGATCACCAGAGATATCATGGGCGTCCACACGTTGTCCGTCTTTTGGTAAGACCAGCACGCAAAAAGATGTATCGGCAGGCGGACGATATATGCGCCAACGGCAATTGCCAACTCGCCTCGCCAAATAATATCCACCACAATGGGGATCAGCGTGATCAGGGCTACACTCAGATAGGCAAGCCAGGGCTTTCTCTCGCACAACGGCGCAAAACAAAAACCGTATATCATCAGGCAAACGCTGATCGGCGCAAACAGGCTCAGCGCAACAGTTCCGAAAACGGGTCTGAAGTCGATCAGAGAGAGCGGCGTCTGGATTACGTCAAACTCCGAAACCGGAAGGCTGTTGATCAGATACGTGATGTCAAAGCCCAGACAGTACGGCAGGGCCAGCAGCACCGCCTCCGTAATGGCGATAAGTCCCACCGTTATTCCCACGTGCTTCAGATAAAAGCCCACGTCGGTGGTCAACATAAACCACTCTTCCTTCAGATAACTGCGCATGATCAGCAGCATCAGAGCGGCGTTTATCACGTGAAAGCCGATCTCAAGCCAGGCGCTTGTCTGCCACTGCTCCCAAAGCCCGTCTGCAAGAAAGGGCATATACAACGGAAACAGCACAAACGCCCATACCATGCACGGTATAACACCAAATATCTGCAGCTTTTCAGGCCTGCTCGTCATAGGCGGAAACAATTTGCTCATCAGCCACACTCCCATTCCAAAGCAAAAGATCACAGCTCCGGTGTTCACTTGACCATTATACAATAAAAAAGCAGATGTTTCAAGTATCCTGAGAAAGATTGCGTACCATCACCTTGGGTCAGAGAGCAGAAATACGCAAGATCACCAAAAGTGTACCCTCCCCCAAAAAATATTCTGCCCGGCAGGCGAAAAGGTGTGTCGGCAGGCGGACGATATATGCGCCAAACACAGTGAATATTTGTTATGCTTACAGGTAAAAAACAGAAATGTGATATCATCACAGAACGGCATCAAAAGCTGTGGTATAATGAAGCCACAAAGAAAAAAAAGGAGGACATAAAAATGTCTGCTGTCAATATCAACAAAAACAATTTCCAAAGTGAAGTATTAAATTCCAATAAGAAAGTTCTTCTGGACTTTTGGGCTCCCTGGTGCGGCCCCTGCCGAATGGTGGTACCGATCGTGGAAGAGATCGCCGCTGAGCGTCCTGACATCAAGGTCGGAAAGATCAACGTGGATGAAGAATCCGAGCTGGCAGCTCGGTTCGGCATTATGAGCATCCCGACTTTGGTAGTAATTGAAAACGGCCGGATCGTAAATCAGGCAATGGGAGCAAGGCCGAAGGAAGCTATCCTCGGTATGCTGTAAGGAGATGTAAAAATGGGATTCTTTGATTTTTTAAGACAACCCGATGTAAATCAGGGTGTAAGTGATTACAAAAACACCGTCGGCGCCGTGCTGATCGACGTGCGCACTCCGGAAGAATACAGCCAAGGTCATATCCCGGAAAGCAGGAACGTTCCGCTTCAGACCCTCGACAGAGTGGTGACTTTAGTAAAAAACAAAGACACGGAGCTGTTTGTTTATTGCCATTCCGGCGCAAGAAGCCGCCAGGCCGCGGCGATGCTCGGACAGATGGGATATACCAGGGTAAACAACATCGGCGGTATATCATCTTACCGCGGAAAGGTGGAACGGTAATGATGAAGGTCGTTATTGTGGGCGGCGTGGCAGGCGGAGCAACTGCCGCCGCCCGAATCCGAAGGCTTGATGAAAAAGCGCAGATCGTGGTGTTTGAGCGCTCGGGATATATCTCCTACGCCAACTGCGGACTGCCGTATTATATCGGGGATGTGATCACCGATGCTGAGGAGCTGACACTTCAGACTCCCGAAAGCTTTTACTCCCGCTTTCGCGTGGATATGAGGGTCCATCACGAGGTTACGGCAATTCATCCGGACAAAAAGACGGTATCGGTCAGAAATTTGAAAACTGGCGAGGAATTTGAGGAAAGCTACGATAAGCTCATCCTTTCCCCCGGAGCAAGGCCGACACAGCCCCGTTTCCCCGGCGCAGACCTTGACAGGGTGTTTACGCTTCGCACCGTGGAAGACACGCTTCGAATCAAGCATTATATAAATGAAAATCACCCCCGATCGGCGGTGCTGGCAGGCGGCGGCTTTATCGGCCTTGAGCTTGCGGAAAATCTTCGTGAGCTGGGAATGGACGTTACCGTCGTTGAGTATGCAAAGCAGCTGATGAGCCCGTTTGACGCGGATATGGCCGCCTTTATCCATAACGAGATGAGAAAGCACGGCGTAAGGCTTGTGCTCGGTCGTGAGGTGGAGGGTCTGGAAGAAACCGACGGCGGGGTTAAGGTACTGCTCAAGGGCGAAGCCCCGCTTCACGCCGACATGGCGGTGCTCGCTATCGGCGTTACCCCCGAAACGGCACTTGCCAAAGAAGCAGGACTTGAACTTGGCATCAGGGGCGCCATCGTTGTCAATGACCGAATGGAAACCTCGGTTCCGGATATTTACGCCGCAGGCGATGCAGTACAGGTGAAAAACTTTGTTACTGGCGAGGATGCATTGATCCCTCTCGCAGGTCCTGCCAACAAGCAGGGACGCATTATCGCGGATAATATCTGCGGACTTGACAGCCGGTATAAAGGTTCTCAGGGCAGTTCGGTCATCAAGGTCTTTGATATGACGGCGGCGCTCACCGGCATCAACGAGCGAAGCGCAAGAGCCTCAGGGATCGACGCGGATACGGTCATCCTTTCGCCCATGAGCCACGCAGGCTATTATCCCGGCGGCAAAGTGATGACCGTGAAGGTGGTCTTTGAAAAAGGTACCTACAGTCTGCTTGGCGCTCAGATCGTCGGATACGAGGGGGTGGACAAGCGAATCGACGTGCTTGCCACCGCCCTACGCGCAGGAATGAAGGCGACCGACTTAAAGGATCTTGACCTTGCGTATGCGCCGCCCTATTCCTCTGCAAAAGACCCGGTGAACATGGCGGGGTTTATGATCGATAACATCGCAAACGGTGTTCTGAAGCAATGGCATCTTGAAGACACAGATAAACTGCCCCGGGACGGAAGCGTAACCCTTCTTGATACGAGAACCGTCGAAGAATTCAGTCGAGGCCATATTGAGGGATTCCGGAATATCCCCGTTGACGAGCTGAGAGAACGCCTTGATGAAGTAAAAAAAGACAAGCCCGTATACGTGATCTGCCAAAGCGGTCTGCGCAGCTATATTGCATCCCGCATTTTGGAAGGCAACGGATACACGGCATATAATTTCGCAGGAGGTTTTCGCTTTTACGATGCGGTAACAAACGACCGCGCCCTGACCCAGAGTGCTGCCGCCTGCGGAATGGATAGCAAGTAAAAAACAAAATGTCCGCCGTGAGCATCGGCGGACATTTTTTATTCTTCGCTTAGATTTTCCAACCCGGTTTTGTCTGTAAGTTCAATCGTGCCACGGGAGAGCCTGACCATTCCTTCGTTCTGAAAATACTTCAGCATTCGTGTGATGACCTCACGGTGAGAACCAAGGTGGTTGGCAACGGCCTCGTGTGTAATTTTCAGCGTGTCGCTGTCCTCAATGGCGGATTCTTCCAGAAGGAAAGCGGCAACCCGCTTATCAAGACTTTTCCACATGATCTGCTCAATAAGCCACATAACGTCGGAAAATCTTGTGGCCATCAGCTCGTTTGTGTAGTTTGCAACGGGCGCGGACTCTGTCATAATGCTTCGATATACCTCTACGGGAATGACCCAAAGGGCGGTGTCTTTTTCGGCTTCGATGGTGATGTCAAACTGAATGGAGCGCATCATACAGGAGGCAGAAAACAGACACATATCCCGATCGAACAGACGGTAAATAGTGATTTCCCGTCCCTCCGAGGAAAGTATATAGGCGCGAAGCTGACCGGACTTTATGAGCAAAAGTCCTGTGCAATCATTGCCGCCGCCGTGGATCACCGTTCCTTTTTTCACCGTGCGGGTGATCAGCGTGCCGAGGATCTGCTCCCGATGAACAGGATCCAATTTATTCCATATAGGAAAACAGTCTTGAAATTCCATATAATCCATCCTACCCTTATCTGCCTGCAAGCAGGAAGCCGTTAAGGAGCCTACCTTTTTTACTATTATACCCGATTTACTTCCAAAATTCAATACGAATCAGGCAAATACCCTGATTTGTTCACCGGAAACGGTCAACATCGGCGGGAAGAATTTATCTTTTTATGTGATATCATCACGGAAGGGGAATAATAAATGGGGTATAATAAGGCAAGAAAAGCAAAAAGGAGTGCATAAAGATGAAGGATAATAATCACGTTTACGATATGATCATCATAGGCGGCGGCCCCGCAGGCTATACAGCAGCCCTTTATGCCGCAAGAGCAGGGCTTGACACACTTGTTTTGGAACGTCTTTCGGCAGGGGGCCAGATGGCTTTGACTCATCAAATCGACAACTATCCGGGGTTTGAGGACGGAATTGACGGTTTTTCCCTTGCCGACAAAATGAAAAAACAGGCCGAGCGTTTTGGAGCAAAGAGCCGGACGGCAGAGGTCGTTCGCCTTGTTCTTGCAACAGAACCGAAACAGATCGAAACAGCAAGCGAAACATTTCTCAGTAGGACTGTGGTACTCGCAACCGGAGCAAATCCGAGAGAGCTCGGTGTGGAGAAGGAAGCAGAGCTTGTCGGACGCGGAGTCGCATACTGCGCCGCGTGCGACGGTATGTTTTACCGGGGTAAAACGGTAGTTGTGGCAGGCGGCGGAAATACCGCAGCCGCCGATGCCCTGCTTCTCAGCAGGATCGCCAAAAAGGTGATCCTGGTTCATCGCCGCGACACCCTTCGGGCAACGAAGATCTATCACAAGCCGCTGATGCAAGCGGAGAACGTAGAATTCCGCTGGAACAGCACTGTAAAGGAACTTCTTCACGAAGCAAGGATCACCGGTGTGCGTCTTTCGGACGTGAATACCGGAGAGGAAAGCACGGTTGCCTGTGACGGAGTGTTTGTCAGTGTAGGCAGAAAACCGGCGACCGGTTTTTTGGGAGATCAGGTCAAGCTTGACGAAAACGGATACGTTGTCGCAGGAGAAGATACGAAAACAAACATTCCCGGCGTATATGCCGTGGGTGATATCAGAACAAAAGAGCTTCGCCAGATCGTGACGGCAGTTGCCGACGGTGCTGTTTCAGTTCACGAGGCGGAGAAATATCTGGCGGGAGGTGCCTGAAATGAAATCAAAGCTTAAAAAATGGCTGAGTCCATTTTTGTTTACCATAGGCGGTGCGCTTGTGGGGCTCGGATATCATTATTTCACGGGATGTTCCACAGGCAGTTGTCCTATCACGTCAAATCCCATCATTACCGCGCTCTATACGGGAGCTGCAGGACTCTTGCTTTCGGGACTTTTCTCAAAGGAGTGTGACGGGAATTGCAATATGTGATCGCATTTTTAGAGGGAATCGTCACCTTTATTTCACCGTGCCTGCTCCCGATGCTGCCTGTCTACGTTTCCTATTTTGCAGGCGGCGGCGAACGGACTACAGGCAAAGCTCTGAAAGGCGCGCTTGGGTTCGTCAGCGGTTTCACCGTGGTATTTGTGATGCTCGGAGCACTTGCGGGAACGGTGGGAAGCTTCCTGAGAGAGTATCAGACTGCCGTTAATATTGTCTCCGGCCTGATCGTTGTGTTCTTCGGTCTCAACTTCCTTGGTGTGCTAAAGCTGAACCTGTTTCAAGGCGGAAGAAGATCGGTCAAAACCGATAATATGGGATTTTTCCCGGCGTTTCTTTTCGGCATGGTATTCTCCGTCGGTTGGACGCCCTGCGTGGGAGCGTTTCTTGGTTCAGCGCTGATGCTGGCATCCCAGCAGGCACATATCGTGAAGGGAATGCTGATGCTTTTTGCATATTCTCTGGGACTTGGCATCCCATTCGTTCTCAGTGCTGTTCTGATTGATTATCTGAAATCGGCATTCAATTGGGTAAAGAAACACTACAGGGTCATAAATATCGTCTGCGGCAGTCTGCTTGTTGTGATCGGTATTCTGATGGCAACGGGAATGCTTGGACGGTTTCTGAGTCTTCTTGGGTAAGGAGGAAACTATGGATAAGAAGAAAAAGATAATTATACTTATGTTGGCGTTCGTTCTTCTGATCGGCGGTGCTTCGGTGCTTTACGCGCACTTTGGCAAAAGCAATACTCCCGACGGGCTTCTGATACAGGGAGAGCAAAAAAAGAACGGCAACGAAAGCCAGGGCACGGGTGAAACGGAACGCCGGCTGACTAAAGCGCCGGATTTCACCGTCTATGATTCCCGGGGAAACAAGGTCGATCTGTCGGATTATGCAGGTAAGCCGATCGTACTGAATTTCTGGGCAAGCTGGTGCGGTCCCTGCCAAAGCGAAATGCCTGACTTTCACGAAAAATACCTGGAGCACGGGAATGATATCCATTTCCTGATGGTCAACATGACCGGCGGCCGGGAAACACTCAACAGCGCAAAGGCGTTTATATCAGAGAAAGGATATACCTTCCCGGTTTTTTATGATACTGACGCCAATGCGGCAAAGACATACAGTGTATATTCTTTGCCTACCACCTTCTTCATTGATTCAGAAGGATATCTTGTTGCTCAAGCTACCGGAGCGATCTCAGCGGATTCGCTTCAGCGTGGAATTGACATGATAAAATAATTCCAGGCAATACAGTCACGCGGCAAACAAGTTCCCGGCGAAGCTTGCGGTTTTTGGGGCGCTTGCGGTGCAGGAATCAGTGCGGGTATGCAAGCACGTCCGCTTCCACGATCTCAGGCACCCGTATGTCAAGCACACGACAAAAATTTTTAGCTTGCGCTTGAAGTTTTTTCAAGCGCAGCCGGTTCCTGACGCTCTGCGAAAAACTCGCGGAGCTTTTCTGCATCTTTGGA
>SVLY01000003.1 GCA_015067715.1 Oscillospiraceae bacterium | reverse complement strand
GGTCTGCGGCGATACGCTCTGCGGCGGCCTGTTTGGTGCTGTCCATTGCGCAGAGAACGGTGAGAGAGAGCACCTCACCCTCGGAGTCCACCCACTGGTTTGCAATAAAGCGGTAACCCTCCGCCCGGAGAGCTCTTGCGGTCTCGGCAGGGTCGGGCTTTACGGGGGCGGGAGCAGGGGTGCCGGTGACGCTTTCGGGGTAGAGTCCGGCAGAATAGACCACGCCGGCGTAGGGGTCGGCAAGCAGGGCGGAGACGTCAATTGCGTGGGCAAGGGCCTTTCGCACGGCGGAAGAGCCCGTGGGAGCGTAATAAGAGGTGTTGAAGGCAACGTAGAGGAACTCCCGGCTGAGAACGGGGTAGGTATCGCAGTTTCCGCTGATCTTTTTGTCCCGGAAAATAAAGGGGTCCAGCCGCACGAGGTTGGAGTTTCCGGAGACCATGGAGTAGACAAGGTCGTCCAGCCCGTCGGCGTAGGTGAGAATGATAAGGTCGGTGGGGAAAAGGCTGTCCATGGGTCGGGCGTACCAGCTCTCGTTTGCCATGAGATACATGGACTCTTCCTGCTCCACGATGCGGTATCTGCCGCTTCCCACGGCGTTGTTGGTTATGCCCGTACCGTTTTTAACGATGGGCACGTCAAGACAGTGGGTAAGGGAGCCGCGCTCACGCTCAAGGATCAGCACGACGGTGCGGCCGTCCTTTGCAGATATATCCGTCACGTCTGAAAAACGCCCGGCATAGGCAGAGGCTTCGTTTTCCTTTGCCATTTTCAGCGACCAGACAACGTCGCTTGCCTTTACGGGGGTGCCGTCGTGAAAGAGGGCGTCCTCACGGAGGGTCACGGTGAAGGAGTTTTCGTCGGAAGCGTAGTCAAGGGCGAGCCTTGGCTGGACGTTGCCCTTGCTGTCCACGGCAAAGAGCCCGTCGTACAAAAGGGCAAAGAGGGGGTCGCAGGCCTCGTTATGTACCAAAATGGGGTTAAAAACCCCGGCGGCATTGTAGCAATAGGGCAGGGCGAAGAGGGAGTTTACGGATTGATCCGGAGCGGAGAGAATGGGTTGCTCCGGGGGAGCCTCGGTGTCCTGAGCTGTGGTCTGCTCCGGGGTGCCCGGGGCACAGGCAGAGAGCAAAAGGCAAAGGCACAGAATAAGTGAAAACACGGTGAAAGTTTTTTTCATGGGGATCATCCTCGTAATATGGCGGCCTCAGAGAAGCTGGATAACAGCGGCCATGCTTCCCCTTGCGGGGCCGTTTCGGCGGTGGGAATAGTATTTATCTTCCATGCAGCAGGTGCAGTCCGGGCAGACCCAGACCTCACCCACTCCCGCCTGCTCCAAAAGGGCGGCGTTAATGGCCTTAAGGTCAACGGCGGTCCTGCCGTCGGCAGAGGGGAGGATCCTGTCCCGGAGGATCTCCTGGCCAAGGGGCAAAAGCGCATCGGTTACGTCGCTGTGGGTGAGAAAACAGCAGGGGGAAATTGATGGGCCCACGGCGGCGATGATATCGGCCGGGGCGGCGCCCAGCTTTTCCATTTCCAAAACGGCGTTTTTAACAATGGCCATTGCGGTGCCCCGCCATCCGGCGTGGGCAAAGGCGCAAACACGGGGCTTGGGACAGTAGAGCAAAACCGGCACGCAGTCGGCGTTTTTGCCCAAAAGGGGTACGCCGGCCTCTGCGGTGACAAGCCCGTCGCAGTCGGGCGCGGTATAACCCGGAGCGGGAGCAAAAACGTCGGCAGAGCCCACTTTCCGAACGCAGTCCCGGTGGATCTGGTTTGTGAAGGCATAGGCGTTTTTTGAAAGTCCGGCAGAGAGGGCAAAGCGGGAAAAATTTTGCACCACGTTTTCGTCCCCGTCGCCCCTGCCAAAGCTCAGGTTAAGGGAGGAAAACTCTGCCCCGCTCACGCCGCCCAGCCGTGTGGAAAAACCGTGGGCAAGGCCGGAAAATTCAGAAAGCCTGTCGCATTTTACAACAACGGCGCCGCCGTGTGCGGCAAAGTCCGAAAAACCGCCGATGATCATTTTTGCGTTCAGCTCCCTTTACATTATAATCCACTCTGTATTATACCATATGCGCCGTGTAAAGGCAATGTTTTTTATTTTCCGGGTATTTGCCAAAACCCTTCCGCCCCGGGAAAAAACCTTGGGAGAAGGGTTGATTTTTGCAGTGAAGGTGGTATAATTTTTATTAAGGAACCAACACTTATTTTCGGAGGATTACTGCAATGATGAAAGTCGGCGTTTTGGTCGGACTGGACAACATAAGAGAAAGCCTTGAGCGCCTCAAGGGCTACGGCTTTGAGTGTGCTCAGATATGCTCCTGGGATATTCCCAGCTTCACGGACGAGATGGCCGCCGAGGTGCGCTCTGCCATGGCAGATACGGGCATCAAGATACTCACCCTCTGGTGCGGCTGGCCGGGACCTGCGGCGTGGAACTTCACCGACGGCCCCCTCACTCTGGGTCTCGTTCCCGAGTGCTACCGCTTCGAGCGCACCCAGGCTCTGCTGAAGGGCGTTGAATTCGCCCACAAGTGCGGCCTTAAGCAGATCGCCACCCATGCGGGCTTCATTCCCGAGGACTGCAACAGCGAGGTCTACAAGGGCACTCTCGTCGCCCTGAAGCAGGTCGTTCGCGCCTGCAAGAGATACGATATGAATTTCCTCTTCGAGACCGGCCAGGAAACCCCCGTCACCCTTCTGCGCACCATTGAGGATCTTGGGGGCGAGAACGTGGGCATCAACTTCGACACCGGCAATATCGTTCTCTACGGCAAGGGCAACCCCAACGACGCCCTTGAGGTCTTCGGCAAATACGTCAAGGACTTCCACTGCAAGGACGGTCTCTATCCCACCAACGGCCGTGAGCTTGGCCACGAAGTTCCCCTTGGACAGGGCAAGGCCGACTGGCCCCGCCTTATCCGCCAGCTGAAGGATCTTGGCTACGACGGCCCCCTCACCATCGAACGCGAGATCTCCGGCGAACAGCAGACCAAAGACATCCTTGCCGCCAAGGAAATGCTCGAACGCCTCGTTGCAGAGGTCTGATAATTTTGAAGTTGCCTGCTCCCTTGAGATAAGGGATGCATTTTAACCTATTGCCCGCCCCCCTTGTCTCAAGGGGGGTAGGGGGGATACTTAAATCTTACTTCCTATTGCCGCCCGCCCCCCTTGTCCCGAAGGGGATAAGGGATGCACTCTAACCTATTGCCTGCCCCCCTTGTCTCAAGGGGGGTAGGGGGGATATTTAAATCTTACTACCTTATAATATGAAAAGACGCTATTCGCTTATCAAGACCCTTATAATATTTCTCACCGCCCTTGTTTTGGGGGCGGTGAGCCTTATTGCATTTAATTGGCTAAAGGCTCATCCGGCAACGGTAACCGAGGTCTACCGTCCCTTTTCCCGGAGCGTGCTTGGCGCGATGTCCGGATTTTGGAGCTTCGTTCCCTTTTCCGCCGCCGAGGTTTTGCTCTACGCCCTGATTTTGGGCGCGCTGTGCTTTCTCGTCCGGCTGATATGGGTGCTCATCTCCGGGGACGCGCCGAGGCTGAAATATCTTTTGCGGAAGATATCCGTTCTGCTTTTGATCGCGGTGGTGGCGGTGTCATCCTACTACGCGCTCTGGGGCATGAACTATTTCGGCCTGACCCTTGGCACGGAGCTCGGGCTCGACGTCAAAAAAAGAAGCTCTGCCGAGCTTTATGAGCTGGCAGAGTATCTTTGCGAGCGGACAAACGAGCTCAGCCTTTTGGTTGAGCGGGACGGGACCGGCGCGTTTTCTCCGGAATACACCTTTGAGTATTTTGCCGACGAGGTCGCCCGGGAGTTTTCGGAATATTCCGGCCGGGAAGAGAAGCCCGTGAAATACGTTATCTGGTCCAGCGGGCTCTCCGAATTCCGCACCACGGGCATTTTCGTCGCCTACACGGGGGAGGCAAACGTAAACCGGGACAACTACGTTTCCTCACTTCCCTTCTGCATGGCCCACGAGACTGCCCACCGCTATGCCGTCGCCCGTGAGGACGAGGCAAACTTTATGGCCTTTTTAGTGCTTTGGGATGCGGAAGATCCCGCCCTTGCCTACAGCGTCCACCTTGCGGCTCTGCGCTATACCCAAAGCCAGCTCTCCTCTGCGGACAGAGAGGCATTTCTTGAGGTCTCCCGGAAATACAACGACCTGGTGCGTTACGACAATCAGAAATACTCCGAATACTGGAGCCAGTTCGAGGGCAAGGCCGCCGAGGTCTCCCAGAAGACCAACAACGCCTATCTCAGCGTCAACGGCCAGTCCGACGGCACCCGGAGCTACGGCAGAATGGTGGATCTGCTTCTGGCGTGGTACGGGGAGAGAGGTTGAGGTTTACAATTTGTTCACAGAGAGCGGTGTTTTTTATTCACATCTCTGATGTATCATAGCCTTGGAAGTTGAAACGCGAAGTTCAGCTTTCAAACCCCCTCCTTTCTATTTTTTCTGTTGTTGTGTGTCAAACGATCTTTACGGATGCACACCATTGGGCTGTTGTGCCGTCACCCCGGCGCAACAGCCGCCTTTTTTTGTTTTACGACCCCTTTTTCACCGTGATCTTATAGGTCACGGTGTTTTCGTTTTCCTCCCTGTCCACCCGGGCGCAGATGCCCCCGGAGTTTGCGTTTTTAACGGCCTTGCTTATGGCCCGGAAAATGCTCTTCTCCCCGGGGGTTTTGTGTGTGGGGACGGGCTTTTTTTCTTTTTCCGGGGCAAGCAGGCTTTCAACGTAGCTTTCGGCCTGGGCAACGGAGAGCCGGTTTTTGCCCATGTGTTCAACTGCCCTAAGTACGGCTTCCCTGTCCGGCAGCCGCAAAAGCGCCCGGGCGTGGCGCTCGGTGAGTCCGGCGCGGCGTATTGCGGAGATACAGGCGGGATCCAGCTTTAATAGCCTGAGCTTGTTTGCCAGTGCAGAGGAGCTTTTGCCCAGCTTTGCCGCCGCGTCCTCCCGGGAGAGGCCGTAGGTCTCCATAAGCCGTGCGATCCCTGCGGCCTCCTCAAAGCAGTCCAGATCCCGGCGCTGAAGGTTTTCCACAAGGGCCATATAGGCCGCCCTTTCACCCTCGGCGCGGCTGATGATACAGGGCACGTGGGTGAGCCCCGCCATTGCCGCCGCCCGAAGCCGCCGCTCCCCGGCGATAAGGGTGAAGCCCTGGGGCGTGTTCCGCACGATGAGGGGCTGTATCACCCCCAGCTCGGAAATGCTCCGGGCAAGCTCGGCAAGCTTTCCGGGCTCGAAGATCCGCCTTGCCTGAGCCGGATCGGGGTGGATGTCTGAAATATTCAGCGACCATATCCTCTCGCTTTGCGCGTTCTGCCTGCGGTAGGGATGAGCTTCTGCCATTGCCTTTGGTCCCCTTTTCTTCTCTTTGCGTTCTTTACACCGAAAAGTATACATAAACCCCGGAAGAATGTAAAGAAAAACCGTTTTACCCTTTTCGCCACTTTCGCCATGGGAAACAACACCCGTCCCCATTTTGCGCCGGAATGCGGGCTTTTCCGACGGGGGATCCTGTCGACGGGTTTTTGCCCGCGGAGCTTAGTCGGTTCTTAATTGCGCTTGGGGCTGTCTTAATTTTGTCTTTACCTGCGATGACGTGCACAAAATAAGGATGAAAAGATCTGCGGATTTAGGGCAATGGAGAAAAATGACGGATACGGGGTGAAAAAATCGAAAAATACCCTTGCAAAAATCGGTGTTATGTGGTAAGATAATGATGGGGATAGATGGCGCAAAAATACCCCACCCATGGCTTCGTTTATTTCGGCGTTTATGGGCGTTTTTTTATGTCCGCTGTTCCCTGAGTGCACCAACCGCTCTTTAATCGGCCGGGATCCGGCCGGAGAGAAATAGTAAAGGAAGGTAATTAAAAGTGCAGCTTCTCATTGTTGCCGTAGTATTTGCGGCAGGTCTGGCGCTGGCATTTGCCGCGTTCAACTTCTTCGGCGTTAAGAAAATGCCCGAAGGCACCGAAAAAATGAGCGAGATCGCCTCTGCGATCCGCGTGGGCGCTAACGCGTTTATCGCCTACGAGTACAAGATCCTCTACCTGGTCGTGGCGATCGTTGCCGTTATCATGGCCGTCGTTACCACCTGGCACGCCGCCGTTGCCCTGGTCATCGGCTCCGTCATGTCCGGCTGTGCCGGCTTCGTTGGCATGAAGATCGCAACCTACGCCAACGTCCGCGTTTCCAACACTGCCCGCGAGACCCGCAACATCGGCAAGACCGTTAAGATTGCCTTCAAGGGCGGCTCCGTCATGGGCCTCTGTGTTGGCGGCTTTGCAATGCTCGGTCTGTTCCTTGTCTACGTTATCTTCGGTCTTGGTCTCGGCCAGGTCCACGTGACTGAGGCAAGCTACACCAACTTCCTGGGTCTCAGCTTCATCCCCTTCACCATGACCCTCTCCGGCTACGCTCTGGGCTGCTCCATCGTCGCCATGTTCAACCGCGTTGGCGGCGGTATCTACACCAAGGCCGCCGACATGGGCGCTGACCTCGTCGGCAAGACCGAGGCTCACATTCCCGAAGACGATCCCCGTAACCCCGCCACCATCGCTGACAACGTCGGTGACAACGTTGGCGACGTTGCCGGCCTTGGCTCCGACCTTCTGGAAAGCTTTGTCGGCGCTATCTCCTCCGGCATCATCCTTGCTTACCACATGTTCCTCCAGTCCAATGCTCTTAACTTCGGCATGACTCAGGAAATGCTTGAGAAGTGCATTCTCTTCCCCCTGATCTTCGTCTCCATCGGCCTTGTTGCCTGCTGCATCGGCGTTGCTTCCCTGCTGTTCAAGCGCAAGATGAGCGAGAACCCCCACCGCGAGCTCAACGGCGCCACCTACGTTGCCGCCGGTCTCACCATCGCTCTTGGCTTTGTCGCCTCCTTCTTCCTCTTCAAGGGCGAAGACACCACCATTCTTAAGAACGCTCTCGGCTTCAAGGTCGGCGGCCTGTCCCCCTGGATCGCCGCCACCATCGGCGTTATCTCCGGCGTTGTTATCGGCATGATGGCCGAGTACTACACCTCCGCCGACTTCAACCCCACCAGAAAGCTCTCCCACGCCTCTGTTGAAGGCACCGCTCTCACCATCACCCAGGGTCTTGCCCTCGGTATGAAGTCCTGCATGGCTCCCTGCATCATTCTGGCAGCCGGCATCATCCTCAGCCACATGGTCTCCGGTATGTACGGTGTTTCCATGGCCGCTCTGGGTATGCTCTCCTTCGTTGCCGCCACCGTTTCCGTCGATACCTACGGTCCCATCTCCGACAACGCCGGCGGCATTGCTGAGATGAGCGGTCTTGACCCCGAGGTTCGCCGCATCACCGACACTCTTGACTCCGTTGGCAACACCACCGCCGCCATCGGCAAGGGCTTTGCTATCGGCTCCGGCGCTCTGGCCGCCCTGGCTCTTATGATCTCCTACCTCTACTCCTTCAACGAAGCGGGCACCGACCTTGTTCTCAACATGATGAAGCCCATGATCCTTGCCGGCGCCATTGCCGGTGCGGCTCTGCCCTTCCTCTTCTCCGGTATGCTCATCGAAGCAGTTGCCAAGGCCGCCCGTAAGATGGTCGACGAGGTTCGCCGTCAGTTCAAGATGTACCCCGGCATTCTCGACGGCACCGAAAAGCCCGACTACAAGACCTGCATCTCCATCTCCTCCAAGGGTGCTATCGGCGAGATGAAGGTTCCCTCCCTGCTGGCTATCGTCGTTCCCGTTGGCTGCGGCTTCCTGTTCGGACCTGAGTTCGTCGGCGGCCTTATCATCGGCTCCACTCTTGCGGCTATCATGATCGCCATCTTCTGCGGCAACGCAGGCGGCGCATGGGACAACGGCAAGAAGTACATCGAAGCCGGTGGCGTTGAAGGCCAGGGCAAGGGCACTCCCACCCACGACGCCGCCGTCGTCGGCGACACCGTTGGCGACCCCCTGAAGGACACCGTCGGTCCCTGCCTGGACATCTTCATCAAGATCATGTCCACCGTTTCTCTGGTTGCAGTTCCCGTCTTTGCAAAGTTCAACGTCGTTGACCTTATCGCAAGACTCATCAACGGCTAAGAGTAACTTAACGTAACACAATAAAAAGAGAAGTCTCAGAAGCGAGACTTCTCTTTTTTATTGTGCCTTGTGAAAATGATTTTGGATATGAACCTTAGTTTTTCTTCTTCAGAACAAGTGCCAGACCCGTTGCGCCTGCGGCGGCGGCAAGGGTTATTGCCAGAGTGAAGATAATAAGCCGTCCGCCCCGGGGAACGAAGGGTTCCGGCACGGTGCTGTCCAGATAGGCAAGGTCGTCACAGGGAGGAAGGCCTTTGATCTTCGGCGCATTGGGGTCGGGAGTGACTGTGACGCTTCCGGAGTTAACGGCAAGGTCAAAGCCCGCAAGAGGATTGTCAAGGCAGATCCAGTGGTAGTGGGGGTCGGCGGTGCCATGGATTATTTCCCCCTTGTCGCCAGAGTAAATTGTCCAACTGACCCCGTTTTCGTCGGTCCAGATTCCGTGGAGCGTGGCGTCTTCGTATATTTTCTCAGGGCCGACGACCCATTTAAGGGGCGAGCCGGGATATTCGTACAAAACGGCGCCCCGGGAAAGATCCGCAACGGCGAATTCGAAAACGATTTCGTCTTTTCGGTCGGCAAAGAAATACTCCGCGTCGTATATGGGGCGCAGGGCTTCAAGGGGTATCCAGCCGTGTTTTTCGCTCGGGTCGTTGTTTTGGGCAATACAGCCCCATTCAACCCCCCGGCCGTCCGTGTAGCTGTAGCTCACCCGGTAAACGAAGCCCTCCCGGAGCTCAAAGGCGCGGAAGGGTCTGTGGGGAGACTGCTGGGCAACAGAGCCCTTTACGGCAACGTAGTAGTGGGCGTGGATGCGGCATTCCTCCCGGTGGTGGTCAACAAAGTTGTTATAGGGAGTGGCGATGGCGTCGGCAAAGCACGCTGTGCCCAGACAGAGCACAAGAAAGAGGCAAATAACAGACGAAAAGATTTTTTTCACCGGAAAATCACTTCCTTTCAATTATATTATACGAAATTATTTTATCGTTTGCAAGGGTTTTACAATTGACAAGCGCCGATTATTGTGATATCATTCTTCTGTATACACACACATACCCACACGTTATTTCGGAGAACCAAATGGAACATCTTCCCCACGTATTTCTGCACACCCTTTTGGATTTTGCAAAGCTTTTGCCCTTTTTGTTCCTTGCTTATCTGGTGATGGAGCTTATCGAGCACCGCGCCGGGGAGAAGACCCGGGCGCTGATCAAAAGATCCGGCCGTTTTGGTCCTGTGCTGGGAGGCGCTCTTGGCGTTTTGCCCCAGTGCGGCTTTGCGGCGGCCACCTCGAACCTCTACGCCGGCGGGCTTATAACCCGGGGCACGCTTATCGCAGTCTTTCTCTCCACCTCCGACGAAATGCTCCCCATTCTCGTCTCCTCCGGGGCGTCGGTTGGTATAATTTTGAAGCTTTTGGGGCTTAAGCTCTTAACCGGCATTGCCGTCGGCTTTGTTGTTGACCTTGCAGAGCGCCTTATCCGCCGGGACGGCCGCGACCATTCCGGACATATCCACGAGATGTGCGAGGACAGCGGCTGTGGCTGCGGAGATCACGGTGTTTTCCGCGCCGCCCTTTCCCATACGGTGAAGATAGGCCTGTTCATTCTTGCCATAACCCTTGCGGTGAATATTGCCGTTGAGTTTCTGGGCGAGGACAGGCTTGCCGCCTTTGCCGCATCCGCCCCCGTTGCGGGAAGCCTTATCTGCGGCATTGTGGGGCTTATTCCCAACTGCGCGGGAAGTGTTGTGCTCACCGAGCTTTGGCTTGGGGGAGCTATCGGCACGGGGGCAATGCTCTCCGGGCTGATGGTAAGCTCCGGGCTGGGGCTTTTGGTGCTCTTCCGCTCAAACAAAAAGCTTGGGGACAACCTTATTACTTTGGGTGTGCTCTACGTCTCGGGCGTTGTGTGCGGCACTCTTTTGGGAATGCTGCCCATATTCTGACCCCGGCGTTTTGCTCAATAAATATAAACAGAAAAAACGGAGTGGTAAAAAAATGAAGCGTGTGCTGTCTGTTCTATTAACCGTACTTTTGCTTGCCGGTCTTGTTCCGGCGGCGGCAACTAAAGCGCCGATAATCGTGGTGGACATTTACGACCAGACCGTAGAGGAGGGCGAATACGTTTCCTTCAACCTCAACGCGGTGGGAGAGAATCTGACCTGCCATTGGCTTATCGTCTATGAGGGAAACACCTATTTCCTTGAGGATACCTCAAGCGGCGCTCCCTGGATCGAGCATGCCGGGTCGGATTTCGGCGCCTATCGCCGGGATAATTACTTCAGCTTCTATTTTTCCGAGGCAGGAGCCGGACTTGACGGAGCAACGATATACGCCCTTATTACCAACGGCGAGCAGGAGACCTACAGCTCCCAGGCGACACTCACCGTTATCCCCGCGCCTGCAAAGCTCACCATTGAAGTTCCTTCGTATATCGACACCTGTGTCGGCGAGACTGTGGACATCACCTGTAATGCCACGGATTCTGCCGGAGGCGAGCTGAGCTACCTTTGGTATTCAACCAACACCGAGGATATAACCACAATAATCGCGGTCAACCGCGGCACCGAGACCTCTGCGACCCTTCGGGTCCCCACGGACTACATTGGAGTTACCTTCTACTGCTGCATGGTCAGCTCCTCCTCCGGCGTTTCGGAGTATTCCGACCTTGTCCGCGTCATCGTCTACGAGGCGCCCGTTGCTCCGGTGGATCCTCCGGAGATCACCACAAAGACCCTGCCCGACGCCACCATGGGCAGCTATTATTGGACGAAGATCAACTCCACCGACGACGAAGCCGTGTTTAACCTCTATTTCGACATCGGCGCCGAAAATCAGTTTGATGATACGGGTCTTGTGCTTCTCGACAACGGCGAGATCGGAGGCTATCCCGCCAAGGCCGGAACCTACGGCTTTACCGTCTGCGCCTCCGGCGAGGGCGGCGAGGGCTATATGCGTTACGAGCTCACCGTAAAGGAAGCTCCCGAGACCACTGCCGAGGCGACCTCCTCTGCCACCGAGATGACGACCACCGAGCCCGTAACCACCGAAGCTGTCACCGAAATGACCACAACCGTTCCCACCACCTCCGCTCCCGTTGCCACCGGTCAGACCGTCGCCACATCTGAGGATACCGGCATCGGCGGCGAGGCAGGGACAACAGCCGCTTCCTCCGACTCTGCCCAGACCGGCGACCCGGACGAGGGGCGCATCAACCCCGACCTTGAGCACGGTCTTCCCAGAGGGCTGAGAATTGCTCTGTTCGTGGGCGTTGGCGTGGTTTTGGTGCTTGCCATATGCGTGCTGGTGTTTGCGCTTATCATCGTAATAAAAAAGCTGAGAAAAAAATAAGAACCTGTAAATAACCCGTATCGCCCCGGAAGGCCTTTCTTCCGGGGCGGTATTTGAAAAGAAGGGATAAAGATGAACGGGATTTTCGACGTTCTTGTGATCGGCGCCGGAGCTGTGGGCTGTGCAGTTGCCCGTGAGCTCTCCGCATATAAGCTTGATATCGGCGTTTTGGAAAAGGGCTGTGACGTTGCCCCGGGTACCAGCGGAAGAAACTCCGCCGTTGTCCACGCGGGCTTTAACAATGCCACGGGAAGCCTTATGGCAAAGCTCTGCGTTGAGGGCAACCGGGGCTTTGAGAAGCTGTGCCGTGAGCTGGACGTGCCCTTTGTGAACACGGGAAAGGTGCTGGTGGCCTTTAATGATGAGGATATTGAGGTTTTGAAGGGGCTTGTGGCAAAGGGCAAGGCAAACGGGTGCACCGGGCTTTCCATGCTCTCCCGGGAAGAGCTTTACGCCCGGGTGCCCGGTGTGGGGGGGATCGCCGGAATGGAGAGCGCCTCCACCTCGGTCTTCGACCCCTTTCTTTACACCGTCGCCCTGGCAGAAAACGCTCAGAAAAACGGCGCGCAGTTCTTATTTAACAGCGAGGTTGTGGGCATAAGCCGTGAAAACGGCGTCTTCCGTGTGGAGACTGCCGGGGGAGTTTTTTTCTCCCGTGTGCTGGTGAACTCCGCCGGGCTCTATGCAGACAAAATATCCGCCATGGCCGGGGTGGAGGGCTACAGGATCTACCCCTGCCGGGGAGAATATCTCATCTTCGAGGGGGACAGCTCCCTTTTGAACGTGCCGGTCTACCCGGCGCCCAGAAAGGGCATCGGCGGTCTTGGGGTACACCTCACCGTCACCACCGAGGGGGACATTCTGGTTGGACCCAGCGCAGAGTACATAGGCTCCCCTGCGGACACAGCCACCACCGCCGAGATTCAGCATAAGCTTCTCACCGAGGCAACGGCGCTTTTGCCGGGGCTTTCCGGCAGAGTGCCCATCGGCGCATATTCCGGCATCCGCGCCAAGCAGGCGCCTCCGGAAAAGGGCGGATTTTTTGACTTTACCGTGAAAAGCGAGCCTGCGGTGCCGGGACTGATCAACCTCATCGGCATAGAATCTCCGGGGCTCACCGCCTCCCTTCCCCTTGCCAAAATGGTGAGGGGGCTTGTGGCAGAGCACCTGAGTCTTGAAGCAAAGCCGGATTTTGACCCCACGAGAAAAGCGCCCCCCTGTTTTCGGCGGCTGTCCGACGGGGAAAGGGCGGAGCTTATCGCCAAAGATCCTGCCTGGGGCGAGATCTTCTGCCGTTGCCGCAACGTTACCAAGGCGGAAATAATCGCGGCCATTAACAACCCCCTTGGGGCAAAGACCCTCTCGTCAATAAAATACCGCACCCGTGCGGCCACGGGCAGATGCCAGAGCGGCTATTGCATGGGCAAGCTGACGGATGCCCTTGTGACTTGGGGCGGTCTGAAGCCCGGGGAGGTAACGCTCCGGGGAAGAGGAAGCGAGATATTCCGGGGGGACGAAGAATGAAGGAATATTACGACGTTTGTATAATCGGCGGCGGCCCTGGGGGCCTCGGCGCGGCGGCGGGAGCTGTCAGCCTTGGGGCGAGTGTCGCCCTTTTTGAGAGAAACGCGGTCACCGGGGGCGTGCTTTCACAGTGCATTCACGATGGCTTTGGGCTCTACCGCTACGGAGCCGCCCTCTCCGGCCCGGAATACGCCCGCTACGCCCTTGACGAGGCAGAGGGCGCGGAGATCTTCACAGGGTGCACCGTAACCGGGCTTTCCGACCGGGAGCTCACCGTTGTGAGCCCGGAGGGGCTGAACCGCGTCCGCGCCGGAGCGATCGTGATGGCAACGGGCTGCCGCGAGCGCACACGGGAGGCGATAATGATCCCCGGCACGAGACCCGCCGGAATTTTCACCGCCGGTACGGCACAGGAGCTTATGAACCTTCGTGGCAGAGCTATCGGAAAGCGTGCCGTGGTGCTGGGCTCCGGAGACATCGGTCTTATTGCCGCCCGGAGAATGAAACTACGGGGCATGGAGGTGGCGGCCATATGCGAAGCCCGGGACGAGCCCTCCGGCCTGACCCGGAACGTGGTACAGTGCGCCCGGGATTTTGGCATTCCCATTTTAACGGGAACCACCGTGACGGAGATTTTTGGCAAGGGCAGAGTGAGCGCCGTTGAGATAAGCAACCGCCGCGGCGAAAAGCAGGTCATTGAGTGCGACACGCTCATACTTTCCGTGGGGCTCATCCCCGAGCGTGAGCTTATCCCCGGCGGAGAGGCAGAGGGGATCTTCCTCTGCGGAAACTGCAAAAGGATCGAACAACTGGCAGATCTTGCCACGGTATCGGGAGAGAACGCAGGAAAAGCCGCCGCGGCGGCGGCACTTGGCATTGTCCCCGAAGGGGAAGTGAGTGTTCCGGAGCTTCCCGTGCTTCCCACGGGCTTTCCGGAGGACGGGGCGACGGTTTGCACAGGCTGTCCCCGGGGGTGCACTGTCAAAACAGAGCCCGACGGGCGCGTTACGGGAAATTTCTGTCCCCGAGGGGAAGAGCTTGCCAAAAACCCGGAGAGGTATCTCACCCTCACCGTAAAGACCCCGGAGGGAAAAAGCGTATCCCTCCGTTCCGCCCGGCCGATCCCGGTGAGATGCCACCTGTCTGCGGCAGAAGAGCTGAAAAGCCAAAAAACAGAAGACCCGGCCGTGGGCCGCCCCTCCGGACTTTTTGCCCGGGGTGTTCCCATGATAATCACCGGCATCAGCCCGTATTGATAAGTAAAAAAACGATGAGTGCCGGGTAAACCCTTTACCCGGCACTACGGCTTAGTGATATTTGGACGGTTACCGGGATCATCTTTTCGAAAACAAAGAAAAATGCAACTGATTTATAAATAGTACTATGGTTGTACTTGACAGGAATAGTGCAGCTATGTATAATAAGAATGTGGTTGGACTACGACTTTGGCCGGATTGGAGGAGTGATCCAGTGCTGTAGTCCGCAGGAGACAGATTCAACGATTAATGGATTTTCAGACTAAGGAGCTGAGACCATGAAAAAAAGAACTGTATTTATAATGGCGATGGCGCTTGTTATTGTCCTTGTTTCTTTTGTGGGCGCTATTCTGTGGGACGGCAACGGGGGGACGAACCCTGTGACGGATCAGCTCTCCGGAGAGACCGCAGTCAATATGGAAACGGAAATACTGCTCCAATTTGACACTCAAAAAACGGATGCTGAAGATGAAAGTTGCGTCATGCCCGTTCAAACGAATGGATCGGAGCAGGACTCTTCGGATAAAGACAGATCCCCCCAGGTTTCGCCGTCTGCAATCGCTGAAAAGGAATCCAAAATAGAATACGTGGACAATTCCCCGGAGAACAGGGCTGCTGAGTTAATAAGGCATATTGCCGAGAGTGCCGCCTGGGCAGAGTCAATAATCAAAGAAAAAGATGAGCTTGAATCACGAAGAGCAGATATTATCTCCTCGGTAAAGGGGAATACAAAGATTCTCGCCGCCTCTGAGGCCGCGGAGCTTAAGAGAATAGATGACCGTCTCGCTGAGATATGGCTGAATCACGGTTCTGTTATAGAGAATCCCGATCTTTATAATGAAGAAGTGTATTTTAAGGATATGATGGATCAAACGATCTTGTTTAATCAAACCTTCCTTGAGTATTCTTTTGAACCTGGGACATATGAGTATTGGCAAGCAGAGGGGTTGGTTCGCCTTGCCACAGAATGCCTTGAGAAATATGAGGAGGGTGAAGATCTGGACGATATTTACCTTTTCTATTTCAGAGGTATTGATGAATTAGGCGAACGGAGTTTTATGGAAGCCTTTGGCAAATAAATAGCAAACAGAACATAGCATACCCGACTTATAAGTTGGGTATGCTATGTGTTTTTTACCCATGGCATTTCCAATATTGGGTGGGGGTACCGAAATGGAAGTATGCCCGGGGTGTTCCCATGATAATCACCGGCATCAGCCCGTATTGATTGGATGAAAATATCGGCGGGATACCCGTTTTACCGGTATCCCGCCGATGAATTTTTTACTTTTCCGGGTAAATGCCTTCCTCGAACCAGATTTTGTTCATAAGCTCGTAGCGCTCAAGGGGCAGGCCGGTGTAGGCGCAGTTGGAGGTGGAGAAGATATATCCCGCGCCTCTTGCCATACCGTCGCGCAGGGCGCGGCGGACGTCGGCGACACACTCTTCTTCGCTTCCCGTCTGCAAAAGTCCGCAGTTCACGTTGCCGATAAGGGCAACTCTGTCGCCGTAGAGCCGTGAGACCTCTGCAAGGTCAACGCCGCCCTGGGGGTCAAGGGAGTGGAGAGCGTCGGGGCCGCACTGGACCATCTGGTCGACGATTGGCATAATGTTGCCGTCGGTGTGCTTGATGGTGTAAAAGCCCAGGTCCCGGTAGGCGTCGATGGTCTTTTTAAGGAAGGGGGTGATGAACTCCGAGAAGGCGGTGGGGGTGAAGAAGGGGTTCACGTTGAAGCAATAGTCCGAGCAAAGGGCAAAGCCGTCCAAAAGGTTGCCCCACTTGCGGTATTCCTCTGCACGGGCGATGGAGGCTTCGGTGTTGGCTTCGGCCTGGGCGATGAGCTTTTCGGGCTCGTCGTACATCATTTCGGTGAACTCCATCATGTGCTCGCCGTCGGGCATGGAAAAGGTGGGGTCACCGTGGGCCATGAGGAAAAACTCGTCTCCGCTCTTTTCGCGAATGGCCTCGTAGACCCGGCGCTGGGTCTCCATATCGTGGGGGTTGGCGTGGACGAAAATGGCGCTGTGGTGGTAGCGGCGGGCGGTGTCGATAAACAAATCGGCCTGGTCGTTGATGTGAAGCTCCTGCTCGGAGCGGCTCATCTGTTTCCACTGGTGGTAGCTTCTGTGGTCGGGGTGGACCTTTCCGAAGGCCTCCATGGTGAGATAGAAGACGAGCTCAAAGGTGGGGACTCTGCCGCCGATGGGCTCGCGCCGGAGTGTGCGTATAAAGCGTTCTCTTTCGGTCATATGCTGATAACCTCTCCCCTGATGATCTGTTTTTCAGTGTACCTTCATTTTAACACAGTGCGAAAAAAACCGCAACAGGCATTTTGAGGTAAATGCGCCTGTTGCGGAAATTTTTTCAGTTTTTCAGAAGCCCGTCTTCAAGGTAGCCCGCTTTTTCCAGCGCGGCAACCGCCTTTGCCCGGGGGATGCTCCATGAAAAGAGCTTTTCTGCGGGGGTGCGGACCTCGTTTTGGGAAGAAAGGTCGTCGGATGCCCAGGTGAGGTAGTTTTCAACTTCCTCGGCGGTGATGGGGTCCAGCCACTCCGTTTCGGAGAGCTCAACTGCGGCAGGAACGGCGCCGTAGCCAAGGTCGTAGAAGTGATAGACGTCGAGCATTTCAAGCCTGCCGGAAACGTAGGCTCTTACGTTGTAAGAGGCAATTACCTCGTCCACGTCCGTAAGGCTCACAGCCCCCAGCGAGAGTATCGCCGCCGCGGCAAACACTCCAACAAGGGGAAGCTTACGCACGAACTGGGCCACCAGCAGTGCCAGAAAGCAGACAGCCATCAGAACCATAAAGCAGCTTGTCAGCAGGCGGAGCCGGGTGAGACCGAACTCCCCGATGTATAACGCCATTTTCGAAAGGGCGGTGGCAATGAGCACAAGGGTGAATACGGAGTAAACACAGCTGTACACCCGAAGGACGGGCGCGGCCTTTTTTGCCCGGCGCATAAACAGGTTTGCGGCAAGGATCATAAGGGCGTTTATGGCCGCAACGGCGCAGAGCTCAAAGAAGCCCTCTCTTGCGTAGTCCGAATAGATGACTCCCTCGGGCTTGACCCCGGTAAAAGCGGAAACGTAATTTCCCCACTGGGAGATGAAGAAGATAACGTAGATAACAAGCGCCGGGCTCAGAGCGGCGGCAACCAGGGGCGAGGGGGCAAAGCGCATTGCGGAGATGACCCTGTCCGAGGTCTCGGGGGTGAGGATATCCCTTCTCAGCCGGGCCTGAGAGGCGTAGATAAGGCCGAAAAGGTACATGGCCATGGGAATTCCCAAAACCACGCAGTAGAAATTCGAGAAAATACTCCGCAGGGGGTGCCAGTCGGTTATCTTGCCCAAAAGGTCGGTAAAGGCGGCGTCGTAGGACAAAAGGGCGATTATGACCGCCGTGGGAACAACGGCAATGGCAATGCCTGCAAGCACCAGCCAAAGAGTGCGGTTGCTCTTGCCTCCCCGTTTTTGGAACAGCGCCGGCCACAGAGTGCCCATGGAGGGGATGGGGACGATAAGGCATGCCTTGAGCAGGTCGAAGAAGGCAAGTCTGCCGGGGAATGCCTCTCCGGAGGACGAGAGAGCGCAGTACACCCAGTAGATATACATAACCAAAACCGCAAGGCAGATAAGCCCCCGGAGCACGGGAACGGAGGTGAAGATGCACCCCACGGAGAGCACCAGAGCGACGGTCGGAATAACGGCGTCCCGGGGGGAGACGGGGCGCGCGTTAATGAAAACGTAGACCGCCGTGAGCACGTAGGCAATGCCGGCGACGATCAGCGTGCCCAGAGCGCATTCGGGGGCTGTGAGAAGCCGCGCGGCAAGAAAACAGACCAAAAGGCTGACTATGGCCGCGGTTTTCTGTTGGGGCGAAAAACGGGGCTTGTTTTCCGGTTCGGGAGGAGCGTATACGGTGTTCTGTTCCATAAATTGGTTTTCAGTCCTTTCTGTATTCAATAATATCGCCGGCCTCGCAATCCAGCGCCCGGCAAATTGCGTCCAGTGTGGAAAAACGTATGGCCTTGGCCTTGTTGTTTTTCAGAATGGACAGGTTGGCAAGGGTAATGCCCACTTTTTCGGAGAGCTCACCAAGGGACATTTTTCTCTTTGCCAGCATAACGTCAAGGTTCAAAACGATCATTTTCTCACCGCTTTCTTCTGTTGGGGGGGTCAGACGGTGTAGTCGTTTTCGGTCTTGATCTCCGTTCCAACGTCGATCACCGATGCGACCACCAGCAATGCTATCCCCAAAAACAGAGCGCAGAAGGAAATGCCCAGAGACACGGTGAAATATACCGTGAACAGGGCAAAGATCGCGCACTCAGCAAAACAGCAGATGGCAATAAGGCGAATGATGAGGGCGCTGGGAGCGGCGAAGATAAGCCCCCGGGAGACTCTTCGCAAAAGCCCGGCCATAAGTCCGCCGGCAAAAAAGCCCGGTATCAGCACGCAGTAGCAAAGGGTAAGCACAATGCCAAAGCTTGCCGAGCTCACCGTTGTGTTTTCGTAGGCGAATTTGGAAATATAGCCCCGGAGCAGCCAGGGAAGGCAAATTGCAAGGGCAACAAGCCCGGCGAGAAGCACGAGAGTAAGCGCCTGGGCAATTCGGGTGGTCCGTTTCATTGAAGCATTCATGGTATCTGCAGAGTACCGCCTTTCTTTTTTTCTGTCGGTATATAGAGTATATCACAGCGCTCTGCGAATGTCAATAAAAATTTATCGTTTCTCGATAAATTTTTATTGTTTGAAAAGGTTGACAATTCACTGTGCAAAAGCTATAATTATTACCGTGGAAAACTGCACGCACTGTGTACAATATATAAAAGGAGAACCAGTAAAAATGAAGCTTCGCGCCCCAAGTGTTCCGCTGATAACGGTGGACCCCTATTTTTCAATGTGGTCACCTTACGATAAGCTGACCGACGGATCTGTCGAGCATTGGACGGGAAAACCCAACAGCTTTAACGGAACAGTTTTCGTGGACGGAAAAGAATATCGCTTTATGGGAGCGGGAAGCGCACCGGCAATGGCTCAGATGGGGCTTGATATCGACGCGCTCTCTACGGAATATCGCTTTACCGGCGGCGGAATTTTGCTGAATGTAAAGTTCACTGCCCTTTTCCTTCCCAACGACCTCACCGTTTTCACCCGCCCGGTGGGAATGATCTACGTTTCCTGGGAGGCTCTCGACGGAGAGAGCCACACCGTCTCCGTGCGCATCACCGCCTCTGAGGAGCTCTGCCTTGACAGGGCAAATTCCGACGAGGTCAGCGTTGAAATGCTCTCCCACAACGGCATAACCTCTGCCAAAATGGGCAGCGTTTCCCAGCCTGTGCTTGCCCGTTGCGGTGACGACGTCCGCATAGACTGGGGCTATTTCTACCTTTCCTCCGACGGCGGAGAGGCAATTACCTTTACGGACAACCTTATGACCTTCGTTGGCATCTGCCGTGACGTGCCGGAAAGCGGCGCTCTGTTCACCGCCGCCTACGACGATATCGAAAGCATAGTCTATTTCGGCGACAGTCTGCGCTCCTTCTGGAACAGAAACGGCGGCAGCATCCTCTCCGAGATCGAAGCCACCTTCCGGGATCGGGAATTCCTAACCTCCCGGTGTGATATTTTCGCCAAAAAGCTCTGGTCCGACGCCCTTATATGCGGCGGCGAGAAATACGCCGAGCTTCTTAGCCTTGCCTACCGCCAGGTCTGCGCCGCCCACAAGCTGGTGCTGGACACCGAGGGCAACCTGCTCTATATCTCCAAGGAATGTTTCTCAAACGGCTGTGCCGCCACCGTGGACGTGAGCTATCCCTCCATCCCCATGTTTTTGATCTACAACCCCGAGCTTGTCGAGGGCATGATGCGCCCCATCTTCCGCTATGCCAGAAGCGAGGGCTGGAGCTTTGACTTTGCTCCCCACGACTGCGGCTGTTATCCCCACGTTAACGGCCAGGTCTACTGCGACAACCGCCTTGAGGGTCAGATGCCCGTTGAGGAGTGCGGAAATATGCTGGTCATGGCCGCAAACGTCGCCCTCGCCGAGGGTACGGCCGCCTTTGCGGAGGAAAATCTGGATCTTCTCGAGGCCTGGGAAAAGTATCTCGAGCGCTACGGCCGCGACCCCGAAAACCAGCTCTGCACCGACGATTTTGCAGGTCACCTTGCCCACAACTGCAACCTCAGCATAAAAGCCATCATGGGCATTGCCGCTCTTGGCATTATCTACGAAATGCTTGACCGCAAGGACGAGGCCGGAGAAAAAATGGGTCTTGCCCGTGAGATGGCCGCAGATTTCTGCGTTCGCGCATCCAACGGCGACGGCTCACTGCGCCTTGCCTACGACCGCGAGGGCACCTTCAGCATGAAGTACAACGCCGTCTGGGACAAGATCTGGGGCACGGGCTTCTTCGACCCCAGAGTTATCTCCGGCGAGCTGGAAAGCTACGCCGGCCACACCAATGTCTACGGTCTGCCCCTGGACAACCGCGCCGACTACACCAAGTCCGACTGGCTGGTGTGGACTGCCACCCTGCTGGACGATCAGGCCGATTTTGAAAAGGCCGTCGCTCCCCTCTGGCTTGCCTACCACGAGAGCGAGAGCCGCGTTCCCCTCACCGACTGGTACGACACGAAGACCGCCAAAATGGTTGGCTTCCGCCACCGCACGGTCCAGGGCGGCCTGTTTATACGTATGCTCCACGCCGGAGGAAAGCTCTGGCGCAGACAGTAAAAATAATAACCGACTATCCTCACAGGGGCCACTCTGTGGGGATTTTCGTACCCGGAAAGGAAAAAGAGGTGATGTAACAGTGAAAGCTCACACTCAATGGAGCTATCGGCCCTACCGGCCCATCCTGTGGGAAAAGAAGCTTCCCTTTATCTGCCGTCTTGTCCCGGACGAAACGGGGGTATATCTTGACTGGCTTGGAGACGGGTGCCAGAGGGTGTACTGGCGAAAACGGGGCGAAGAGGAGTTTTTCTCCTGCCCCGGAGAGAACGGAAGCTGCCGTATCTCCGGCCTTGAACCGGATACGGACTACGAGATACGGGTTGGAGAAGGTGAGCTCCGCCTTGCCCGCACCGGGATCTACCCCGGTACGGTGGTGAACTACGTTCACCACCAGGACAATGTCTACGCTTTTTCAGGCCACGCTCTGTGCAGTCCCTCAATGGTGCGAACGCCCCAGGGGCATCTGCTCTCTTCAATGGATCTGTTTTCAAGCCGTGCGCCCCAAAACCTCAGTCTTATCTTCCGCTCCGACGACGACGGCGCAACCTGGCGCTACGTCTGCGACCTGTTCCCCTGTTTTTGGGGCAGGCTTTTCGTCCACCGGGGCAGGCTGTTTATAATTGCCGTTTCCACAGAGTTCGGGGATCTGCTTATCGGTGAATCAAAGGACGGAGGGAATACCTGGGGCAATCCCACGGTGCTCCTCCGGGGCGGATGTAAGCGGGAAGAGGACGGCGCCCACCGCAATCCCCAGCCCGTTGTTGAGCACAACGGAAGGCTCTGGTTCAGCCTTGAGTGGGGTCACTCCCCCTACGCCGGGCTCCACGGCTCCGTCCCTGCGGATGCGGACCCCATGGACGCGGAGAACTGGCTCTTCTCCGAGCCTGTAAAAATGGACCCCACCTGGACGGGAGAACCTGGCATCACCAGTACCGCCATCTTAGAGGGCTGTATGACCGTCTGCCCCGACGGACGTCTGAGAAATATCTACCGCTATCAGCTCATCGGCAACACCCCGTCCTACGGGCTTGCGGTGGTCATGGACGTTAACGAGGCAGACCCCGAAGCTCCGGAGACCTTCTGCAGGATGATGAGCTTTCCCGGCAACCACTCGAAGTTTATGATAAAGCCCGTTCCGGGGGAGGAGCTCTACCTCTCCATCGTCTCACGCATACTTGGGCCGGGCTGTGAGGGAAACCGAAACCTTTTAAGCCTTGTTTCCAGTCGTGATCTTGAAAAATGGGAGCTGGTGTGCGACCTGCTGGATCACCGGGAGGATGACCCCAAGCTCGTGGGCTTCCAATACGTGGACTTTTTCTTCGAGGGGGACGACCTTCTCTGGCTCTGCCGCACGGCGATAAACGGGGCGAAAAACTTCCACGACGCCAACTGCCAGACCTTCCACAGGATAAAAAACTACAAGAATCTTTTGATATGAGAGGAAAATAATATGAAGATACTCTGCAAAGCCGAATACGAACGCGAGCTGGCCCGCACCCGGGACGAGAGAATGGCATGGTGGCGCGACGCCAGATTTGGAATGTTCGTCCACTACGGCCTCTACTCCCAGGAGGGGCGCCACGAGTGGCTCCAGTCTTTCGAAAACGTTCCCAAGGAAGAATACGAGGAGTTTGCAAAGACCTTTAACCCCAAGCCCGGCTGCTGCCGTGAGTGGGCAAAGCTTGCAAAGGCCGCCGGAATGAAATACATGGTGCTCACCACCCGTCACCACGAGGGATTCTCTCTTTGGGACTCCAAGATCAACCCCTATAACTCCATGAATGCCTGCGGACGGGACATCGTAAGAGAGTTTGTGGATGCCTGCCGGGAATTTGACCTGAAGATCGGCTTTTACACCTCCCTTATGGACTGGCACCATCCGGACGGCTGGCGCTGTGCCTTCGACAACGAAGCCCGCCGTCGCTTCCTTGACTATATCGAAATGCTCAACACCGAGCTTCTCACTTTCTACGGAAAGATCGATATTCTCTGGTACGACGTTTCCAACCCCATGCAGGGCTGGGAAGGCTGGGACAGCCTTGCCCGTAACCAGCGCCTGAGAGCTCTTCAGCCCCACATCATAATCAACAACCGCAGTGCCCTCGACGAGGACTTTTCCACCCCCGAAGAGAATATCGCCGCAACCCAGAGAGACTGGGAGGCCTGCATGACCTTCAACCGCATCAGCTGGGGCTATATCGACCCTGAACAGGCCCGTCCCTATTGCTACACCGCCCAGCAGATCATCGATATGCTGGCCACCTGCGCCTCCGAGGGGGGCAACCTGCTTTTGAACATCGGACCCGCGCCGGACGGTTCTGTCCCCGAAGACGCCATTGAGCCCCTCACCACCGTTGGCAAATGGCTTGAGGCCAACGGAGAGGCTGTATACGGAAAGAAAAAACGCATTTCAAGCTGGATAGATTTCAAGTGCTCCGGCGTCAGCCGTGTCAGCCGGGACAGCAAGTATGTGTATCTCTGGATGCGCATCTGGCCCAAGGGCGGAAAGATGGGTCTTGGCGGCTTTATTGAAGCGCCAAAGTCTGTGACCTATTTGGACGGAACACCCATTGACTTTGAGCACAGGGGTCACCGCATTCTGCTGAAGAATCTGCCCCAGGCACATCCCGACAAGACCGCCGCCGTCACCGTTATCCGCCTTGAGTACGGCGAAGAGGCGCCCTTCCGTTTTGCAAGCTACTATCCCCAGCATTGGGGCGGCGAGGACTTTGCCGGAGAGAACAAGATCTGAGTTTTTTTGAATACGAGAGGAAGTTCTTATGGCAAGAACGAAGATCAACCGAAGCTTACCCATCGTCTCAAAACCCGATTACGAGCGCGCCCTTGCCGCCACGAGAGCCTCGCGCATGGATTGGTGGAAAAAGGCCAGGTTTGGAATGTTCATCCACTACGGCCTCTATTCCGTTCTTGGCCGCCACGAGTGGGTGCAGGTGCAGGAAAACATTCCTCCCAAAGAGTATGAAAAGCTGGCCGGCCGTTTTGCCCCCAAGCCCGGCTGCTGCCGGGAATGGGCAAAGCTTGCAAAAGAGGCAGGCATGAAGTACATGGTGCTCACCACCCGCCACCACGAGGGCTTTTCCCTTTGGAATTCAAAGATAAACCCCTATAACTCCATGAACGCCTGCGGACGTGACATTGTAAGAGAGTTCGTGGACGCCTGCCGGGAGTTTGACCTTAAGGTGGGGCTTTATTTCTCTCTTATGGATTGGCACCATCCCGACGGGGGCATATGCGCCTTCGACACAGCGGCCCGTGAGCGTTTTCTGGAGTATACCGAGCTTCTCTGCACGGAGCTTCTCACAAACTACGGGCAGATAGACGTGCTCTACTACGACTCATATTCTCCCATGACCACCTGGGAGGGCTGGGATTCTCTTGGCAGAAACCAGCGTCTCAGAGCCCTTCAGCCCGGATTGATCATAAACGACCGGAGCGGTCTTGACGAGGATTATACCACTCCCGAGGGCAGTATTTACGCCTGCGAAAGAGAGTGGGAGGCCTGCATGACCTTCAACGGCCTCAGTTGGGGCTACGTTGACTCGAGACAGGCTGTAAACTTCAGTCACAGCCCCCAGCAGATAATCACCATGCTCACCACCTGCGCCGCCGGAGCGGGAAACCTGCTTTTGAACATCGGCCCGGCGCCGGACGGCTCTGTTCCGGCGGAGGCCTTTGAGCCCCTGCGGACGGTGGGCAGGTGGCTTGAGGTCAACGGCGACGCCATATACGGCATCCGCCGGAAAAACAGCGGCATCGGCATGAACGCCCTGACCGCCGTCACCATGGACAGCCGCTATATCTACGGCGTGAACCACACCTGGCCCTATGGCGGCGAGCTTGGTATCGGCGGCTGGATGGAAGCGCCGGAGTCTGTCACGCTTATGGACGGAACTCCCGTTGAGTTTGAGCACAGGGGGCACAGAATAATTCTCAAAAACCTGCCCGAAGATCCCCCGGACAAAATCGCGGGGATAACGGTCTTTAAGCTGGCGCTGGACCACGACCCTGCCTACGTCTACGGCAGTTATTATCCCCAGGTCCACCGGGGAGAGATCTTCGCCGAAGAACTGCTTTGACAAAGAAAAAGGCAGAAAACTATTTACCTTTTCGGGGAAATATAGTATAATATAATGGCAGAAAAAGCAAATCAACTTCAAGGAGTGTTATTAAAAATGAAGCTTTCACCTCTTCAGATCGCAAGATACCGCTATGAGCCCAAGCTTCCCGGAATGCTCAGAAACGGCATCTCCGAGATCAGCGTGAAGAACGGCGGCGCCACCGAGAGCGTTGCGGACCAGGAAAAGATCCAGGCCCTCTTCCCCAACACCTACGGCAAGAACGAGATCACCTTCCAGAAGGGCGAGAATACCTCCGAGGCCAAGAAGCAGGTCGTCGGTGTTATCCTTTCCGGCGGCCAGGCCCCCGGCGGACACAACGTTATCTGCGGCCTTTACGATGCTCTTAAGGCAACCAACAAGGAAAACGTTCTCTACGGCTTCAAGGGCGGTCCCAGCGGTCTTCTTGAGGACGATTATATCATCTTCGACGATGAATATATCAACCAGTACAGAAACACCGGCGGCTTTGACATTATCGGCTCCGGCAGAACCAAGCTCGAGACCGAAGAGCAGTTTGCCGTTGTCAGCGAAGTTTGCGCCAAGCACGGTATAACCGCCATCGTCATCATCGGCGGCGACGACTCCAACACCAACGCCGCCGTTCTCGCCGAGTACTGCGCCGCCCACAACAACGGCGTTCAGGTCATCGGCTGCCCCAAGACCATCGACGGCGACCTTAAGAACGAGGATATCGAGTGCTCCTTCGGCTTCGACACCGCCACCAAGACCTACAGCGAGATCATCGGCAACATCGAAAGAGACGCCAACTCCGCCAAGAAGTACTGGCACTTTGTCAAGGTCATGGGCCGCTCCGCTTCCCACGTCGCTCTGGAATGCGCTCTCGAGACCCAGCCCAACATCTGTCTGATCGGCGAAGAAGTTGCCGCCAAGAAGATGTCCCTTGCCCAGATCGCCGACTATATCGCCGACTCTGTGGCCACCCGCTCCGCAAACGGCATGAACTTTGGCGTTGCCATCATTCCCGAAGGCATCGTTGAGTTTGTTCCCGAGTTCTCCATGCTGATTGCCGAGATCAACGAGCTTCTCGCCGGCGAAAAGACCGCAGAGTTCAACGCTCTTGCCACCTGGGCCGACAAGTACGCCTTCATCGAAAACGGCCTCACCAAGGAAGCCATGGCCGTCTTCGCCATCCTCCCCGAAAGCATCCAGCAGCAGCTCTTCCTGGAGCGTGACCCCCACGGCAACGTTCAGGTCTCCCTCATCGAGAGCGAAAAGCTGTTCTCCGCCCTTGTTAAGGACAACCTCGCCGCCCGCAAGGCCGCCGGCACCTATAAGGGCAAGTTCTCCGCCCTGCATCACTTCCTGGGCTACGAAGGCCGTTGCGCTTTCCCCAGCAACTTCGATGCTGACTACTGCTACTCCCTGGGCTACAACGCCTTCATGCTGATCCAGTACGGCTACACCGGATACCTCTCCAAGGTCTCCAACCTGTCCAAGCCCGCCGAGGAGTGGGTGGCTGGCGGTATGCCCATGACCAAGATGATGAACATCGAAAGAAGAAACGGCAAGGACAAGCCCGTTATCCGCAAGGCCCTTGTGGAGCTGGAAGGCAAGCCCTTCAAGTTCTTCGAAGCCAACAGAGCCCAGTGGGCAGTTGAGACCTGCTTCACCTACCCCGGTGCCATCCAGTACTTCGGACCCACCGAGGTCTGCGACCAGACCACCAAGACCCTTGCTCTCGAAAAGGGCGAATAAGCTCAAATAAACAACAGATGCCCGCCGTGCTGAAATGCACGGCGGGCTTTTTGCACTGTTATGCTTGCACAGAAGCAGACCCTGTGATATAATCATAGCACTCCACTAAAAATTGCAAGGAGGCTTCCGTTGTGGACAAGCTTATCACCTGCGAAAACATAAGAGATTTTGCCTACGTAAACGAAAAACTCTGCCGAAAACCGATTCGCGGCATCGTGCTGTCCTTTTTTGGACTTGGATCATGCTGTATCTACAACGATGATATCCCCGAGGGCGAGCTTTACGGCAAAGAGGGCCTGCTCTACGTTGCGCCATATACTAACCCCTGGTCCTGGATGAACGCGGCCGCTGTTGCCTATGCGGATGAGGTTGTGGACGTTCTCATTGAGAAATATTCGCTTCCCGGCGATATTCCCGTTGTTTCAACGGGCGGAAGCATGGGGGGCCAGTCGGCACTTGTCTATTCCCTCTTTTCAAAGCGCACTCCGGTGGCCTGTGTCACCGACTGCCCCGTGTGCGACGCGGTCTTTCATTACACCGAACGAAATGACCTGCCCCGTACATTTTACAGTGCGCTCTGGAATGAGCCGGGCCCCATTGAAGAGGCGCTCAAAAACATCTCTCCCCTCCATCTCGTCAACCGTCTGCCGCGGATACCCTATTTTATTTTCTACGGCACTGCCGACTCTCTTGTCTCTCCCGAGGCCCATGTGAAGAAATTTGCCGCTCTGATGAGCGAAAACGGTCACGATATTACTGTCTGCTGCGACGAGGGAAGCGAGCATTGCAACCTCTCGCCCTCGGCAAAAGCAAAATTCGCCGAATGTATTATTAAAAGCGTGGGCTAAAAGCCCACGCTTTTCTTTTTGACAGGTGCCGCCCAAGGGCGGGGCGGAGAGGGCCTTACACAAACCTTCGGGCGTAGCCGCAGCGTTTGCACAGCTCTTCCGATGCCCGGCGGCAGTTGAATTCCTCCACCATTTTTCTTGCTCTTTCGGAGTTCAGTATTTCGTCAAGCTCCTCTGTGAAAATATTACCAAGGGCAATGACTCCGTCGCTGTCCAGACAGCAGGGAACCACAGTGCCGTCGGAGAGGATGCCGAAGTGGTCTCTCAGACCGTAGCAGAAAAAGCTGTCCCCCTGAGCCCGGGCGTTGCTGTTCGGCCAGGAAAAGCGCTCGCCCCATTCAAGGTGGAGCTTATGGCGTATGCGCACGCCGCGGGTGTTTTCCGCCCATTCTCCGGGAATATGACGGCGCAAAATTGCCTCGGCGGTGACGTTATTTCCCCCGTCAAAGCCCCGGTTCCAAAGGCGGAAGACCACGGTAACACCCTCTGCGGCGGCGGTTTTTGCAAATTCCGCCAGGGAAACAATGCTTTGGGCGGCCTTTTCGTCTATGCGCTCTTCAAAGCTGTGGAGAGAGATGTTTATCTTGTTCACCCCGGCGGCCAAAAGCTCACCGCCCTGTCGGGGCAGAAGGGCGCCGTTTGTGGTGACGACGGACTTATACCCCCTCTCCCCTGCCAGCCTTATAAACTCCGGAAGGAGCGGATGGGTGAGAGGCTCGCCCATGAGGTGGTAGTAGATATATTCCGTCCGGGTGCCAAGCCTGTCCAGCGCCAGCGAAAACTCCTCCCGGGTCATCTGCCGTGGCGGTCTGCTGTGGCCGTGGCAGAAGGAACAGCGCATATTGCAGATATTGGTTATCTCTACGTAGACTTTCCGGAACATGGGCTAAAAGGCAGTCCTGTCCACGAAGCAGGTACAGCCGGGGTGGAGCTTCAGCAGAGTGAAGGGAGCCTCGGTGGTAATGCGGCCGTCGGTGAGGTAGTCCTTAAGGTGGGCTTTTTCTCCGCCGGTGGCAAGAAGCATTATCTCCTTACCCCGGAAGATCTCGGCAAGTCCCATGGTGATGCCCCGGGTGACGTTTACGCCGGTGTGGGTGAGCATATCGTGGGTGCGGGTCTTTGCTTCCAGCTCCACGGTGTGGGCACGGGTGAAAAGGTGGTCGGAAGGCTCGTTGAGACCAAGGTGTCCGTTTTTGCCGATGCCCAGAGTGACCAGATCCACAGCGGGAAGGGCGTCGAACTCAGCGCGGAAGCGGGCGCATTCTGCCTCGGCATCCGGGGCGAGGGAGTCAAAGTGGATGAACTTATCTTCAGAGATCCCAAGGGGATCGAGAAGCTCCCGGCGGATAAAGAACTCGCAGGTGGCCTCGTCCGTGGGCTCAAGCCCCAGCCACTCGTCCAGCTTGACGAAGGTGACGCCGGAAACGTCGATGCCCTCGGATTTTGCGCGGCTGCAGAAAATGCGGTAGGCAAGGCGCGGCGAGCCGCCGGTGGCGATCACAACTACGGCCCTGGGGTTGTCCCGAACTATCCGCACCATCATATCCGCCGCAAGGGCGCTCATCCCGTCGTAATTTTCGGCGTAGACCAGTTTGTTCATATGTGAATTCTCCCTCAAAAAAGAAATTTTTGTCTTTACCGATATTATACCCTAAGACCTTTCCGTATGCAAGCAAAATCCCCCGAACCCAAGGGGTTCGGGGGATCAGTGTTTGGGATTTTACTGTTCTCTGAAGGTCACGGTGCCGGTCTCGGCGTCCATGGCGTCTACGATGGCAAGGGACTCCAGCTGAATTCCGAGGTTGCGGATGATCTGGCCGCCGATCTGGAAGCCCTTTTCAATGACGATGCCGATACCCTCGACGGTTGCTCCGGCGGACTTGGTAATGCCGATGAGCCCCTGCAGGGCGCAGCCGTTGGCAAGGAAATCGTCGATGATAAGAACGCGGTCCTCGGCGGTGATGAACTGCTTTGATACGACGATGTTGTTGATGTTCTTGTGGGTGAAGGACTCGACCTGGGCGATGTAAACTTCGCTGTCGATGTTGATGGAGTGTGACTTTTTGGCAAACACCATGGGCACGCCGAACTCCTTTGCCACAAAACAGGCAATGCCTATGCCGGAAGCCTCGATGGTGAGAACCTTGGTGATCTGCTTGTCCGAAAAGCGGCGGCGAAACTCGCGGCCGATCTCTTCCATGAGAGAGATGTCCATCTGGTGGTTGAGAAAGCTGTCCACCTTGAGGACGTTGTTGGGCTTGACTTTACCGTCTTTGATAATGCGTTCTTCAAGAAAGTTCATTGCTTTTGACCTCCGGTGCTTGCTATCGGTCTTCCCGGAAATAGGGCAGACCCAGTGACTGGGGCGGCTGTTTGTCTCTCTGGTTTCTCAGAGAGGAGATGATCAGAACAATGATAGTGACAACGTAGGGCAGCATTTTGTACAGCTCTTTAACGGCAAGGTTCATGCCGGAGGGGATGTACATATGGAGAATGTAAAGGCCGCCAAAGAGGAAGGATGCCACAACGCCGACGTTGGGGCGCCACACGGTGAAGATGACCAGAGCGATGGCCAGCCAGCCTCTGTCGCCGAAGGCGTTGTTGGCCCAGATGCCGTTGGCGTAGTCCATAACGTAGTAAAGTCCGCCAAGACCTGCGATCATACAGCCAAGACAGGTGGCAACGTACTTGTAGAGATTGACGTTGATGCCCGCAGAGTCTGCGGTGGCGGGGTTTTCGCCAACGGCGCGAAGGTGAAGACCGGTGCGGGTGCGGTTGATAATAAAGGATGCGATGAGGGCGATGATGATGGCAAGGTAAACAAGGAAGCTGTAGTTCAGCAGGACCTCACCGAAAGCGTCGAAGATGAAGTCGATAACGTTGCCCAGCTTGTCCCCAAAGACGCCCATTTTGCCGCAGGCCTCGTCAATGCTGTCTCCCCAGGAGTTGAGAATCGCGGCCAGAGGAAGGGTCTTTTTAAAGCAGTTTGAGGTGGCAGTGAGTGCCAGATAGGGCATATCGGCGCCGGCCAGCTTGACCAGGGAGCCGCCGAAGAAGTTGCCAAAGCCCACGCCGAAGGTGGTCATGGCAAGACCGGTGACGTTCTGGTTGGCTCTGAGGGTGACGGTGAGGAAGCAAAAGAGCGCGCCCATCAGCAGTGAGCCAAGCAGGCAGAACAGCAGGGGAATGAGCACCGCAAAGAAGGGGATCATGGCCTCGGGAGAGGGAAGGCTCTGTTCGTAGATGAATGCGCCGATAACGCCGCAGATACCGCCAACGTACATAACGCCGGGAATACCCAGGTTCATGTTTCCGGATTTCTGAGTTATGATCTCGCCTGTGGAGCCGTAAAGCAGGGGGATACCCTGGGAAACGGCGCGGGGGAGGAAAGACAGAATGGCTTCAAACATTGTTATTTCTCCTCCTTCTTAGAAGATTTTTTCAGGCTGAGCTTGTAGTTGATGAAAAATTCGCCGCCAATGATGAAGAAGAGGATGATACCGGTGAGGATATCGCCGTAGGAGGCGTTCAGGCTGAAGTCCGTTGCGATCTCGCCGGCGCCTCTCTCAAGGAAGACCAGCAAAAAGCTGGTGAGCACCATCCAGATGGGGTTGAACTTGGCAAGCCAGGAAACCATGACCGCGGTAAAGCCTCTGCCGGCAACGATGTCGGCGTTGAGGGTGTGGTTGGTGCCGCCCACCAGCAGCAGACCGGCAAGACCGCAGATGGCGCCGGAGATCAGCATGGTGCGGAGGATGACCCTGTCCACCTTGATGCCGATATATCTTGCGGTGCGCTCGCTTTCGCCCACGACGGAGATCTCGTAACCGTGCTTGGTGTAGTTGAGGTAGATGTACATGCCAACGGTGACCAGAGCCACGATGACGATGTTGACGGTGTACTTGGAGCAGAGAATGTCGAAGAGCCACTCGGACTTGATGAAGAGGTTTTCAAGGGCCTGGCTGAAGGGCAAGTCGGCTATCCAGCCGTTTGCGAGGAAGTCGCCGATGGCGGTCTTTATGCCGGAGGGGTCGGGGAACCAGCCGATCTTTGTGAGGGGGTTGATAACGCCGATACTGCCGGAGCCCTTGGGGTTTTCCCAGACCACTGAGAAATAGGCAACCAGCTGGATCGCAACGTAGTTCATCATAAGTGTGAAAAGGGTCTCGTTGGTGCCGAATTTCGCCTTGAAAACGGCGGGAATGGCGCCCCAGAGAGCGCCGGCCAAAATGCTGGTGATGAACATACAGGGAATGACGACGATATTGGGCAGATCCTTCATAAGGATCATGCAGGCCGCCGCGGCCAAAGCTCCGGCCAGAGCCTGACCTTCGCCGCCGATGTTCCAGAAGCGCATCTTAAATGCGGGTGTGAGAGCAAGGGCAATGCACAGGAGCATGGCAATGTTCTGAAGCAATACCATGAACTTGCGGACAGAGCCGAAGGAGCCGTCAAAAATGGTACCGTAGATCTGAATGGGGTTTTCGGAGGTGACCAGCGAGCTGATAATTCCGCAGACCAGAAGTGCCAGAAGGATGGATGCCGCTCTCACTCCCCAGCCGAAATACCAGGGCATATCGCCGCGCTTTGAAATATGGAAAAGAGGTTCTCTGTTTTTATTCATTGCTGTTACCTCCAAGACGGGTCATCATCATGCCGACGTCGCGCTTTTTGGCGCCTCTGCCGGGAACGATGCCGCTGACCTTTCCGGCGCAGAGCACCAGAATGCGGTCGCAGAGCTCAAGAAGCACGTCCAGGTCCTCGCCGACGTAGATAACGGCGACGCCCTTTTTCTTTTGCTGGTTGAGCAGCTCGTAAATGGTGTAGGAAGAGTTGATGTCCAGACCGCGCACGGCGTAGGCGGTGAGCAGGACCTTGGGAGCTTCGGCGATCTCGCGGCCGACCAGCACCTTCTGAACGTTGCCGCCGGAGAGCTTGCTGACGGGGGTCTCAATGTTGGGGGTCTTTACGTCAAGGTCGCGGACGACCTTCTGAGCCAGCTTGCGGGGGCTCTTGCGGTCGGTGAAGATGCTCCTGCCCTTTCTGAAGGAACGGAGCATCATGTTGTCGCTGATGTCCATTGCGCCAACGAGACCCATTCCCAACCGGTCCTCCGGGACGAAGGAAAGGGCGATGCCCTTTTCGGCAATACGGAGGGGGTCCTTGCCCAGAAGCTCGTCGTGGGTACCGTCTTCTTCAACGTAGCAGATAGAGCCCTTTTCAACGGGCTGAAGACCGGCGATGGCCTCAAGCAGCTCCTTCTGACCGCTGCCGGAAATGCCGGCAATGCCAAGAATTTCGCCGCTCATGGCGGTGAAAGAGACGTCCTGGAGCTTTAAAATGCCGTCGATGGAGCGGACGGTAAGGTTTCTGACCTCGATGCGGGGCTTGGGGTCAACGGGCTCGGGGCGGTCGATGTTAAGAGTGACGGAGTGGCCGACCATCATATTGGTCATTTCCTGGGCGTTGGTGTCCCGGGTCAGCATGTCGCCGATGAACTGGCCGTGGCGCAAAACGGCAACGCGGTCGGAAAGCTCTTCAACCTCGTGCATTTTGTGGGTGATGATGACGATGGCCTTTCCGTCGTTTCTCATGTTGCGGAGAACCGCAAAGAGCTTTTCTGTCTCCTGGGGGGTGAGAACGGCGGTGGGCTCGTCCAGGATAAGAATGTCCGCGCCGCGGTAGAGAACCTTTACAATCTCAACGGTCTGCTTTTGGGAGACGGACATATCGTAGATCTTCTGGTCGGGGTCGACCTCGAAGCCGTAGGCGTCGCAGATCTGGCGGATCTTTTCAGAGGCGGCCTTGAGATCCAGCTTGCCCTCAAGGCCGAGAATTATATTCTCGGCGGCGGAGAGCACGTCGACCAGCTTGAAGTGCTGGTGGATCATGCCGATCCTGTGGGCAAAGGCATCCTTGGGGGAGCGGATGACGACCTTCTTGTCGTCTATGAAAATGTCGCCTTCATCGGGATAGTAAATACCGGAAAGCATATTCATCAGGGTGGTCTTGCCGCTGCCGTTTTCTCCCAGCAGGGCAAGGATCTCTCCCTTATAGATGTCCAACCACACTCTGTCGTTTGCAATTACCGGGCCGAACGACTTGGTGATGTTTCGCATTTTGACGCTGGCAACTTTGGTCTCCAAATGCTTTGTCCTCCAGTTCAGGTATATTTCTGTAAATAATAAAGAGCAGCAAAGGGCAGCTCAGAGGCTGAGTGTCACTGGGTTGCCCTTTACAGCACTTTAAGGGAAGCCCTGTTTTGATAAACAGGGCTTCCCTTATGCAAATCAGATTTTAGGCGTCGAGGTTGGTGATACCGTCGATGAACATATCGAAGTAGGGAGCGGAACGGTATTCAGACTCGTGGAAGTAACCGCCGGAGATGGCTTCGGTCTCGGGAACGAAGTCGCCCATATCGTCAACGTCGGCCATGTAGCTGGTGAGGGTCTGGCCGTTGACGGTGAAGGTGGAGGTGTCGAAGACCTTGATGGAGCCGTTGAGCAGAGCGGCCTTGACTTCTTCAAGCTTGGCCTTGGTGCCTTCGGCAGCGACGTTCTCGTTGAGCTCCTTAAGAGCAACACCGCCGTTTTCGAGGGTGCCGTTCCAGTCAGCAGCAATGGTCTCGCCGTTCATAGCGGCCTGCATGGAGTAGGTCATGTAGGGAGCCCAGTTGATGTAGGAAGCGACGATGTAGGTGTCGGGGCAGGCGTCCATAGCGGAGCCGTTGTAGAAGACGAAGGGAACACCCTTGTTCTGGCACTCGGTGGGAGCGCCCATGGAGTCGGCGTGGAGGGAGATGAGCTTGCAGCCGTTGTTGATGAGCTTAACAGCGCCTTCCTGCTCAAGGGTGGGATCGTACCAGGAGTTGGTGAAGGTAACGTCCATGGTGGCGGAGGGGCAGGCGTAACGGACGCCCAGGAAGAAGGAGGTCATACCGGAGATAACTTCGGCGTAGGGGAATGCACCGATGTAGCCAACCTTGGCTTCTTCAGCGGTGAACTCGCCGGCGGCGATCATCTCGTTGAGCTTAAGACCGGCAGCAACGCCGCCCAGGAAACGGCCTTCGTAGATGTTGGCGAAAGCGTTGTGATAGTTGGGAACACCGGCGGTGTGGGCCTGGGTGCCGGTAGCGTGGCAGAACTCAACCTCGGGGAATTCCTTGGCAGCCTGGAGCATATAGGGCTCGTGGCCGAAGGAGTCGGCGAAGATGTAGGTGCAGCCGTCGTCAACCAGCTCGGCGGCAGCGTCGTAGCAGGCTTCGGACTCGGGGATGTTGACCTTGATGACGTACTCAACGCCAAGGGCTTCGCAGGCTTCCTTGGCAGCGTTCAGGAAGTTAAGGTCGTAGGTGGAGTTTTCATCGTGAAGGAAGATGAAACCGGCCTTAAAATCCGCGGTTTTGTCCTCGCCGTTGTTGCCGCAGGCAGCAAAGGAAAAGACCATGACCAGTGCGAGAAGCAGGGCAAGATACTTTTTCATTTTTTTCTCTCCTAAATATTTTTTATCAAAACCCCGTTTTGCCGGGGAAAAGATACGTCTGTTGGGGGGGTTCATACGAAAAGAAAGGCCGATAAAGGAAAAAACTCCCCCCTATCGGCGCATTTCCAATGCGGTCGATAGTCCGGTCATTTACGGCGTCCGGGCAGAAACTTCAAATCCGTATCATTTGTTATGTATCGAGCGATCAAAGCATATTCTGTTACGGGTAAACTCGCATGATATAGTTTACCAGTGTGACCGTCAAATGTCAATTGAGGAATTAATGGATTAAAAAGCATAGTTTCGACACTATTTGCGCATTTTGCACAACCCCATTGTTGCTCCTTGAGTCAAGGTATATTTTCCGGGGGAATGAGCGTTATTTTCTCTCCCGTTTCCTGGGGTATGAGCTAATGAATAAGTAAAATATCCAAACGCCCCACGCAAAAAAAAGACCCGGTCAAAACGACCGGATCATTTTTATCTTTTGTTTAACTCGGCCGAAGGCCGAATATCACTGCGTAGCAATATCACTCGCCTCAAAGGCGAATATAACTGCGCAGCAATATAACTCGCCGAAGGCGAATATAACTCACTTCCCTGCCAGGCAGTTTTTCTGCCAGGTCCAGGAGTCGCGGCACATATCGTCCAGGTTCTTTTCGGCCTTCCAGCCGAGAAGCCTGGCGGCCTTTGAGGGGTCGGCGTAGCAGGCGTCGATGTCGCCGGGGCGGCGGGGGGCGATGCGGTGGGCAACGGGAACGCCGTTTGCTCTTTCAAAGGCGTTTACCATGTCCAGAACGCTGTAGCCGATGCCGGTGCCAAGGTTGAATATCTCGGTGCCGGAGTTTTCGGCGCAATAGCCAAGGGCGGCAACGTGACCCTTTGCCAGGTCGACCACGTGGATATAGTCTCTCACGCCGGTGCCGTCGTGGGTGTTATAGTCGTTGCCGAAAACGGAAAGCTCTTTAAGCTCGCCGCCGGCGACCTTGCAGATATAGGGCATAAGGTTGTTGGGGATGCCGTTGGGCTTTTCACCGATAAGTCCGCTTTCGTGGGCGCCGACGGGGTTGAAATAGCGCAGAAGCACGGCGGAGAGGTTTTTGTTTGCAACGGCGGCGCCTTCGATAATGCGCTCGATCATGTATTTCGTCCAGCCGTAGGGGTTGGTGCAGCCGCCGGCTTTGGACTCTTCGGTGATGGGCAGGGTGTCCGGCGCGCCGTAGACCGTGGCGGAGGAGCTGAAGATCAGCCTGTTGCAGCCGTATTCCTCCATGACCTCAAGCAGGGACAGGGTGGAGTCGATATTGTTGCGGTAATAGAGCACGGGCTTTGCAACGGACTCGCCAACGGCCTTGAGACCGGCAAGGTGAATGACCGCGTCGGGGCGCTCGGCGGCAAAGAGCTTTTCCAAAGCGGCCTTGTCGCAAACGTCCAGCTCGTAGAGGGGAACGGACTTTCCGGTTATCTGCTCCACGCGCTTTGTTGCTTCGGGGGAGCTGTTTGCAAAATTATCTGCCACAATGGCCTCGTGGCCGGCGTTGATGAGCTCAACGGCAGTATGGGAGCCGATATATCCGGCGCCGCCTGTGAGAAGAACTTTCATTTTTTAAATCTATCTCCTTTTCTTAAAAGAGCTTTCCGGAATAAACTCCGGTGGCATAGAGCTTTTTAAAGGCATCCACAACGCCCGGCTTATCCTCGCGGTAGGTAACGCCGAACCATTTTTCATCCGTGGGCAGGACCTTTACCGTGGCAAGTCCCTCTTTGAGCATGGTATCGATGGCGCGGGGCAGATAAAACTCGCTCTTAATATCGTCCTTGCCAAGGTTTTTGAGGAATTCTTCAAATCCGGCCTCGGTGCGGTCGAAGAAAGCAGGGGTAAGGCCCCACATATTCATGGAAGCGTAGCTCTCGGGGGATATCTCAACAAGTCCCTCTTCGGTCTTAACGGCAACGCCCGTCCCGTTGGGGACGATATTGTGGGTCTCGGTTACGTCGGCAAGGAAGCCGTTTTCGTCGACCTGGCAAAGCCCGCGGGAAACACCGCCGTTTTCGGAGAGGGTGTTTTTAACGTAAAAGCCCGCCATGCAGAAGCAAACGGGGTCTTTTTTGTCTGCGGTGGAGACGAGATAGTCGTGGATGAGCTTAAAGCACTCCCGGCCGTAGTAATCGTCCGCATTGATGATCGCAAAGGGCTCGTTCACAACACCCTTGCAGCAGAGGGCGGCGTGACCCGTGCCGTAGGGCTTCGTGCGGCCATCGGGAACGGCGATGCCCTCGGGGATGGCGGAGTTTTCCTGATAGACGTAGGCGATCTCGCAGACCTTTGAAATGCGGTCTCCGATGATCTCCTTAAAGTCCTTTTCAATGGCTCTGCGGATTATAAATACAACGCGGTCAAAGCCTGCGGCAAGGGCATCGTGGATGGAGTAGTCCATAATGATCTCGCCGTTGGGACCGACGGGCTCAAGCTGTTTAATTCCTCCCCCAAAACGGGAGCCGATGCCGGCGGCCATGACGACCAGCGAGGTTTTAACTTTTTCCATGGTTGACCTCCGATTTTCCGGGATTTTATCTCTTTATATTATACTACTTTTCGCCGGTGAAAGCAATACGAATATCCCCGCGAGACCTGGCATAGTGATTTACCGATGAATAAATATCCCGGAGGGACAAGTTGTGAGAAAGCTCTTATTTTTACTGTCCGGCGCGATCCTTGCGGTCTTTGCCCTGCCCATGGCCTTTGTTTCGCTGAATAAGCCCCCCGTTCCGCCGGATACGGCCGCGGAGCTCCAATCACAGGTCACGGAGACGACCTCCGCTGAACCGGTCACGTCTTCTTCCTCTCTGCCCCCGGTTTCGGTCTCTGACGCGCCCGGGGAAAAGGAGGAGGAGCTTATCTGCGCTCTTCTCGGGGGCGAAGAGGTCTTTCTTCCCCTTGAGGAGCTGGTCTGCCGGGTGACCGCCGCGGAAATGCCGGCGCTTTTTCCGGAGGAAGCCCTAAAGGCCCAGGCAGTTGCCGCCAGAACCTATATCGCCTACCGTCTTTCCCGTCCGGTGGAGGCTCACCCCGGTGCCGCCGTCTGTGACGACCCCGGCCATTGCTGCGCCGTTGCCGGAAAAGATGAGCTCGTCGCCTCGTGGGGAGAAAACGGGGAGAGCTGGTATGGCCGGATCGAAGCCGCCGCAGAGCAGACGGCGGGACAGGTGCTTACCTTTGAGGGCGAGCCCATTCTGGCGGTGTTCCACGCATCCAGCGCCGGGCGCACCGCCTCTGCCGCATCCGTCTGGGGCGGAAACGTGGAATATCTGGTCAGCGTGCCCAGCCCGGTGGGGGAAAAGGACTTTTCCGCCTGGTCCAGCGAGGTCTACGTTGAAAAACAGGCCTTCGCCGCGGCAATACGCTCCTCCCACCCGGGAGCGGATCTCTCCGGGGCGTTCTGGTTCGGTGCGGCAGAGCTTTCCGACGGGGGCTACGTGGAAAGGGTGCAGGTGGGAGGAGAATGGGTCTCCGGGAGCGAGATCCGCGCCCTTTGCGGCCTGAAAAGCACCTGCTTTGCCGTGGAAGAGGGCACGGATCTCATCCGTTTCGACGTCCGTGGCTACGGCCACGGGGTGGGCATGAGTCAATACGGCGCCCGGGCCATGGCCGAAGAGGGCAAAAGCTGGGAGCAGATACTCTCCCACTACTACCCCGGCACGGAGCTTTCGGATTATTTTGTGAAAAGCTGAAAAGCGGCTTGAAAAATGGGGGCGGAGGATATATAATAGAACCGAAAATATGCGAAAGGAAGACCGTTATCCATGAAAGAACACGTTATCGCCATCGTCGGCTGCGGCCGGATCGCCGGAGACGCCCATTTTCCCGCCCTTACACAGATACCCGAGGTTCGCATTAAATACGCCTGTGACCTTATAGAGGAAAAAGCCCGGAGTTTTAAGGAGAAATATCCCGAAAAGGTTGAAAACGTTATCACGGACTACAACGTCGCCTTTTCCGACCCCGAGGTGGACACCGTATACGTTCTCACTCCCAACTACGCCCACTACACCGTTACCATGGACGCGCTGAAGGCGGGCAAGAACGTTTTCTGCGAAAAGCCCATCACCGTAAACTACGCCCTGTCCTGCGAAATGGCCGAGGCTGCAAACTCCCGGGGGCTGATGCTGAACATCGGCGTCTGCAACCGCTTCCACCGCTCCGTTGAAATGCTCGAGCAGATGGTGCGCGAGGGCCGCTTTGGAAATATCTACCACGTTTACTGCTCTTTCCGCTCCTTCCGCGCCATTCCCGGCCTTGGCGGCGCATTTACCACCAAGACCCAGTCCGGCGGCGGCGCTCTCATCGACTGGGGCGTTCACTTCCTGGACCTTATTCTCTACATTCTCGGCGGCGCAAAGATAGAAAATCTCACCTGCGACACCTACAGCGAAATGGCGAAGGACATGAAGTCCTACCGCTACGAAAGTATGTGGGCGGAGGATACCTCCGACGTTGAAAACGGCACCAACGACGTCGAGGACTTCGTCACCGGCTACGTCCGCACCGACAAGGCCAGCATCTCCTTCAACGGCGCCTGGGCCCAGAATATTAACAAGCGTGATATGTTCGTGGACTTTTTGGGAGACAAGGGCGGCGCAAGGCTGGACTATTGCGGACACTTTGAGTTCTACAACGGCGAGACCTTAGAGACCGAAGCCCCCGACTACGAGATCCCCAATATGTACCTTTGCGAGGACGTCGCATTCCTGGAGGAGATCGACTCCGGCGTTAAGAACCGCAGCCATATCGACAATATACTTGAAAGCGCCAAGCTGCTGGACTACCTCTATCAGTCTGCCGCCCTTAAGAAGGAGATCTCTCTTGAATAAGCTTCCGGCATTGCGGGGTCTTTTTTGCGGATAAAAAAGCCGAAATAATTTCAAATCGGTGGACAAAGCCTTTGCTATCTGTTATAATTGTCTTAGTGATTACCAGATTCAGCGGAGGCTTTGTTTTTTTATGAAAGCGTCACTTGTGCTCATGGCGGCAGGTCTCGGAAAAAGGTACGGCGGCTGTAAACAGCTGGACGGAGTGGGCCCCAACGGGGAGATACTCATGGAGTATGCCATTCACGACGCCGTGAGGGCGGGCTTTTCCAAGCTCGTGTTCATAATCAAAGAGGATATGCGCCCCTGGATGGACGAGTTCTGCCGGTCGAGGCTTGAGCTGGGCGTGGAGATAAAATACGCCGTCCAGAGCATGGAGGGTGCGCCCCACGGAAGAACCAAGCCCTACGGCACCGTCCACGCCCTTTTGTGCGCAAAGCCCTGTGTGGCGGAGCCCTTTGCGGTGATCAATGCGGACGATTATTACGGGCCTGAGGCCTTTGGAGCGGCTTACCGGGGGCTTTGCGACATCGCCGGAGAAAAGGGCAAATGCGTTTCCGTGCCCTATCTGCTGAAAAACACCGTCAGCCCCAACGGCACCGTCGCCCGGGCAATATTTGAAAACAGCAACGGCAGACTCACCGCTGTGAGAGAGCTCACCAAAATCGGCCTGAACCCCGACGGCACTATCGTGGACACGGTCTCCGGAGAGGTGCTTGACCCCGACGCCCAGGTCTCCATGAATATGTGGTGCTTCTGCCCGGAGATCTTCGGTGACCTTGAACGCGGCTTTGCCGAATTCCTTGCCGCCACCGACGGCGGCAAAAACAACGAGGAGCTTCCCATTCCCGTTTTCGTAAACAGAATGCTGGCCCTTGACCGGCTGGAGATACTCCTGCGGCCCACCGCGGGGAGCTGGTTTGGTGTGACCTACCGGGAGGACCGACCTGCCGTTGCGGAAAAGCTCGCCGCCCTCCACCGGGCGGGAGTCTACTCTGCCCGGCTCAACGGCAAGGCATAATAAATCGGACGCAAAGGGACGAAAGATATATGGATCAGAGAAAAAGATACGACCTTTTCCCCTCGAAGGTAGTGCTCACCCGGGGAGAGGTTTCCGGCGCTGAGCTTTTGCTCAGCCAAAAGCCCCTTCAGATAACCACCGACGAGCCTGCCTGCACCCTGCTTTCAAACGGCGAAAGCGGCGAAAAGGCAGAGGTGATTTTGGACTTTGGCAGAGAGCTTAACGGCTCCCCAAGACTGCTCACCCACGTTACCTCCGGAATGAAAAACGTAAAGGTTCGCATCGTGCTGGGAGAGAGCGTCTCCGAGACCATGAGCACCGTGGGCGAAAAGGGTGCCACCAACGACCACGCCATCCGGGATTTCGAGACCTTTATCTGCCCCTTCAGCGACATGACCTACCCCGAAAGCGGCTTTCGCTTCGTGCGCATAATTCTTGAGGAGCCGAATTCCTCTCTTCGCATAAAGGCGCTCTCCGCCGTTGAGATCGTCCGGGACATTCCCTATCTCGGAAGCTTCGAGTGCGACAGCGAGCTTCTCAACCGCATCTACTCCACTGCCGCCTACACCTGCCGCAACTGTATGCAGCAGTTTATCTGGGACGGCATAAAGCGTGACAGGCTGGTCTGGGTTGGAGATATGCACCCCGAAATGCTCACCGTCCGCACGGTTTTCGGCCCTCAGCAGGTCTTCGAGGACAGCCTTGACTTTATGCGGGACCAGACGCCTCTTTCCGGCTGGATGAACGGTATGCCCTCTTACTCTCTCTGGTGGCTGATAATGGTCTGGGACTGGTATTTTTACACCGGAAGCACGGCCTTCCTTGAGAAAAACCGGGAATACGCCCTTGAGCTTGCCCGAAAGATAGAAGCCCTTGTGGACGAAACAGGCGAGGATCACCTCCCGGGCTATTTCCTGGACTGGCCCAGCCACGAGACCCCGTGGGAAAAGGCAGGCACCAGAGCCCTTATGGCGCTGTGCCTGAGAAAGACCTCGCTTCTCGCCGGGGTCTGCGGAGACGTGATGCTGGCCGGGGATTGTCTTGCCAAGGCAGAGCTTATCTGCGCAACGGCGCTCGACACCCACGGCGCAAAGCAGGTCGAGGCCTTTGCCGCCCTTTCGGGCTGGAGCGACACGGTCACCGCCGGTAAAAACATCCTTTCCGGCGGCGCAAAGGGCTTTTCCACCTTTATGAGCTACTACCTCTTCACCGTTGCCGCCCGGGCCGACGCCCCCGGGGCAATTGAGGTGCTCAAGGAATACTACGGCGCAATGCTCTCCATGGGCGCAACCACCTTCTGGGAGGATTTCAACATCGACTGGATGGAAAACGCCGCGCCCATCGACGCTCCCGTGCCCGAGGGCAAGAGCGATATCCATGGGGACAACGGCGCCTTCTGCTATATTGGCCTGCGCCACAGCCTTTGCCACGGCTGGTCCTCCGCGGTCACGGCGTTTCTGGCAGAAACCGTGCTGGGCATTACAATTGCCGAGCCCGGCTGTAAAAAGCTCATTCTTCGCCCCGATCTCTGCGGCATGACCTTCGCCCGTGGCACCTACCCCACACCCCACGGCGTCGTCAACGTAAGCCATACCGCCACTCCCGACGGCATAAAGACCGAATACTCCGCCCCGGAGGGCGTTGAGATCGAGATCGTTTCCTGAAGAATAAAAAGCTCCCTTTTGGATAGGATTGTGTTCTTAACGGAGAATTTTAGAAAGCACCGTTTTCTATCATTTCTGCTGAAAAGAACCGGCATCGCATTTGTATGCACAAATGCAGTCGGGCAGTTGCCCGAACCCACTTGCAACAGAAAAAGAGAAGGCTCAACCTATCGGTTGTTCCTTCTCTTTCTTTTTATTGAAATATTTTGCTGACGCAAAATGTGAAATAATTCTCTTCGAGAATTGTGAAATATTCGGACTGCGCCCGAACGTGAAATGAAATAAATCCCGATACGCCGCAGCGTATTTCACATTGCGAAGCAATATTTCATATCCATAGGATATTTCATAAATCCCGTGAGGGATTTATTTCGTTGGCGTAATGTCCCATAAGGACATTACGCCATAAAAAGGGAGCTTTTTTGTGTCGGGGAGAATCAATATCCCGTTCTTGCGATGATGTTTTCCTGAAGCTCGGCTGACAGGTTTACAAAATACTCGCTGTAGCCTCCCACGCGGACGATGAGGTCTCTGTGGGCGTCGGGGTCGGCTTTGGCGGCGAGAAGGATCGCGCGGTCGGCAACGGTGACGGAAAGCTGCTGGCCGCCCCGGGCAAAATAGGTCTTCCACAGGGCAATAAAGCCTGCCTGACCCTTTTCGCTCTCAAAAAGCCCCCGTTCGAATTTCAGGTTCAGAATAAACCCGCTTCCGGCAAGGCTGTGATCAAATGCGAGGCAGGAGTTCAGCAGAGCCGTGGGGCCCTTCACGTCCCGTCCCGGGGTGGCGCCGATGGAGTCGGCAAACATGGTCTCCGTGGAGAGCTTGCCGTTGGGCAGAGCGCCGGTCTGGCGGCCGTAGTCTGCGGCGCGGTTAAAGGGCGAGCATCCGCCGGAGTAAAAACCGCCCCGCCAGGTCTTTTTCTTTCGCAGATAGCGGTTGAATTCGTCCATGGTCTCCCGGGCAAACCCGTCCACGTAGGGGTCGTCGTTTCCAAAGTTCAGCCCCGAGCGCTTGAAATCGGCGTACATTTCCTCCTGACCGGCGAAATCCGAAAGAATGGCATCACGTACCTGGGCGAGAGTGTACTTTTTCTGCTCATAAACGTAGCGTTTGATGTTGGCAAGCGAGTCGTAAAGCTCGGCGCCTCCCTCCCAAAGGATCTGACCGTGGCCGTAGAGGGGTCCGCGGTTTTTGTGGTCCAGGCCTTTTTCAACACAGCCCTCTATGCAAAGTGAGCGGAAAAGGTTTGCCGAGCGTGCGGCGACCATCTCCTGGGCGGTGTTTGCGCTGGCGCAGACCTGGTCGCAAAGGTGGGCGATCTGCGCCTTTACGGCGGCGTAGAACTTTTCAAAGGTGTCAAAGCTCTCAGCCACGCCGGTCTCAAGGCCGATGACCCTGTCGTAGCGCTTGTTGTAGCCGTTTGTGAGGGCGTAGCTCAGAGCAAGGGCAAGGTTCACCTCGCCGTCCTCAAGTCCCATGTGGGATTTGCCCTGGATATCTATCTGGTTACAGCCGTTCATAACGTAGAGGTGGGAGTCCTTTGGGGGAATGCCAAGGCTCTCAAGGGCGGGACAGACAACCTCGTCGTTGTAGAGCGCCGGCATTCCGATGCCTGTGGCAAGGGTCTTTGCGGCGGCGGCGTAGAGGGCTTCCGGGGTGTTTCTGTGACACCGCATGGTGAGGTTTGGGGTCTGGAAGCGGAATTTCCGGGCGACGTCCAGAATTTCGTAGGTGAGGTCGTTTGAAAGGTCGTTCCAGTTTTCGTCCGAGCCGGAAATGCACAGATTCCAGGTTCTCGTCTTGTGGAAATAGACCCAAATGTCCTCCAGCGCCTGGCGTGAGGGGGCGTAGTCCGAGTTTTTCCAGAAGCCGTACATATACTGGTCGAAATGTCCCGGGGAGTCCGGGCCGTCGAGATTATAGACCATCTGGTAAACGCAGAGGGCCTCTTCAAAGGTGACGGCAGGCCTGCGGGGGCACTCCGAAAAGGTGCGTATCAGCCTTTCCAGCTTTTTGTCCCCGGTCTTTTCAAGCTCCTCCCGGGCGGATGCGCAAATGCGGTCGGCGAGGAGCTCGATTGCATCCAGTGCCAGTTCAAGTCCCCGGTAAAAATCTGCAGAGCCCGGGTTTTCTGCGGCGCAGCGGGCGACCTTTTCCCGGAGAGCTTCCGTTCCCAAAAGGGCAAAGTGGAAAAGGTTTGGAACGCTGTGACCGCCCCAGGTTCCGCCCCAGCCCGAGGAGGAGATTATTATGTCCCGCTGGTTTTCGGTGAAGTGCCTTTCAATGGCGTTCAGATCCACCTTTGCCATTTCCCGGGCGATATAGCGGTAGTCCTCCGCCGTTTCCGGGTTGGCCAAAGCCTTTTGCTCCAGCCGCCCAAGGTCGGGACTCTGCCCTGCCTGCCAGGTGTTGCGGCAGGCCATTCCCCCAAGATCGAGAGAGGCAAAGCCGGTGTCCTTATCGAAGTATATTTTTCCATGGCGCACGGTCTCCAAAACGCCCGTGCCCGTGCGAACGTAAATGCTTTCGCTTTCGCAGGAGAGATAGCCCACCGCAAAGGGCTCGTCCTTTATTTTAAAGCTGTACATATTTCTCACCGCCTTAAGGCTTGTTTGTCAACTTGATTATATCACAGGGACAAGCTCCCTGTCAAAAGAAAAAAACGGGACAGAGCAGGTTTTGCTCTGTCCCGAAGATTTTTTGGGGTTTTAAGCCTGCTGTTTTGCGGCTTTTTTGGCATCACGGAGCTTTTTCAAAAGCAGAATGCCCACGAGTCCGCCTCCGCCAAGGCAGTATGCCAAAGGCTGGCCAAAGCCCGTGAACACGAGACCGGCGCCGATCTTTCCTCCTTCGGGCATGAGGGCGGCACCGATAAAGATGAACGCCGCGCCCAAAAGGGTGAGCAGAAGGGGCTGGACGATGCTGTAGACAATGGCTCCGAAGAGCTTAATTCTGCCCTCACCGTAGATATACCAGAAGAACAGCACGGTGACCACGCCGATAAAGTCCAGCAGAAGTGCGACCCGGGTAAGGGGTGTGGCGGCTTCGATGACGTTGGGCATATTCTGGGAGATCGCGCCCAGAAGCTTGCCTGTGAAAATGCAGGAAGCAACGCTTGCCACAAGGGACAGAAGGCTCACGCCGCCGGAAAGTGTGCGGGCGAGCTTGACAGCGCCGGAACGGACGAGAATGAACACGGCCAGAGCCACCCAGTTTACAAGCAGGGGAACCGTGAACATATCCACAGCGGCGGTCTTTTCGCCGATGGCAACGTTTGCCATATGGCTCATGTTCTCGCTGACCAGCAGGTGGTTCACCGTGGCAGAGAGCTTGCCCAGACCCAGAGTGAACACAAACCACACCGCCGCAACGGCGATGTCCTTGTATTTTATGTTTTCAAGGGATTTTCTCTTGAGGAAAATAACTACCGCAACGAGAATAACGCCCAAAAGCTGTTCGGCGTTGTCGTGGGCAAGAACCTTGACAAAGCCCAGGAGCATGGCTTTGAGCTGTTCGGTGCGGCCCTGCTGGATAAAGATTATGGCACGCTCCACGTCAAGGGACATCATAGTGTTGATCCAGCCTGCAAGATAGCAAACCGCCGCCATAAGTATTGCCGGCATTACCGCGGCTTTTTTGACGGTAGCTTCTCCCCCGGCAGGGGCTTCTTTGCTGTTCAGCCTGCGCATCATAAAGATATTACCTCCCAAAAGCTTTTCTTTGATATGAGTATAACACAGCGACCGGCAGGATTGCAAGAATAAATTCGACTTTTTTCGAAAAAAATACCGCACCTTCCCGTTATTGCCCCCGGGAGGTGCGGTATTGAGCTTATGCTTTTCGTTTGGCCTGTCTGATAATGCCGATAACGGCGAAAATAACGGGATACACTCCGCCCAAAAGCCATGCGACGAGAGTGCCCAGCCCGGCATAAGCTGCGCCGAGACGGAACACGGATAAAACCAGAAACGCCCCGGTATAGCCGAGCATCAGGTTCAAAAGCCCCTGCGCCGGACCGTAGATCATGGCAGGGACAAAGCCCATCTTCTCCGTTCCCCATGTCCAGAAGAACAGCATCTCCACCGTTGCGGGGACGATGGAGAGAAGTGCGCTCACGCGGACAATGCCAGCGGCAATGTCGATAACGGATTCGGGAGCGCCCAAGCGCCTCAGCATAGGCATTGCAAAGACCGCGGCACATATTCCGACGAAAAAGCGCACGCCCAGAATGCATCCGCCCAAAACGGGGGAGAGCACCTTTTTCCCCGCCCTGCCCAAAAGCCACACGGCAAGGCAGAGCCAGCCAAAGAGCACGCCGAAATTTATAAGGTTTGTCACAGAAGTTGCCGCACCGCTTGCCGCCAGATAGGAATTACCCAGCATCTGTCCTGTCAAAACCGTGGTAAACAGACCCTCCAGCCTGCCAAAGCCCCACAGAGAGACCGTGAACAGGGCAAAGGCGATAAGGTCCTTATAGGTGACCCTGAGCCTGTTTTTGCACACGAGAATGATGATCAGAACGATGACCGCTCCGACGAGAGCCTGGACAAGGGTCTTTCCGGCGTTTATGCCAATGACAGCAAGCTGAGGCCGGAGCATTTCCCAGCCAACCTGCTGGGCAATGACCTTCAGCGCCCGGAAATTTATGCCCAAAACGAAGGCTATGAAATTCCAGACCAGCAAAAATCCGCCCATGAGAAAGGCCGGAAGAAGCGCCCTGTTTTTGGGGGCTTCCGCACGTTCAGAATACATGGTAAAAAACTTCCCCTTATGCGTTCAGTGCTTTTTTCTTCTTTGCGGCCTTAACAGCGCCAAGAACGGTGAAAAGAATGAGATATACTCCACCGGCGAGCCAGGGCAGAACGGAAGCTGCTTCAACGTATGCCAAACCGGTGTTGATAACTCCTACAAGCAGGTAAGTAAGTCCCGATCCAAGAACAAGATTTAAAATACCCTGAACGGGTCCGTAGATAACGGCGGGAATAAAGCCGATCTTTTCAGAGCCCCAGCCCCAGTAGAACAGAAGCTGAAGGAAAACGGGGAGCACCATCACGATAGCGCCGATGCGAAGGAAAATGACGGCACTTTCAAGAACGAAGGAATGGGGGGTGAACAGGCGCATGACGTGTGCGGCGAAAACGGCGAGACAGACGCCGACGATAAAATAGAAAACGACGACGCAGATGCCCGCGATAAGGGAGACTATCTTTGCGCCGGAGCGGGCAAGCAGGAAAATGGCAAGGCCGACCCACCCAAGAAGGGTCGAAAAGCTGGCTATGCTCAGCGCAGAGGTTGAAGCGGCCTTTGCCGCGAAAATAGAGCCTCCGTATCTGTTCATGGCGTTGGCGGTGATCAGACCGCCAAGCCGGTTGAAAACGTAAACGGATACAACAAACACGGCAAAGGCGATAAGGTCCTTATAGGTGACAGAGGCAAGCTTTTTTCTGCGGATGAGAATGACCACCAGCACGATCACCGCGCCGATAAAGGCCTGGACGCACACAAGACCGGCGTTTACGCTAAAGGAGATGAAAAAGTTTCTCAGCCCCCGGTCAAACCCTTGCTGGATCAAGGTCGTAAGGGTGCGGAGGTTGAGGTTCAGCAGAACGGTAATAAAGTTCCAGACCAGCAAAAACACGCCCATGAGAATGGCTGGCAGAACGGGGCTTTTTGCCTTGGGAGCCGCCGTGGGCTCTTCAGCGGCGTAAACGGGCTCTTCAGCAACGTAAACGGGCTCTTCGGGGGTGTAAACGGGCTCTTCGGCAACGTAAACGGGTTCTTCGGCCGCGTCTTTTTCAACGGTCTTTCCACAGGCGGGACAAAAGCGGGCGTCTTCGTCCAGCTTGCGGCCGCAATGTTTGCAGTACATAAGATTTTTTTCCTCCCATATATTTTTCGCTTTTAAGTTTATCACAAAACCCATTGGTTATCAAGGGGCGTGAGCTCAGTATTTTTCAAGAATCACCGCCGCCCCGGGGCAGATGACCTTTTGGCGGTAGCCAAGAGCCTCAAGGCTCATTATCTGTGTGTCGGCCTCCTGGGTACTGCGGTTGCGAAGGTCGATGGCAACGTAGTCCGCAAGGCGGAACTCGTCGTCCAGGTCGTAGATCTCCTCCCGGTCGGCAAGGTGGGCAACGAACATGGTTGAGGCGCAAACGCTTTTCTCCTCGGGAATGGAGTCCAGAGCGTAGTCTATGGAGCTGATAAGGTGAGCCTCTTCCCTTGCCATTTTGAAATACATTCCGCCCCTTGCTCCGGAGCTCATAAACGAGAGCAGCGCCGCGGCGCAAACGCCCAGGGCGCAGACGGAGACGTACCGGGATTCGAGAGCCTTTCTAACGTCGCACCAGTTCACCACCGAAAGGTAGACCAGCAGCGCTCCCGAGCCGTAGGTATACTGATAGCCGATGTCGTGCTGGTAGGCATACGACGGCATGAGGTTTACAAGCAAAAAAGGTATCAGCAGAAAACAGCCCGAGGGCTTTCGGCACATCAGGGGAAGCCCCAGCAGGGGAAAGAGCATCTGGAAGATGAACTTGATCTTGTCCCCGTCAACACAGCTTGCGATCACACGCATGGGGTTCAAAAGCGTGGCCTTTATAACCTCCCGTATGCCTCCGGGGGCGATATTGTCGTACCGCCAGAGCTGTGCCCCCTCACCGAAACGGGAAAGAAGTCCCAGCGCAAGGGCAAAATACGCTCCCGACCCCAAAAACATGATCCCGCCGTGGAGCCGTTCTTTTTTCCCGAAGAAGAGATAGAGCCCGATCACTGCGGTGTAGACCGGAGCGTCCTCCTTAACGGCAAGGGTGAGCAGAAAGAAAAGGTACATGGGAAGCCGCTTTTTTTCCTCGACAAACCACAGGAGCCAAAGGATAAGGGGGGCTAAAAACTTGTTCTCGTGAAAATCAAAGAACGCGCCGCAGGAAAATGCGGGGTAGAGCAGGTAAAGCAGGGCAAAAACCGCCGCCGCGCCGGAGCTTCCGGTCTTTTTTCTTGCGATGAGCCACATCGGCACACAGCCGGAAACCACAGCCGCCGCCTGGACGATGAGCAGAGTTTCCGGACGGGGGAAAAGGGCGTAGACGGGCAGAATAAGGTAGAATATTGGCGAAAGGTGGACGGCAAAGTGGCTCAGAAGGCCGTTTCGCTCGCAGGTGGTGTTGGGAAGCCCGGTGGAGAGCATGTTTTCGAACATATTCGCAAAAATGCCAAAGTCAAAGGAGGGAGCGTAATACGCCCGGTAGCGCACAACGCTGACCGCCGCCACAAAGATGGTCACCGCCGCGCCGGAGGCGAGAAGAATAAGCAGGGATGCCTTTTTCCCCAGGGAAAGTTCCGGAAGGGTCAGCCTGCGGCGGTAAAAACACACCGCACAAACAGCGCAAAGCCCCACAAAGCAACCCACGGAGTAGAAAATGCTCATAAACTTATATGCGGACACCGCAGACAGCAGTACCGAACACCCCAGAAGGGCCAGAAGGTCGAAATTCTGCCGTTTTTTCAGCCGGAAGACCGCGTCGCCCCCGGTGAACAGCGCCAGAGCCGCTCCGGCACAGATAAGGGTGAGGCGCAGGTTTTCAAGGCTGTATTCCGTGTATGATGCGTCTCCCGGGCGAAGGATAAGGGTGAGGGCAATGCCCAAAAACCAGGCGGCACATATCCTGGCAAAAACTCTGCCCAAAACGGGAGCTATGCTTTTTCCTTTCACGCTCACTTGCGCGGTCTCCTTTCCGGAAAATTTCAGATGATAAGCGCCCTCATGTCCGGGGCGAGGGGGGCTTTTGCGGCAATTCGCCTGCCCGTAACGGGGTTGACCAGCGAAAGATACGCCCCGTGGAGCGCGGGACGGTCAAGAATACCTTCGGTGCCGCCGTAGAGCCCGTCCCCCACAAGGGGAATGCCAAGAGCGGCGCAGTGTACCCTTATCTGATGGGTGCGCCCGGTCTCAAGCCGGAAGCGCAAAAGGGTGAACCCGTTTTTCTCCCGCACCCGGAAAATATGGGTCACGGCGCTCTTTCCCCGGGGTGTGACGATGCGCCGGGGCTGTTCGGGAAGCTCCCGTTGGATGGGGGCGGAAAAGCTTTTGCGGAAAAAGCTCACGGGTCTGTCCGTTATTCCGTAGTATATTCTGGTCACGCTCTCCCGCTCGACTGCGCCGGAGAGCATATTTTTTGCGATGAGCACGGCTCCGGAGGTGCCGGAGTCCAGTCTTGTCACGGTGCGGCAGACCCTTTGGGGGTACATTGCCGCAAAGGCGTTTGCCAAAGTGTCGTCCCGGTGGCCGTGGGAGGGGTGGCTGGGCATTCCCGCAGGCTTTGAAAAGACCACGAAGTCCTCGTCCTCGAAAATAACGGGCACGGATACGTCCGCCGGGACCAGGCTGGGCTCGTCCCCGGTCTCGCTCCAAAGCTCCGGAACGTCAACGGAGATCAGATCTCCGGGAAAGACCAGTCTGTCCAGCCGGGCGGTCTCGCCGTTTACGGAAACGGCGCAGTTGGCCTTTAATTTAACGAGCAGACTGTGCGAAGCGCACAGTCTGCTCCGTAAAACCCGGGACAGACTTCTTCTGCCTTCATTTTCTCCGGCAGTGAGAAGAACCGTTCTTGCCATGGTGTTTTCAGTTTTCCAGGGTTTCGGCCTCTTCGGGGGTATCAACGGCGGGAGTACCCTCGCCCTGGGCAAAGAAGCTGTTGAATTCGGACGCGTCCATCTTTTCGTGCTCCATAAGGTAGGCGGAGACGGCGTGGACCTTGTCTGCCTTTTCGGAGAGAATCTCCTCGGCTTTGGCAAAGGCGCTCTTGATCATGCCGGAGATCTCGGCGTCGATCTTGGCGGCGACCTGTTCGGAATAGTTGTGGACGGCGCCGAAATCGCGGCCGATGAAGACCTCGTGGTTCTCGCTGTCAAAGGCGATGGGACCAAGCTCGTCGCTCATGCCGTATTTCATGACCATCTTTCTTGCGGTGTCGGTGGCGTGGGAAATGTCCGAAGAAGCGCCGGTGGAGATATCGTCCAGGAAGAGCTTTTCGGCCACACGGCCGCCAAGGGAGCATACGATGCTCTCGTACATTTCGTTGCGTGAGACGTAGTTCTTGTCGTCAGAGGGGAGCCACATGGTGTAGCCTCCGGCCATCCCACGGGGAATAATGGAGATCTCGTGGACGGGGGTGAGGTTGGGCAGGAAGCGGCGCACAACGGCGTGGCCGGCTTCGTGGTAAGCGGTGAGCTTTTTGTCCTTTTCGGTAACGGTACGGCTCTTCTTTTCGGGGCCCATCATGACCTTAACGACGCTCTCGTTGACCTCGGTCATGCCGATAGCGGTCTTTTTCCGGCGGGCGGTGAGAAGAGCGGCCTCGTTGAGCAGGTTTTCAAGGTCGGCGGGGCTGAAGCCCGTGGTGGCCTTGGCGATGACCTCAAAGTCAACGTCCGGCTCAAAGGTCTTGCCTCTGGCGTGGATGCGGAGAATGGCCTCTCTGGCCTTTTTGTCCGGCATGCCGATGTAGACCTGACGGTCGAATCGGCCGGGACGGAGAAGGGCGGTGTCCAGAATGTCGGGACGGTTGGTGGCGGCGATGATGATAACGCCCTCGTTCACGGTGAAACCGTCCATCTCAACAAGGAGCTGGTTGAGGGTCTGTTCTCTCTCGTCGTGACCGCCGCCCAGACCGGCGCCTCTCTGGCGGCCGACGGCGTCGATCTCGTCGATGAAGACGATGGAAGGCTGGTTTTTCTTGGCCTGGTCAAAAAGGTCGCGCACGCGGCTTGCGCCAACGCCGACGTACATCTCCACGAAGTCGGAGCCGGAAATGGAGAGGAAGGGCACGCCCGCCTCGCCTGCAACGGCCTTTGCCAGATAGGTCTTACCCGTGCCCGGAGGGCCCACAAGCAGAACGCCTCTGGGAACTCTGGCTCCAAGGTCGGTATATTTTTTGGGATCCTTCAAAAAGTCAACGATCTCAGAAAGCTCTTCTTTTTCTTCGTCCGCACCGGCAACGTCTGCGAAGGTGACGGGGTTTTTGGAGCCGACGCTGACTCTGGCGTGGGCTTTGCCAAAGTTCATGGCCTTGCCGCCGCCGTTTGCCTGGCGCATCATAAAGAACCAGAGGATGATAATAACGCCGAACAGCACCAAATAGGGCACGAAGTTCAGCCACCAGGGAGTCTCATCTGCGGGGATGAGGTCGTAGGACGAGGGAAGCTCTTCCCCTGCGGCGCGCTTTTCGTCCATTATCTCGTTGATATCGTCGATAAACAGGGAGAGATAGGGCACCTCGTAGACCATTTCGGTGCCGTCGGTGAGCTTCATTGAAAGCTCTCTGTCGTCGAGGAGGAACTCAGAGACCTTTGATTCTCTGAAGAGCTCAAGCACCTCGGAATAGGTGGGAGGCTCCTCGCCCTTGCCGCCACGGTCAAAGAGCACCGTGAGAGCAACGATGAGACCCACAAGCATGAGAACGTATATCAGTACGCCCCGGAAATTCTTTTTCTTCAACGGTTTCACACCTTTCCAATTAAAGCGCCCGGAAAACAGGTCACTTGGTATAGACCTCGGGCTTCAAAACGCCGATATAGGGCAGATTTCTGTAATACTCGCCGTAGTCAAGGCCGTAGCCCACGACGAAATCGTCCGGCACGGTAAAGCCGGCGTAGTCAACGGCAACGCTGACCTTTCTTCTCTCGGGCTTATCCAGCAGAGTGCAGAGGCGAATGGACGCCGCGCCGCGGCTCTTGAGCATTTCGAGAATGTAGGACAGAGTAAGGCCGCTGTCCAGAATGTCCTCAACAACGATAATATGCTTGTCTGTGATATCGTGGTCAAGGTCCTTGAGAATGCGGACGACACCTGAGCTGGTCTTGCTTCTGCCGTAGGAGGAGACGCTCATAAAGTCGATCTCGCAGTCAACGTTGATGGAGCGCATAAGGTCGGCCATAAAAACAATGGAGCCCTTGAGAACGCTCACCAGCAGGGGTTTTTTGCCCTGGTAATCAAGAGAGATCTCTCTGCCGATCTCGGCAACGCGGGCCTTGATCTGTTCTTCGGAAAGGAGTATTCTCTCAACGTCGTTGTGCAGTTCCATTTTCTGTTCCCCTTTTGTTATGTTTTGTTAGTTTGTTCCTTTTTCGTGAAAACTATATCAAAAATTTCCCCGTCCCCCGTAAAGGGTCTCCGGGAAAAATTTTCTCCCAGCCCCGGCACGAAAAGCACCCCTTCCCCGTCGGCGCAGACGGGAAGCGTTTCCCTCTCGGTCCGGGGGAGCTTCATGTCGGAAAAAAGCTTTTTCAGGGTCTTGGTGCCGCTTTTCCCGTTGCGGCAAAACCGGTCTCCGTCACGGACGGAGCGGATCTTCAGCCCATTCTGTATTTTATCAGAAGACAGGGTGAAAATGTTGAATTTTCTATAAATGTTTTCCTCTTTGCGGGGCAAAAGCTCCACCGTCCACGCCCCCGTGTCCACGGGAACGCCCGGTATAAGGTCAAAGGAAAACCCGGTGCTGTCGCACCTGTCTCCGAACCAAAACCTGCCGTATTCCCCGTAAAACCTCTTTCCCGGAACGTCGGCGTAAAAGCGGCTTTTTCCGGAAAGGGTCAGGTCGTAAAGCCTTTGGGCGGTGCGCCCGTCAAGCTCCGCTCCGGCCTTTTCGGCTTCAATGCGGAGTATCCTCCGGGAGAGCACCTCTCCGGCGGCGGTGAAAAGCCCGGTATTCATCTGGCCGGCGCTTTCCAGAAGCTCCCGGGCGCGGCTGTCCAGAAAAGCGTCCTCCTGGCGGAGAAAGGCGCTGTTTTCAAGGGCAAGAGCGGCCGCGGCAGGGTTAAGCTCTGCCATGACCGGCATAATTTTGTGGCGGATGAGGTTGCGGGTATAGTCGTCGGACAGGTTTGAAGAGTCCGTGACGAAGCCGGCTCCGGCGTTGCGGCAGATCTCTTCGGTCTCTGCCCGGGAAAGACACATGACCGGGCGAATGACCCTGCCGTTTTTCGGGGGAATGCCCGAAAGTCCCCGGGCTCCGCCGCCCCGGGCAAGGCGCATGATCACGGTTTCAAGGTTGTCCTCCGTGTTGTGGGCGACGGCGATCCTGTCTGCACCGAGGGTTGCAAGAAGGGAATAGCGAAGCTCCCTTGCCCCGTCCTCAAGGCTTTTTCCCTCTTTCCGGGCGAGCTCTGCGGCGTCGCCATGAAGGGCGGTGAAGGGAATGCCGAGGTTTTCGCAGAGGCTTTTGCAAAAGGCCTCGTCCCGGTCGGCCTCGGCTCCCCGGAGCATATGGTTAACGTGGGCGGCGGATATCTCCGCCCCAAGCTCTTTCTGAAGAGAAAAGAGCAAAAGTGTCATTGCCACGGAGTCTGCGCCGCCGGAAAGGGCACAGACGACCCTGTCCCCGGGGGAGATGAGTCCGTTTTGCCTTATCCAGGCCAAAACCCGTTTACTGTGGCTTTTCATGTATTCTGTCACGCATTGTAAAGCGTGTGAACTGACCCTGCCACTGGAACTGAACCGTGTTGCACTGACCGTGGCGGTTTTTGGCGATTATACAGTCGCAGACGTTCTTTTCTGCGGTGTCCGGGTGGTATTGCTCGTCGCGGTAGAGGAAGAGAACGATGTCCGCGTCCTGTTCGATGGCGCCGGAGTCACGAAGGTCGGAGAGCTTGGGCTTGGGATCGTCCTTGCGCTGTTCCGATGCGCGGGAGAGCTGGGCAAGGCAGAGCACGGGAATGTTAAGCTCCTTTGCCATGATCTTTAAGGAACGGCTGATATCGCTGACCTCAAGAACGCGGTTACCGTCCTTTCGGCCGCCCTTGATGAGCTGGAGGTAGTCTATGACCACCAGGCCCACGTCCCGCACCCGGCGGACACGGGCCTTTATCTCGGCAACGGTGATGTTTGAGGTATCGTCCACGTAAATGGGAAGCTTTGCCAGCTTCAGTGCGCCGGCCACAAGCCTGTCCCACTCGTCCCGCACCATGTTGGCGGTGCGGAGCTTGCCCAGCTCGACCAGAGCCTCGCTGGAGAGCATTCTCTGAACCAGCTGAACGCGGCTCATCTCAAGGTTGAAGAGGAGAACGTTTTTGCCCTCCCCGGCCTCTGCGGCGTAACGGGCGATGTTGAGGGCGACGGAGGTCTTGCCAACGCCCGGTCGGGCGGCAAGGATTATAAGGTCGGAACGGTTCAGGCCGGAAATGTAAAAGTCAAGGTCGCGGAAGCCCGTGGGAAGACCGGGAAGCTTGCCTCCCTGGCCTGCCAGCTCCTTCATTTCCCGAAGGCTGTCGTTGAGCGCCTCCCGGATGGGCACGAGTCCCGCTCCGCTTCTCTCGCCGCGAAGCTCAAAAAGCTGCTGCTCCAGAGTTTCAAGCTGTTCGGATACGGAGCCCACCTCGCCCATGGCGCGGGTGTTTGCCTCGCCGGTGACCTCGGCCAGCTTGCGGAGCTTTGCCTTGTCCTTTACGATGGCGGCGTAGGCCTCGATGTTCACCGCAGAGGGCGTTGCCTCCATGATCTTGTAGAGGTAGGATCTTCCTCCTGCGTCGTCGTAGAGCTCAAGCTCCTTGAGCTTGTCCAGCAGGGTTATGGGGTCTATCTTTTCGCCCCCTGTAAACATTGAAACGAGGGTATCGAATATTTTCGCGTTTTCGGGAATATAAAAATCGTCTGTCTTCAGCATAGAAACGGCGGTTGCCACCGTTGCGGAGTCGATAAGTATGCTTCCCAGCACAGCCTGTTCCGCTTCGGCGCTGTAGGGCTGCCTTCTGAGTACCAGGTCTTCCATTTTGTCGCGATCTCTCCTTTCCCGAGGGGTAAATTATATTATATCGTAATATGGCGGTTCCGTCAACCGAAAATCACTTTATTATGGCGCTTCCCTGACCCAAAAGGCGTATAAGCTCCGAAATAAAGCGCTCGTCTGCGCAAACGGTGTTATCTGCGCCGCCGGAAAGCCTGCGGTTTGTGGAGCTCACCCAGATGATGACCGGTATTTCTCCCGGGAACATCTGGAAAAGCCCCTTAAGGCGTTTGAAAAGCGCGGGATCTTCTTTTTCCACCCGGAGGAAAAGCTTTCGGTTTTCTTCCCGGGGCGGAGCGGGTCTTGGGGGAGCGGGACGGTCGAAGATGGTGGTGCGGTTGGACTCGTCGGGCTCGGGGCGTCTGTTACGTTCGGGCTCTGCGGCGTGCCTTTGAGCTTCGGCGGCAAGCTCCTCCTCAACCATTTTTGCGGGACGTGCCGGGCGGCACTCCTCGCAGATAAGCTTTGGATCCTCGCCCTCGCGAATGCTCACCCTTGCCTTTACGACAACGGCGTTGTCCGCGCGGATATATCCCCCAAAGCTTGCCAGAACCTTGGGGAAGACCAGCATTTCAAGGCTTCCGGTGAGGTCCTCAAACCCGACGAAGGCCATGAGCTGGCTGTTTTTGGTGGATTTCTGCTTGACGGAGGTGACGATGCCGCCAACGGTGACGATCTTTCCGTCGTAGCTCATATTGCCCCGCAGGCCTTCACCGTACTCGTCCTCCTCGGGGTTGGCCTCGCCGATGATCTCCGAAAGGGGCAGGGTGCGGCTGACCTCGAAGTCCCGGGCGTATTCGTCCAGGGGGTGGCCGGAGAGGTAGATCCCGGCGGTCTCCTTTTCCATGAGCAAAAGGTCCCGGCGGGTAAACTCTTCCATTCTGGGGGGAACGGGTTCGGTCACCTGGGGAAGCTCCTCTTCCTCGAAGAGCATGAACTGGTTCTCAATGCGGCTGGCCTTTGCGTGGACGGCAGACTCGATGAGCCCCTCGAACATGGCCATCATCTGACTGCGGTAAAGCCCGAAGCAATCGCAGGCTCCGCAGCGTATAAGGCTCTCTGCGGCGCGCTTGTTGAAATCGTACTCGCACATACGGGTTATAAAATCCCCAAAGCCGGTAAAGGGGCCGTTTTTGTTCCGCTCGGCAACAAGGTCGAGTATGAGCTTCATGCCCACGTTTTTGATGGCCACGAGGCCGAAACGAATGTTTCCGTCCTCAACGACGAAGCCGTCCTCGCTTTTGTTGACGTTGGGAGGCAGAACGGAGATCCCCATGGCCTTGCACTCGGCGGAATATTCCGCAACCTTGCCGGCGTTGTCCAGAACGCTTGAGAGCAGGGCGCCCATATATTCTCCGGGGTAGTGGCATTTGAGATAGGCGGTCTGGTAGCTCACCATGGCATAGGCCGCAGAGTGGGCCTTGTTGAAGCCGTAGCTGGCAAAGCTTTCGATATCCTCGAAAATGGCACGGGCTGTGGCCTCGTCTATGCCCTTTGCGGGACAGCCGGGAACGCCTTCGGCCTCGTTGCCGTAGATAAAGCTGTTTTTTTCGTGCTCCAACACGGACATTTTCTTTTTGCTTATGGCGCGGCGGACAATGTCTGCGTGTCCCAGAGAATAGCCCCCAAGGGAGCGGAAGATCTCCATGACCTGCTCCTGGTACAGCGGACAGCCGTAGGTTATGCCAAGCACGTCTTTAAGCAGGGGGTGTCGGTAGGTGACACGCTCGGGGTGGAACTTGCCTTCGATGTATTTCGGGATCTGTTCCATGGGACCCGGGCGGTAAAGGGCGATAACGGCGGAGATCTCTTCAACGGACTGAGCCTTCAGGCTCACCGCGACCCCGGTCATGCCGGAGCTTTCAAGCTGGAAAACTCCGCAGGTGCGGCCTTCGGCCAGCATTTTAAAGGTCTCGGCATCGTCGTCGGGAATGCTTTCGATCTCAAAGGAGGGAACGCGCTTTTTTATCTGGCGGACTGTGTCGCCGATGATGGTGAGGTTTCTGAGCCCCAAAAAGTCCATCTTTACAAGTCCCAGATCCGCAACGGTGTTCATGGGGAACTGGGTGACAACGGCCTCGTCGTTTTTGGCAAGGGGAACGTACTCCACGGTGGGACGGGGTGTGACCACAAGGCCTGCGGCGTGGGTGGAGGCGTTTCTGGGCATACCCTCAAGACCCTTTGCAAGGTCGATAAGCCGCTTTACCGTGGCGTCGCTCTCGTAGAGCTCCCGGAGGGGTGCGGTCTTTTCAAGGGCTTTTTCTATTGTAATGTGGAGCTCGTTTGGAATGAGCTTTGCAATTTTGTCCACCTCGGCGTAGGGCACGTCCAGCACTCTGCCAACGTCCCGGATGACCGCGCGGGCGGCCATGGTGCCGAAGGTGATGATCTGCGACACGTGGTCTGCGCCGTAGCGCTCCACCATATAGTCTATCATCTCGCCCCGGCGCTTGGGGCAAAAGTCCACGTCGAAGTCCGGCATGGAGACACGCTCGGGGTTGAGAAAGCGCTCGAAGGGCAGGTCGTATTTCATGGGGCAGATATCCGTTATGCCCATGCAGTACGCCGCAATGCTTCCGGCGCCGCTTCCGCGGCCGGGGCCAACGGGAATGCCAACTTCCTTGGCGTGGTTAACGTAGTCCGCAACAATGAGGTAATAGTCCGGGAAGCCCATGCCGATTATGACCGAAAGCTCGTATTCAAGCCTCTCCCGGTATTTTTGGGGGGCGTTTTCACCGTAACGCCGCAAAAAGCCCCGGTTACAGCGCTCGCGAAGGTATTCGGCGCTGTCCGTCCAGCCCTCGGGCAGGGGGAAAACGGGCTGGATATAGCCCGTAAAGCCAAACTCCACGTTACAGCGGTCGGCAATTTTCACGGTATTTTCCAAAGCCTGGGGGGTGGATGGGAAGAGGGCGGCCATTTCGTCCCCGGATTTAAGGTAAAACTCGCTGCTCTCAAAGCGCATTCTGTCCTTGTCGTCCAGCTTTTTCACCGTTTGGATGCACATGAGAACGTCCTGAAGCTCGGCGTTTTCACGCTTTACGTAGTGGGCGTCGTTGGTGGCAACAAGGGGAATGCCGGTCTCGGCGTGAAGCCGGAGTATTGCGGCGTTAACGGTCTTCTGCTCGGGAATACCGTGGTCCTGCATTTCAAGGTAAAAGTTTCCCCTGCCGAAGATGCCCTCCAGCTCAAGGGCAAAGGCCTTTGCCTTTTCGTACTGCCCCTTTAAGATAAGCCGGGGGATACGCCCGGCAATGCAGGCAGAAAGGCAGATAAGCCCCTTTGAACAGCTCCGGATAAGCTCCATGTCCACACGGGGCTTTATGTAAAAGCCTTCCGTCCAGGCAAGGCTTACCATTTTCATAAGGTTTTTGTAGCCCTCGCCGTTTTCGCAGAGCAAAACCAGATGCTCGGCCTCGGAATCCCGGTCGTAGGTGCGGTCGAAGCGGCTTCTGGGGGCGAGGTAGACCTCACAGCCGATAATGGGCTTTATGCCCGCATCCTTTGCGGCCTTCCAGAAATCGTAGACCCCGTACATTGCGCCGTGGTCGGTGATGGCAAGGGCCTTCTGCCCCATCTCTTTCGCCCGCAGAACGGACTCGCTGATGCGGCAGGCACCGTCCAGAAGACTGTATTCGCTATGTACGTGAAGGTGTACGAAATCGTTCATTCCTGTGTTCTCCCGGAAAGGGCGGAGGCGATGGCCTCCAGCTTTTTCATTCTGTGGTTGAATCCTGATTTTGATATTGGCGGCTCACACATTGCCGCAAGCTCTGCAAGGGAGGCGTCGGGATATTCCTCTCTCAGACGCACGGCCTGGAGAAGTCCCGGCTCAAGGTCCCCAAGCTTTCCTGCGGCGCGGATCTTTTCGATGGCTTCCATATGGTCTCCGGCCTTTTCCACCGTCCGCATGAGGTTGGAGGTCTCGCAGTTCACCTTTCGGTTAATGCGGTTTCTCATGTCCCGTATCACCCGTGCCTCCATGAGCCGTATCACCCCGTGGTGGGCTCCGGCGTGGGTGAGAAAGGCTTCTATACTGTCCGCATCCTTATAATACAGCACGTGCTCGTCCCGGCGGCGGACATAGCCCGGGAGCATATCCATCTCCCCCAAAAGGGCGGATATTTCCCGAGCTAAGGCGGCGTGGGTGCCGGAGAGCTCGATTGAATAGCCGGTTTCCGGGTCGGCAACGTAGCCCCCGGTCAAAAACATTCCCCGAAGAAAAGCGTCCCGGCAGCAGTCGTCGATAATGTGCCAGCCGTTTAAGTGCCAGATCACCCCGTGGGTGCAGTCGTAGTCAAATCTGCGGCAAAGCTCTCTCACGGCGGAAACGTCCGTGAGGCTCAGGGAGCTTCTGCCGGTGTTGCCGGAGCTTATCTCCCAGGGAAGGCTGTGGCCAAGAGCGGCGGCGGAGAGCTGGATAAGCTTTTTGCCAAGTCTGGGGGTGGCGGTGTATATGCGTATCTCCCGGTCGGAAAGCTGGCTTGCGTACAAAAGCATGCCGTAAAGCTCTGCAAGGGCGCAGCAGGGCTTGGCCGGCCAGATCTTGCAGAGCTCGTTTTTTACTTCGGAAGAAAAAGACATCAGATCTCCTCCCGTCCCAAACCAAGGGGACGGATCTCGCACTCAAGGCATACTCCAAAGGCCTTTTGAACCTCGCTTCTTACGATGCCAATGAGGTCCAGCACGTCTGCGGCGGTGGCGCCGCCCACGTTAACGATGAACCCGGCGTGTTTTTCCGAGACCTGAGCTCCGCCGACGGTGCGGCCCTTGAGGCCCAGCTCCTGAACCATTGCGCCAACGAAATGTCCCTGGGGGCGCTTGAAAACGCTTCCCGCGCTGGGAAGCTCAAGGGGCTGGCTGGCCTTTCGCTTTGCGGCCAGAGCGCGCATGGTCTCTTCTATATCCTCCCGGTTTCCCGGGGTCAGCTCAATTTCCGTCTCCAGCACCACCGTGCCGGGGGTTTCGATGACGGCGCTGTGGCGGTAGCCGAAGTGATGGTCAGCCCCGGACAGGGTGAGGGTATTTCCCTCCGGGGTAATGCACAGGGTACGGCGCACGACGGAGCTCATCTCTCCGCCGTAGGCTCCGGCGTTCATGGCAACGGCTCCGCCGACGCTTCCGGGGATCCCGTGGGCAAATTCAAGCCCCGAAAGCCCCGACGTAGCGGCGGCAACGGCGGTTCGTGAGAGCAAAGCCCCACCCCCTGCGGTGACGGTGTTGCCGTTTATCCCGATTTTTGAAAGTCCCTTTGTTTTTATGACCAGCCCGTCCCAGCCGTCGTCCGATGCGAGGACGTTGGTGCCGTTGCCAAGGACGAAAACGGGAAAGCCAAGCCTTTTTGAAAGGCTGAAAAGCTCCGCGAAGGCCTCCGGGCTCCGGGGCAGGGCAATGGTACACTCTCCCCCGATGTGAAAGGAGGTGTGACGGGAAAGGGGCTCCCCTGTGAGCAGGTTTTCCGCCCCGACGGCCTTTTTAATTTCTTCAACGGGAAGAGTCATGGGTCTGTTCTCCTTTAAATTTATGCCGGAGGCGGTTCGGGAAGTCCGCTTCCTCCGCCGCCGCCGGAGGTGGAGCCGCCGGGAACGATACTGCCCTCGCTTCCGCCGGGGGGAACTGCCGTTGTCTCGGGGGGCAGGGTGGTCTCCTCGGTGGTGGTGGTTATAACGGTCATAACTCTGGGGGTGTTCATGGGCGCGCGGGTGGTGCGGGGCTTGGTGGAGGAAGCTCTGGTGGATACCGGCGCAATGTGGAGATGGCACTCACCGGCCAGAGCCTTTTGCACGGGGTCGGGGGAGATGGCCGGGAAATAATAGGTGCGCACGCGGTCGCTTATGGCGTCGTCGTAGTGGACGCACCAGCCCTCGTCCGCCACCTCAACGTTGGGAATGGCAAAATATCTGTACAGGTTCAGCCTTGTCACCACACGGGCGTCTGACCGGTTGCAGTAGTCCGTGCAGATCTTGCCCGTATCGGGGCAGAGCTTTACGTCCACGTGGGTCGTGCAGACGGTGGTGGGGGCGTCGGTCTCAAAGAATTCGCCGGTGGCGATCCTTGAGCCTCTGGGGTCGTTTTTACAGCTTTCGGTGGGTATTCCGCCGCTGTCCATGCAGTAAGAGCAGGTGACAAGGTCGCTTCGGGCTTCAAATTCGGCGGAGGGAAGATTTTCGTGCAAAAGCTCCATAACGTCCTGCCAGACGGTGACAGCGGGGTTGTAGTCAAGGCCGATGGTCTTGTTGCGGTCAAAGCCCACCCATACGCCGCCCACGTAGTAGGGGGTGACGCCCATGAACCAGCGGTCGTAGTCGTTGGAGGTGGTGCCGGTCTTTCCGCCCACCGCCATGCCGGGAATGGCCGCGGCGGCGCCGGTGCCGTTTTCAACGGCGGACTGGAGCATTTCGGTCATGTAATAGGCGGTCTCGGCGGAAACTGCAATGGAGTCCCGGTCGGTGTTGTCAAGGATAAGGTTACCGTCGGAGTCGTAGACTCTGGTATAGGTGGTGGGGTCGCTGTAAACGCCGTCGTTAACGAAGGGCACGTAAGCCGCGGTCATCTCCAGAAGGCTCACGCCGTAGGAAAGGCCGCCCAGGGCAAGGGCGCTGTAGGTAAGGTCGGTGCAGAAAACGTCGTTTCGTATCTCGTCCCGGATGAGGGAGAGGTGGAAACGCTCGGTGGCAAAGTCAAAGGCGGTGTCCAGAGTCATCATGTCCAGCACCCGTACGGGAACGGTGTTGGTGGAGCGCTCCATTGCCTCGGTAACGCTCATCAGCCCCCGGTAGGTATCGTCGCTGTTGGAGGGCCACGAGGTTATGGACGAGTCGTTGAGAAGAATAACGGATTCGCCCTCAACCAGCGCTCCCGTGGAGGAGATGTATTTTGAGGGGGAATCGTCGAGCACGGAATAGGGGGTGATAAGCCCGTATTCCAGAGCGGGAGCGTAGGCCGAAAGGGGCTTTATGGCCGAGCCCGGCTGGCGTGCCGCAAGAGCGCGGTTCAGAACAAGGTTGCCGCTCTTCTGGCCTATGCCGCCAACGATGCCCCGAAGATAGCCGTCGGAGGACATAATGACCATGGCGGACTCAAGCTGGGTGGTGCCCTTAACACGGGGGAAATTCTCCCGGTTTTCGTAAACGCTCTCAAGGGTGGACTGAACGCGGGGGTCTATGGTGGACTCGATCCTCAGGCCGCCGGCGTAGAGAAGCTTGTAGGCCATGGTGGAGCTGTAGCCCAGCTCCGTCTGGAAATCCTCGATGAGCTCGCTTATGAGCAGGTCGGTGAAATATGACTGAACGCCGGAGGTATCGGTAACGTCGTCGTCCTCGGTGCGGAAGTCAAGCTCCTCGGTCATGGCCGCGGCGTATTCCTCCCGGGTTATGGAGCCCAGCTCAAGCATTTTGCCAAGGATGAGCTCCTGACGCTCCTTGTTGTTGTCCGGGTTCTGGAAGGGGTCGTAATAGGTGGGACTGTTGGTTATGCCTGCAATACAGGCGCACTGGGCAAGGCTGAGGTCGCTTACGCTCTTTCCGAAATAGACGTAGGCCGCGCTGGAAACGCCGTAGCAGCCCTGGCTGAGGTTGATGGTGTTGAGATACATTTCAAGTATCTCTTCCTTTGAGAGCTTTCGCTCAAGGTCCAGAGCGCGGAGTATCTCAAGCACCTTTCGCTGGATGGTGACCTCGTCGTCGCCGGTGATGTTTTTGACAAGCTGCTGGGTTATGGTTGAACCGCCAAAGCCGCTGGAATAGGGCAGGACCAGGTTCACCGTTGCGGCGACGGTACGCTTCCAGTCAACGCCCTTGTGGCTCATGAAGCGTTCGTCCTCTATGGCGATGAAGGCGTCCTTAAGGTCCTGGGGAATGACCTCGTAATTGGCCCACACGCGGTTTTCCGTGCCGTAGAGCCGCTCAAGCTCCACCTCGGCGCCGGTGTTCTCGTCGGTGTAGTAGACCACGGAGGTGTAGTTCATGCTGATGGAGGCGATGTCTATCTCCGCCATGGGCTGAAGGTGGTTTTTAACGTATATGCCGAAAACACCCACGCATATCACGCCGGTGAAGAGGATAACGAAAAGAATGCTTATGAAGATCTTTGCCGCAAGGGAAAAGCCGTAGGTCATGGTGTCCACCGTGCGGACGAAGCGGCTGTTGCGGCGGGGATCTATTTTTTTGAAGAAATCAGTGATTTTTTCCATTTTGCCCGGATCTTTCTGCCCCATCGCTTTTTCGGGGCGAGGCTGTGTGTGGTTGGCTGGTGAGTTTTATCTCCGGCGGGAGCCCCGGGGCTCGGCGGCAATGGCTCGCAAAAGCTCGCCGTTGTCCGGCTCAAGGGTGTTCTCCGCGGTGCGGTTACGCTGTTCGTGGCCGCAGATGCGGCATTTGTGGACGATCTGCCAGCCCTTTGCCGGGCGGTAGATCACCTCAACGGGGTCCATGACCCCGCCGCAAAGGCTTGCCCTGTCCCCGGGGGTCTCGTCCACGTGCTTTGAGCACAGGCAGAAGGGACAGTGGTTGCGGTAGCTTCCGTTGGTGAGGGGAGGAACGGTCCTTCCGCAGTTTTCGCACACGAAGGTGGTGTTTTCGGTCTTTCTGCTCATTTTGCCGCTCCGTAGTCTCTGGGACCGAAAAGGGCGGTGCCGATGCGAACTACCGTGGCGCCGCAGGCGATGGCCTTTTCAAAGTCCCCGGACATTCCCATGGAGAGTGTGTCGAAACAGTCGGGCAGGTTTTTTGCCAGCCTGTCGAAAAGCTCCTTCATGGCGGCAAAATAGGGTGTTCCGTCCTCTCCGGCGGGGGGAATCGCCATAAGTCCCCGGATGCGCATGGCGTCCATTGCGGCGATATCCGCGCAGAAGGCCTCTGCCGCCTGGGGCAGAATGCCGGCCTTGCCCGGCTCGAGGCCGATGTTAATCTCCGCAAGAACGTTGGTCACGCCCCCCTGCTCGAGACCGATGCGGGAGAGTATGCGCGCGGCCTTGGGGGAGTTGAGAGACTCTATCATGTCCGTTTTGCCGTAGAGCAGGTGGGCCTTGTTGGACTGGAACGAGCCTATAAAATGAAGGGGCTTGCCGTTGTAGGCCCCGGAGGGCAGCTTTTCAAGAAGCTCCTGAGCCCGGTTTTCGCCGCAGGCGTCAATGCCGGCTTCGATAACGGCGCGTATCTCTTCGGGGGTGCGGGTCTTGGTGGCCGCAAGAAGGGTCACCTCCCCCGGAGCTCTGCCCGCAAGCTTCTCCGCCCGGCGGACACGCCCGGTTATAAGGGCCGTATTTAATTTTATCGTCTGGGTATCCATGAATACCGCCCCCGTTTCTTAACTGTAAAAAAATTGACAATACTCCGAATACATTATACCAAACCCGCAGGCAAAATACAAGTCGCATTTTGCTCCCCGGGAGGAACAATAAGTTTAAATATCAATACATAAAAGGATAAGCCCCGGTTTGGGAGAAAACCGGGGCTTATAACGGTTTTTGAACTTAAATGGCAACGCCTGCAAACTGGCTGGAATAGAGCTTTGAATACTGCCCGCCCTTTGCCAGAAGCTCGTCGTGGCTGCCCACCTCAACGATGCGCCCGTCGGAGACGACGACGATCTTGTCCGCGTCGCGGATGGTGGAAAGCCGGTGGGCGATGATGAGGGAGGTGCGCCCCTTCATCAGGTTGTTCATGGCCTGCTGGAGCCTCAGCTCGGTACGGGTGTCAACGGAGGAGGTGGCCTCGTCCAGAATGAGGATCTTGGGGTCTGCCAAAACCGCGCGGGATATGGACAGAAGCTGGCGCTGACCCTCGGAGAGGTTGGAGCCGGACTCGGTGAGCCTGGTCTCGTAGCCCTCGGGCAGACGGTCTATGAACACGTCGGCCATGGCGGTGTGGGCGGCGGCGCGAACGCTTTCGTCCGTGGCGTTGTCCCGGCCGTAGCGGATGTTTGCGCCGATGGTGTCGGAGAAGAGAACGGTGTCCTGAAGGACTATGGCGATGGCGTGGCGGAGGGTGTCCTTGGGGATCTCGGTGATGTCCACGCCGTCTATGGTGATGCGTCCGCCGTCCAGCTCGTAGAACCGGGTGAGCAGGTTGACCACGGTGGTCTTGCCCGAGCCCGTTGCGCCCACGATGGCGATCTTCTGTCCGGCCTTGACCTCGAGGTCGAAGCCCTTGAGAACGGGCTCCCCGGGAACGTAGCCGAACTGAAGGTTTTCAAAGGTGATGTCGCCCCGGATATCCTCAACGCGGATATCGCTTCTGCCGGTGTCCACCTCGTTTGCGGAGTCCATTATCTCAAAAATGCGCTCCGCGCCTGCAAGGGCGGTGAGAATGGTGGAATACTGGTTTGCGATCATGTTAATGGGCTGGCTGAACTTTTTGGAGTACTGGAGCATTGCCTGAATACTGCCAACGGTTATCCCTCCCCTGCCGGAGAGGACCATGTAGCCGCCGAGGGCCGCAAGGAGCACGTAATGGAAATTGCCGAGGAAGTTCATAATGGGTCCCATGATCGAGCCCCACACTCTTGCCTTGATGGAGGTAGTGCGAAGCTCCTGGGCGTTTTCCGCAAAGCTGGCGATGGCGTCGGCCTCTTTGCCGTAGGCGACAACGGTCTTGTAGCCGGTTACGGACTCTTCAACGTTGCTGTTGAGGCGGCCGAGTATTCTCTGCTGGGCGACGAAATACTTCCGCATGAACTTTGCAAGCACGGAGGAGACCAGAAGGGTCATGGGGATTATGGTTATGGCCACAGCCGTGAGCAGGGGGCTGTAGTAGAGCATCATGGTCAGCGCGCCGATAAGGGTGAGCACGGCGGAGAACAGAGTTGCAATGGACTGGGAAACGGCGTTTGAAACGTTTTCAATGTCGTTGGTCATGCGGCTCATAATGTCGCCGTGGCGGTGGGTGTCGGTGTAGCTGATGGGTAGGCGGGAGATCTTTGAGAAAAGCTCGTTTCTCATGGTGTAAACCGTCGTCTGGGAGAGCTTTGCCGCCAGAAGCCCCTGGAAATATGAGAGGGTGGCGCTGAACACGAAGGTTCCGCCGATGGCGGCAAGGTAGCCCACCATGGCTCTGAGGTCAACGGCCAGCTTTCCGTCCACCAGGGTGATGGTGTCGATGGCCTTTTGCTGGAAGAAGGGGTTGAGTATCTCAACCAGTGTGACGACCAGCATGATCGCCAGCAGTCCCACCAGCACCCAGCCGCTCTTGCCTATGTACCGTGCAAGCCGGAAGAGGGTGCGCTTTGTGTTCTTGGGCTTTTCGGCGTTCAGCCTTGCGCCCATGGGTCCGCCGGGTCTGCCGCCGGGACGGGGACCGGGACCGCCGGGTCCGTGTCTTTTTTCACTCATCTTCGCCGTCCTCCTTTCTCACAAGAGCGCCGGAGCGTATCTGGGAATCGCAGATATCGCGGTAGGTCTCGCTTATCTTCAGAAGCTCCTCGTGGGGAGCGCAGTGGACGATGGTGCCGTCGTTTTCGAGCACGGCGATCCTGTCTGCGGTCATAACGCTGGCAATTCGCTGGGCAATGATTATAACGGTGGTGTCCCCCGTCATCTTTGCAAGCTCGGCGCGGAGCTTACCCTCGGTGGCAAGGTCGAGAGCGGAGGTGGAGTCATCCAGAATGAGTATCTCGGGCTTTCTCACCAGCGCCCGGGCAACGGAGGTGCGCTGTTTCTGTCCGCCGGAAAGGGACGCGCCCTTCTCCGCCACGAAGGTGTCAAAGCCCTCGGCAAAGCCGTCGATAAATTCCGTTGCCTGAGCGGCAGCGGCGGCGGCGCGGACTGCCTTGTCCGATGCGTCCGGGTCGCCCCAGCGTATGTTTCCGGCGATGGTGTCGGAGAAGAGAACGGTCTTTTGCATAACGTAGCCGATCTTTGCCCGGAGGTCGGCAAGGGGATAGTCCTTTACCGGGGCGCCGTTTACAAACACCTCGCCCTCAATTGCGTCGTAAAACCGGGGTATCATGGCAACGAGGGAGCTCTTTCCGGAGCCCGTCGCGCCGATGATGGCAAGGGTCTCGCCCTTTTTGATATCCAGATCGATGCCCGAAAGCACGGGACGTCCCACGGTGCCAGGGTAGCGGAAGCTGACGTTTTTAAAGCTGACGGCAATGTCGCCCTGCTCTGTTGCGCCTTCGCCCCCGAGAATAACGGGTTCCTCGCCCATGACCTCAACAACGCGCTTTGCGCTGGCGCTGGCACGGGAGATGGCGCCGAACATGCCGGTGACCATGAGAACGGAGTTCAAAACCATGGAAACGTAGGTGATGGAGGCCATTATGGAGCCGGTGTTCATGGATGCGTCCCCGAAGGCGATGTTAACGCCGCCCAGATACATGACCACGATAACGGTTACGTTCATAACGATCATCATAACGGGGTTGATTATGGCCATGAGCCGCAGAACACGGAGGTTAACGTCCCGGAGCTCTCCGTTGGCATTTCTGAATCTGCCGCACTCGTGCTCCTCGCGGACGTAGGCCTTGACAACTCTTGCACCGCTCACGTTTTCCTGAACCACGGAGTTGACCCTGTCAAGTCTGGTCTGAACGATGCTGAACAGGGGAACGGCCTTTTTCAGCACCAGGACCATGACCAGAAGCAAAACCGGAATGGAGCACAGCAGCACCAGACCGAATTTCGGCTCAAGGGACAGCAGCATTATCGTGCCGCCGATGAGAAACATTGGGGCGCGGACGAACATTCGCATGAGCATTTCCATAAAGTCCACGATCATGGTGATGTCGTTGGTCATTCTTGTGACCAGAGAGCCCGTTGTAAAGCGGTCGGTCTGTTCAATGGAAAGGCTCATCACCTTTTTGAACACGTCAACCCGCAGGTCCCGGCCAAAGCTCTGGGCCGCGCGGGCGGCGGTGTAGGCGCACATGGTGCCGAAAAATCCGCCAACGAGAGTGAGTGAGATCATGAGTATGCCAAAGAGCAAAATAAGCTGCATACCCGTATAGTCCTCGCCCAAAAACAGGCCGACAAGCCTTGCGGCCATGGGAGAGCCCTCCGTGGGGGAGAAAACGTCCATGCCCAGAATGCCGAAATTGACTATGTAGGACATTAAATAGGGCAGACAAAGGTCGCAGGCCACCTCGCCCATCATCATCAGGGGAGATACCAGCGCCAGCCATTTGTATGGCAGAATGTACCTGAACAGCTTTTTCATACGGTTTTAACCAACCGCCTCCTGTCCTTTAAAGAATATAACCATTATATTATACCACTTTAATTTAAACAAAAAAAGACGGAGAGCCTCCGTCGGAAAACAAAATCAGTTGCTTAGGCAAACTAATATGCAGGGTGAAAAAGAACCGCGGAAAGGGGCTCCCCCTCCCGCGGTCCATACGTTTTTTTTGGTTCAGTCCAGAATGATGAGGGCGATGAGCTCAAGGTTCTGGTTTCCGGCGCAGCTTATGGCGTGGCCGTTGCCGGAGGTGGTTATGCAAACGTCCCCGGCAGAAACGGGATACTCTTTGCCGTTGTCGTTGAAAACGCCGTTGCCGCTCTTGACAACGAAGATCTCACTTTCGCCGTGGTGCTCGTGGTAGCCTATGGAACAGCCCTGGGCAAGGGTTATCTGGGAAAAGAGGCGGTTTTTGCCGTTCATTTCCTCCGGGGAAAGAAAGGCGCGCAAAACGACCTCTCCCGCGCCGCCGCGCATGTTCTCTCTGGTCTCGCATTTAAGCTCGTGTCCGTGCTTTATCATAAGGCGGTTCTCCTTTAGTGGTTTATGCAATTAGCATATCACACTTGGGGGGCAAAATCAAGGGCGAAAAAAATTTTGTATAATTCGCAATTTTTTCACAAAAGCTCTTTACAAACGGGAGAGTTTATGTTATGATATGAAAGCGTGCGTAAGCCCTTTACTGAGCCCGGAGGTAAAGCCCCGAACCGGGGTGGTTTCACCCGCTCCCGTCCCGGTATTGCGGCGTTGCGCGTGGAAAATATTTTTTGAAAGGTGAAAAACAGCTATGATCAGCACCGAAAAGAAGCAGGCCGTTATCGAGGCTTGCCGCACCCACGAGACTGACACCGGTTCTCCCGAAGTTCAGATCGCCATCCTCACCGCCAGAATCAAGGAGCTCAACGAGCACCTGAAGACCCATCCCAAGGACAACCACTCCCGTCGTGGCCTCCTTCAGATGGTTGGCAACCGCCGCTCCATGCTCGACTATCTGCAGCGCAAGGACATCATGCGTTACAGAGCTCTCATCGAGAAGCTGGAGATCCGTAAGTAAGGATAAACAGAACACCGGCGGACAGGCGGGATCCTGTCCGCCGGTATATACTGTTTAGCCGACAAAAGCGTAAGTTAAAAAAAGGCGGGCTGCGCCTGTTAGCAGTTGAAGGCACCCTTCGTTTGGTAAAGAGAAAAAAACGAAGGAAGGGCGGCTTCAAGTGCTATTGGGCGCGCTCCGGACAAAAACGTTCCAAAAAGGAGGAACCCATTAGCATGGTAACCAAAATGCAGTTCACCACCCACGAGTTCGAAACTCTCGTCGGCGGCAGAACAATGAAGATCGAGATCGGCAAGATGGCCGGTCTGTCCAACGGCTCCTGCCTCGTCAGATATGGCGACACTGCCGTTCTCGTCAACGCCACCGCATCGGCCAAGCCCCGCGACGGCATCGACTTTTTCCCTCTCTCCGTTGACTACGAAGAAAAGCTCTACTCCGTGGGCCACATTCCCGGCTCCTGGGGCAGAAGAGAAGGCCGCCCCGGCGAGAAGGCCATTCTGACCTCCCGCGTCATCGACCGTCCCATCCGTCCCCTCTTCCCCAAGGACATGAGAAACGACGTTTGCATCTCCTGCACCGTCATGTCCGTCGAACAGGACAACTCCCCCGAGATCTGCGCCATGATCGGCACCTCCGTTGCCCTGTCCATCTCCGATATCCCCTGGAACGGCCCCACCGCCGCTTTGAACGTTGGCTTTGTTGACGGCAAGTACGTCATCAACCCCACCGAGGCCCAGCGCGCCGCTTCCACCCTGGCTCTCACCGTTGCCGGCAGCGAGGAAAAGGTCGTTATGATCGAAGCCGGCGCCAACGAGATCCCCAACGATATCATGTACAACGCCATCATGCTGGCCCACGAAGAGATCAAGCCCATCTGCCGCTTCATCTCCGACATCCAGGCAAAGATCGGCAAGCCCAAGTTCGACTATCCCCACGTCAACGTTCCCGAAGAGATGTTCGAGGAGATCAAGGCCGGCTTTATCGAAGACATGCGTTTCGCCATGGACACCGACGATAAGACCGTCCGCGATGCCAACCTTGCCGTTCTGAAGGAAAAGGTTCTTGCCGCTCTGGGCGAGAAGTATCCCGACAGCGAAGCCGCTTTCGACGAGTGCCTCTACAAGCTTGAGAAGTTCGTCGTCCGCCGCTGGCTGCTTGACGACAAGAAGCGCGTTGACGGCCGCCGCATGGACCAGGTCCGTCCCCTCGCCGCCGAAGTCGGCATTCTTCCCAGAGTTCACGGTTCCGGTATGTTCACCCGCGGCCAGACTCAGGTCCTCACCACCTGCACTCTTGGCACCGTAGCCGACTACCAGCCCCTTGACGGTATCTCCCCCGAGACCACCAAGCGCTATATGCACCACTACAACTTCCCCAGCTGGAGCGTTGGCGAAGCCCGTGCCGCCCGCAGCCCCGGCCGCCGCGAGATCGGCCACGGCGCTCTTGCCGAAAGAGCTCTCGAGCCCGTCATTCCCTCTGAGGCCGAGTTCCCCTACTGCATTCGCCTTGTCTCCGAGGTCCTCTCCTCCAACGGTTCCACCTCCCAGGGTTCCGTCTGCGGCTCCACCCTTGCTCTGATGGACGCCGGCGTTCCCATCAAGGCTCCCGTTGCGGGCATCTCCTGCGGCCTCATCACCGAGGAAGACCGCTGGATGGTGTTCACCGATATCCAGGGCGTTGAAGACTTCTTCGGCGACATGGACTTCAAGGTTGCCGGCACCAAGACCGGTATCACCGCCATTCAGATGGACCTTAAGATCGACGGTCTCACCCCCGCCATCATCCGCGAAGCCCTTAACCAGACCTACGAAGCCAGACTCGAGATCCTCGACGAGATCATGCTCCCCTGCATCGCCGAGCCTCGCGCCGAGCTTTCCGAATTCGCTCCCAAGATGATCCAGATGCAGATCGACGTGGACAAGATCCGCGAGGTCATCGGCAAGGGCGGCTCCGTTATCCAGAAGATCGTCGCCGACACCGGCGCCAAGATCGACATCGAAGAGGACGGCCGCATCTTTATCTCCAGCGCCGACGCCAAGGCCTGCCGCGCTGCCGAAGCCACCATCAAGAGCATCGTCTTCGAGCCCGAACCCGGCCAGATGTTCTACGGCCGCGTCACCCGCATTATGACCTTCGGCGCTTTCGTCGAGATCGCTCCCGGCAAGGAAGGCCTCGTGCACATCTCCAAGCTGGCCAAGAAGCGCATCAACAAGGTCGAGGACGTCTGCAACGTGGGCGATATGCTCTGGGTCAAGTTCGAAGAGCTTGACGAAAAGGGCAGAATCAACCTCTCCCACAAGGACGCCGTTCCCCCCACCGACGAGCAGTAAGCTAAATATCTGACAAAAAACACCGTTCAGCTTTGGCGTGATACTCTTTTCGGAGTATCACGCCAGTTCTATTCGCCTGACGGCGAGTTATATTGCTTCGCAGTGATATTATGCTACGCATAGTGATATTGTCCTGCGGACAGTTTATGGCGAATAGAACAACACCCTTTATCGGGGCGGTGTTTTTTCTTTACAAAGAGGATATTGTCTGGTATAATGTGTTCGGAGAATTAATATAATACTCTGCAGATACAGGCGAGGTCGGAAATGGTTCCCGACGCACTTCGTTAGAAGTACCTGAGATGATGGATACACCGCCCATCCGCTTGTATTTGCTCCAAAGCCTCGTTACGAGGCTTTTTTTCTTTGTCTGCCGGGATTGCGCTTTGGCTGTTGCTGTGCTATAATGACCGTAAAGATAAAAGAGAGGTGCCGGAACAGTGAAAAAGATCGGACGGGAGACTTTGTTTCTTTCTACCACGGAAAAGAATCCCCGCAACGGAGAATCCACCTTTGTCCGTCTGAAGGACGGACGGATTTGCCTTGCCTTTACGGAATACTACGGAGGCGACTGGAGCGACCACGCCACAGCAAGGATCTCCGCCTGCTATTCCTCCGACGAGGGCGAGACATGGACAACCCCCGAAATACTCATCGAAAAGGAAGAGACCGACCAAAACATTATGGCGCCGAACCTCTTCCGACTTGCAAACGGAAAGCTCGGTATGACCTATCTTCGCAAAGCCATCGTGGACAATATCGAGATAACCTGTATGCCCATGTTCTGCTACTCGGAAGACGAGGGCAAGACATGGAGCAAGCGGGTCTTGTGCACCGACGAGATGGGCTACTACTGCATTATAAACGACGGCTGTTTTGTGGACAGCACGGGGCGCATTTGGGTTCCCGTGTCCTACCACGGAAATTGCATAATGGACATCGGCTTTAAGTTTGAAAAGTACAAAAACGCCGTTATTCAGTTTGCGGTCTCCGACGACTGCGGGGAGACGTGGCGGAAGCTTCCCGTGACCATCGAAGCCCCCTTTTCGGACGATGCGGGACTTGCGGAGCCCGGGGTTTTTGAGTTTGAGGACGGTACGCTTTGGATGTACTGCCGCACGAACTACGGCTTCCAGTACCAGAGCTTCTCAGGCGACCGAGGCGAAAGCTGGACTGCCATAGAGCCGAACTTCAAGTTTACCTCGCCCGATGCACCCATGCGTATTAAAAACGTGGGAAAATATACGGTTTCGCTGTTCAACCCCAGAAGCTTTTGCTGTCTGGACGAGGAGAAAGAGATTTGGGGAAGCCCAAAGAGAACTCCCCTTGTCTGCGCTGTCAGCCGGGACGGCGGAAGATCCTTCATGTGCGGCAAAACTCTTGCCCACGACGGCGGGTTTGCGGACTTTATCGAAAACTGCTACCTGCTTGAGACCGACAAGAGCGACAGCTATTGCTACGCCGCAACAATCGGTGTGGAGGGCGGATTCTTGGTTGCCTACTACCACAGCGCGGGAACCAAGGTGTGCCTTAACAGCACAAAGCTCGTCAAGATAGAATATTCCGAGCTGGAATAGAAAGGTTAGGAGGTCTTGAAATGAAAAAGATCGGACGGGAGACCCTGTTTATTACAACGTCGAAATTTAATCCCCGCAACGGCGAAGCTGCTTTTGTGCGGCTGAGCGACGGGCGGATCTGCCACGCCTTTACCGAGTATTACAGCGAAGAGTGGGACGACCACGGCACGGCAAGGATCTCCGCCTGTTATTCCTCCGACGAGGGTGAGACATGGACAACACCCGAAATACTCCTTGAAAAGGACGAGAAAGCCCAAAACTATATGTCCCCATGCCTTTTCAGAATGTCAAACGGGGAGCTTGGATTTGAATACCTGCGAAAAGAGGTTATAGAAGACGGAACCGTGACCTGTATGCCGTGGTTTCGAAGCTCTTCCGACGAGGGAAAGACGTGGAGCAAGGCTGTTCCCTGCACCGACGAGGTGGGCTATTACTGCGCTATAAACGACGGTTGCATGGTGGACAGTTTGGGGCGCATATGGGTTCCCCTTGCGTTTCACGGGGCGAGCCACGATTCTTTCGGAAGGTCGGGATTCAGCTACACAAAGTTCAAAAGCGGAGTCGTTCAGTTTGCGGTCTCGGATGACTGCGGGAAGACCTGGACGAAGCTTCCCTACACTATAGAGTCCCCCTTTGACGACAACGTGGGTTTTGCCGAGCCGGGTATTCACGAATACGAAGACGGTACGCTTTGGACGTACTGCCGCACAAACTACGGCTTCCAGTACCAAAGCTTCTCACAGAATCGCGGCGAAAGCTGGACCCCTGCCGAGCCAAACTTTCTCTTCATGTCTCCCGATGCCCCAATGCGGGTCAAAAGAGTCGAAAACATGACCCTTGCGGTGTTCAACCCACGAAGCTTTTGCCACGTGGGACAAAACAGAGAGACAATGAGCGGAATCAGGCGCACGCCCATTCTCTGCGCTGTGAGCTACGACGGGGGCAAGTCCTTCGACGGCACGGCAAAGACCTTTGTGGACAAGGAGTTCAGAGTCTTTGAGGAAAACTGCTATATGCTGGAAGACGACGAATCCGACAGCTATTGCTACCCTGCGGTGATCGGCGTGCGTGACGGTTTTTTGGTGAGCTATTATCACAGCAACGGAACCGACCGACGGCTTAACTGCACCAAGGTAGTCAAAGTGGAATTTTCAGAGATAAATCAGTAAAGGGTGAATAAAATGAAACTCAGTATGTGGTCCGCTTATTACATTGATCTCAGCCCGGAGGAGGCCGTTCTTGAGCTTGAGAAGAACGGCTACGACTACAGCGAGCTTTCCGACGAGCACGCCGACGTGCTTCTCTCCCGGGGCGACCCCAGACAGGTTGGAGCGGAGTTCAGGGCTTTTGCCGCCTCCCACGGCGTAAGCTTTCTCCAGGGGCATCTCATGCTCCGGGCGCATATCCTCAACGACGTGGACAGGAACTATATAAAGGCTCAGCTTGATATGTTTGAGGCTCTGGGGGTCAAAAACGCCGTTCTCCACGTGGACCGCACCCGGACGGAGCTCAGCTTTGAGGAGCTGAGAGAGGCAAACCTGGCGGCTGTTGCCGACCTTGCCGCCCACGTTTCCGGCAGGGATACGGTGATCTGCCTTGAGAACATAAAAGCTCCCATTGCAAACTCTGCGGAAAACCTGCTCTGGTTTATTGAGCGCATCGGCGGAGAAAACATGGGCATCTGCCTTGATACGGGGCATCTGAACCTCACTCCCCACAGGGATCAGGCAAAATTCATCCGCACCGCCGGAAAATATCTCAGAGCTCTCCACCTTGCGGACAACGACGGATCCGGCGACCAGCATATCATGCCCTCCGCAAAGGGCACGGTGGACTTTGCGGCCGTCTTTGCCGGGACCAGGGCCATCGGCTACGACGGGCTCTACAACTACGAGATCAGCGGCGAGCGTGAGGTTGACCTTGAGCTTCGAAGCATAAAGCTTGACTATATCCGCCGGGTGTCGGAGTATTATTATTCAAAGCGGTAAAACCTTGTATTTGGGATGATACTGTTGTGTTTTAGAGAAGAGTGAATAGTGAACAGAGAAAAGTGAAAAGAAGCGGTAGGGGCGATTTTCAAATCGCCCCATATAAACCTCCCCCTCTCGGGGGAGGTGCCCCGCAGGGGCGGAGGGGGCACGGAGGTTGCCTTTTGCACGGTGTTGCCGGGGAACGCTTACGGAATCCCCCCCCTACCCCCACCCGGCAAGGGGGGCGCATAAGGAAGATTTACGGAATCCCCCCTTCCCCCCTTTAGACAAGGGGGGCTTTTTGCTGCGATGAATGTGTGAAACTGTATTGCCGGAAGGCAAACGGGATGATACATGGGGACAAATGAATATTGAATAATGAAGCCGCTTCGCTGATGAATAATGAATAATTGCGGTAGGGCGATTTGAGACGAATTTGCCCACATTCGCGTCAGCGAATATTTCACATTTACGAAGTAAATATTTCATCGCGAAGCGATTTCACTTGCCCGCAGGGCAAATTTCATTGTAAAAGGAAACACCTTTTGTCTGGGACAAAAGGTGTTTCCTTTTACTAGGGAGTGCCCGCTTTTGACGTTGTACCAAATATTTCTTCCGGGATGATACGCCCCTGCGGCTATTTCAAATAGTGTAAAATACAGCAAAAAAACAGGACCGCCGAAACCGACAGTCCTGTTAATTTTCTAAAGATTAACCTTAGATGGCGCGGGTGACTTTATTGGAGCGGAGGCACCTTGTGCAAACATAGATGTGACAGGGCGATCCGTTGACCACGGCCTTGACCCTTTTCACGTTGGGCTTAACAGCCCTGTTTGAACGACGGTGCGAATGGGAAATGTTGATGCCGAAATTCACGCCCTTGCCGCAGATATCGCATTTTGCCATTGTGGCACACCTCCTTTGTAATCTTAAAACTGCATCGAAAGAACAGCCTTAAGATGATATCACAAATCGAATCAAATTGCAATAGGTAAAACGGAAAAAATCGAAAATTTTTTTATTCGCCGGCGAAGATATCGTCCATTCCGTAGATGCCGGGGGTCTTCACCCCTGCCATAAAGGCCGCGGCGCGCACGGCGCCGGAGGCAAAAACCTCTCTGCTCTGGGCAGAATGGGAAATAGAAACTGTCTCGTTCCAACCGGCAAAGAGCACCTCGTGCTCGCCGATAATGGTTCCGCCACGGACTGCGTGCATGCCGATCTCGCTTTTTTCGCGCTTGCGGCGCACGGCGTGGCGGTCGTAGATCTCGGTCTTGGGAGAAGCGGCCCCTTCTTTCACGGCTTTTGCCAGATGGAGCGCCGTGCCGGATGGAGCGTCAAGCTTCTGGTTGTGGTGGCGCTCGATTATCTCAACGTCAAAATCGTCACCGAAAAGGCTTGAGGCCTCCCGGACGAGACGGGTGAGGATCGCAACGCCGATGCTCATGTTTGCAGAGCGGAAAAGGGGGATCTCCTTTGCGGCGGCTTCCAGAGCTTCAATATCCTCGGGCAGATAACCCGTGGAGGCCAGCACGGCCGGGGTGGCGGTGCGGCGGCAGAAGTCCAGAATGTTTCCAAGGGCGCTTCTGTGGGAAAAGTCCACCACAACGTCCGCTGAGACCTCGCAGAGGGAAATATCGGAAAAAACGGGGTAGGCAAGGCCGGAAGCCCCGACGGGGTCGATACCGGCGGCTATCTCAACGCCTTCCGTGCGTGAGACAAGCTCGGTTATTGCCCTGCCCATGCGGCCGCAGCAGCCGCAGAGAATTATCTTCAGCATGGTCCTTTGTGCTCCTCTGAGTGTGGGTTACTTTATAAGACCGTAGGCGGCGAGAGTTTCTGCCAGGGTCTTTGAGGTAGCCTCGCCCATTTCGCAAAGGGGCAGGCGCAGGTCGGGTCTGCAGAGACCCATCATGCCCAGAGCGGTCTTGACGGGAATGGGGTTGACCTCCAAAAAGAGGTCGTTTGCAAGGCGCAGATACTCAAGCTGAATGGAAGCGGCCGCGGCAAAATCCCCTGCAAGCGCGGCGTGGGTCATGTTTGCCACGACCTCCGGCACCACGTTGGAAAGAACGGAGATAACGCCCTTTGCGCCCAGAGCCATCATGGGAACGATCTGGTCGTCGTTGCCGCTCCAGACGTTGAGCTCGTCGCCGCAGGCGGCGCGGATCTTTGCCACAAGGGAAAAGTCACCGCTGGCCTCCTTGGTGCCGTTGATGTTGGGGTGCTTTGCAAGGTGGGCGTAGGTCGCGGGGGTGATGGTCATGCCCGTGCGGGAGGGGACGTTGTAGAGAATGAGGGGGATATTGACGTTGTCCGCCAGATACTCAAAGTGCTTGATAAGACCGGCCTGACTTGCCTTGTTGTAATAAGGGGTGACACAGAGCAGAGCGTCCGCGCCGACGCTTTCGGCGTGCTGGCAGAGGGAGAGGGAATAGCGGGTGTCGTTGCCGCCGGTGCCGGCGATAACGGGAACACGGCCCGCCACCTTTTTAACGCAGTATTCAATGCACTCCTTGTGCTCGCCGTCAGCCAGGGTGGACTTTTCGCCGGTGGTGCCGCAAATGGTGATGGCATCGGTGCCCCTGGCGATCTGGAGCTCAATGAGGTTGCCCAAAGTGTCGAAATCCACGGAACCGTCCGGCTTGAAGGGGGTTACGATGGCAACACAGGCGCCGGTAAATACGGGTTTTTTCATTGCTGTGCGGAAACCTCGCTTTTAATAAATTCAGGATCTCTTGATATAGCCCTTGGCGCAGAGAAGCTCAGCCATGAGCACGCCGCCGCCGGCGGCGCCGCGAAGGGTGTTGTGGGAGAGGCAGACGAACTTGATGGTATACTGGCTGTCCTCGCGGAGACGTCCCACAGAAACGGCCATGCCCTTTTCAAGCATGCGGTCCATGTTGGTCTGGGGGCGGTTGTCTTCCTCGAAATAGTGGATGTACTGAGCCGGGGCGCTGGGCAGGCCAAGCTTCTGGGGCTCGCCGGCAAACTCAGCCCAGAGGCGCTTGATCTCGTCCATGCCGGGGTTGTTTTCCAGCTTGACGAAAACTGCGGCCATGTGACCGTCGCTCACGGGAACGCGGATGCACTGGGCGGTGATGGGAACGGTGTTCCGGGGCTTGATAACGCCGTCTTCAAGAACGCCCCAGATCTTTGTGGGCTCCTGCTCGCTCTTTTCTTCCTCGCCGCCGATGTAGGGGATGACGTTGTCGATCATCTCGGGCCAGGTGTTAAAGTTTTTGCCGGCGCCGGAGATGGCCTGATAGGTGCAGGCAAGGGCGCGCTCAACGCCAAGGGGAAGCAGGGGGTGGATGGCGGGAACGTAGCTCTGGAGAGAGCAGTTGGACTTGACTGCGATAAAGCCCTTGTCGGTGCCAAGGCGCTTCTGCTGGTACTTGATGACCTCGGCGTGGTCGGCGTTGATCTCGGGGATGATCATGGGTACGTCGGGGGTGAAGCGGTTTGCGCTGTTGTTGGACATAACGGGGCAGCCAAGGGAAGCGTAGGCCTCTTCAAGGGCCTTGATCTCGGCCTTGGGCATATCAACGGCGCAGAAGACGAAGTCAACGGCACCGGCGATGGTCTTCATGTCTGCGGTAGCGTCCATGACGATCATGTTTTCAAACTTGGCGGGCATGGGGTCGGCCAGGAGCCAACGCTTGCCAACAGCCTCTTTATAGGTCTTGCCTGCGCTGCGGGCGCTTGCGGCCATGACCTTGACGTCGAACCAGGGATGCTCGGCCAAAAGAAGCGCAAAGCGCTGACCGACCATGCCCGTGGCGCCGATAATACCTACACTGTACTTTTCCATTTCAACATTACCTTCGTTCCGTGTAATAGCCGCCGAATACGAGTTTACAACTTTGATGCTTGCAAATGAAGCCTCTGTATAGTATAATATGCAAGTAAGGCAGAAAATGCCGCACTTTTTCCCTCTTTCGGCTGTGAGTTATTATAACAGACCGGGGGGGACGGTGTCAACTGAAAACCCAACAAATATTTCGTTGTTGCCGTATTGTATTTGCATTAAATTTACATTTTGTTCTGTTTTTATGCAGAGGAAAGGCGGGTGTGCCCTTTTGAAGAAAAATTGCTCTTTTGGATATTGCGGACGCGTTGCCCTTGTTGCTCTTGCGCTGGTGATGCTCTTTTCCGCTTTTCCCGTAAACCGAACCCGGGCCGTTGTGGACTATGCCGAGCACCACGTCCGTGTGGGTCTTGCCTACGGCTCAAGCTCCAAAAACGCCGCCACCCTTCAGGTGGCCTCCGGCACGGGCACGGGCTTCCGGGCGGGATATATCAACCCCTCCACCGACGTTTTCACCACCTATTACAATATCCCCGCAACCAAGGTGACCGTTATCCGCACCTACGGAAAAAACTACAACGTAAACACCGGCTCCTACGTTTCCGACGGGGCGGACAGCTCTGTCTGCGTGGGCAGATGGCATCTTGAGATCCAGATCGACTACGATACCGCCTCTGAGCTTGACGCCGCCGTTTCCGCTGCGGCTTCCGCTTCGGGCTACGTATGCTACCCCGCATTTACCCAGGGGGGCTACAGGGTGAGGATAGGCCGCTTTACCTCCTCCGACGATGCCGCAGAGGTGAAGGCAAAGATCACCGAACGGCTGAATTCCACCTCAACCTTTGCCGGGGCAACGCTCTCCACCGTTTCCGGCGGAGCAAACGGCTACGCCGTGCTGGAATACGGCACCCGGAACATCCTTTTCGAGTGGGACGGCGCCAGCCAGGAGCTTGCCCTTAAGGCCTACGGCGGAAGCGCCCCGGAGACCTATATGGCCACCTCTTCCGGCACCTACCGCTACTACGGTATTATGGACTTTGTAAAGACCTCTTCCTCCTCCACCACCTTCGGCGTGGTCAACGTGGTGCCGCTGGGGCTGTATATCCGGGGCGTCGTGCCCTACGAGCTTGGCATGAGCTACCCCGACGAGAGCACCAAGGCCATGGCCATCATCGCCGCCACCTACGCGGCCTACAACGAGGGCCGCCATTCCTCCTACGGCTTCGACGTTTGCACCGGCCAGCACTGCCAGGTCTACCGGGGTATCGGCACAGCCTCCAACAGATACGAGACGGACAAGGTCGTTGACTGCTGTACCGCCGTGGACGGTATGGTCATAACCTACGACGGCGAGCCCATTCAGGCTGTCTACCACTCCACCAACGGCGGCTGGACGGAAAACAGCGAGAACGTCTGGGTGGCAACACTGCCCTATCTGCGCTCCGTGCCGGAGAAATTCGAGCAGACCACCGAGGGCGCCACAAGGGGACAGAACGGTATCTGGACAAACGAGCTCACGGGCTACGAGATCGCCGTTAAGCTGAACCGCTATAACTACATTATGAACACGGTCACCAGCGTCAAGGTCACCGAGCGAAGCGAAGCGGGCAGTGCCCTCACCCTTACCATATCCGACGGGACCCACACCGTCAACCTCAAAAAAGAGAATATGCGCATGGTGCTGGGCACGGACGTGCTCTTAAGCCAGAACTTTAAGGTCTATCAGGAGGGCTCTGTTTACGTCAACGACGGTGTTGAGCTTTCCTCCGGACTCACGGACGTTTACGTCATGGGTGGGGACGGGGAGGCCGTGCTTCTCCCGGACACCGCGAGAACTGCCCTTACCGCAAGCGGACAGGAGGTCATCTCTGCCTCCTCCTCCGGAGACAACGTATGGATCTTCGACGGTGCCGGCTGGGGTCACAGCCTGGGTCTTTGCCAGTGGGGCTCCATTGGCATGGGCAGAGCGGGCTACACCTTTGACCAGATCATAAAATACTACTTCACCGGCGTTCAGATCAGCGGCTTTGACTATTGAGCCTGAAACAGACAAAAGGATCACACAATGAAAACACACGACTTCTGGTACGAGCTTCCCGAAGAGCTTATCGCCCAGACCCCTCTGGAACAGCGGGACAGCTCCCGGCTTCTGGTTTTGGACAGGGCCACGGGAAAGACCTCTCACCGCCATTTTTACGATATAACGGACTATCTTCGCCCGGGAGACTGTCTTGTGCTCAACGATTCCCGGGTGCTTCCCGCAAGACTTCTGGGCAGCCGTCCCTCCGGCGGCGCGGCGGAGCTTTTGCTGCTCCGCGACCTTGGAGACAGAAAATGGGAATGCCTTGCCCGACCCGGCAGACGGCTTAAAGAGGGTCAGCAGGTGACCTTCGGCTCCGGCGAGCTCACCGCCGTGGTGCGCGAGGTTAAGGAAGACGGCAACCGCATCGTTGAGTTTTTTTACGAGGGCATCTTTCTTGAGGTTCTGGAGCGCCTTGGCAAAATGCCCCTGCCGCCCTACATAAAAGAGGAACTTCAAAACCAGGAGCGCTACCAGACGGTCTATTCCCGTGAGGTGGGCTCTGCCGCCGCACCAACGGCGGGACTGCATTTTACGCCCGAGCTTCTGGAAAAAGTGCGCGCCATGGGCGTGAACACCGCCTTCGTCACCCTCCACGTGGGGCTTGGCACCTTCCGCCCGGTTAAGGCAGAGGATATCTCAGAGCACCATATGCACTCCGAGCTCTGTATGATGTCCGCCGAAACTGCGGAGCTTCTGAACGCCACGAAGAAAAACGGCGGCAGGATAGTCTGCGTTGGCACCACCTCCTGCCGAACCGTTGAATCCCTCGCCCGGGAGGACGGCACCTTCGCCGCCTCAAGCGCCGAGACGGAGATCTTTATCTACCCCGGCTATAAATTCAAGGCTCTGGACGCCCTTATCACCAATTTCCACCTGCCGGAAAGCACCCTTGTCATGCTGGTCTCAGCTCTGGCGGGAAGAGAAAACGTTCTGAACGCCTACCGTGAAGCCGTGGAGGAAAGATACAGGTTCTTCTCCTTTGGCGACGCAATGATGATAGTGTAATTAATAAATATAACAGGGGCACACTTCCACGGGGAGTGTGCCTCTGTTATATTTCAGAGAAGAGTGAATAGTGAATAGTGAACAGAGAAAAGAAGAGGTAGGGGCGATTTTTAAATCGCCCCATATAAACCTCCCCCTCTCGGGGGAGGTGCCCCGCAGGGGCGGAGGGGGCACGGAGGGCGCCTTTAGCACGGTGTTGAACAACGGCATATTGGCGGTAAAACGGGCGAACACAGTTCGCCCCTACGGGTTGCGGTTTATTATGGGCGATTTTTAAATCGCCCATTGCACCCGTAGGGACCGGCGCCCCGACGGTCCGTCACGTTGGGATTAAGTGAAGAGTGAATAGAGAATAGTGAAGAGTGAAAAGTTGCGGTAGGGGCGATTTTTAAATCGCCCCGATTGTATATGCCTCGGGCGATTTTTAAATCGCCCGCGGATACGTGGGAGTGCCCGTAGGGACGCCCCTCCCGGGGCGTCCGGAAAAGGTCGCCTTTGGCACAATGTCTCCGGGAGAGGCAACCGGGATGATACGTTGGTGCATTCACTCCCTCAGTCTCGGCCTTTGGCCGATCCAGCTCCCTCGGAGAGGGAGCCTTGGGGCGTATACCATGTCCTTACACAGTTTGTAAACCGTGTGCCTTCACAGGGGTTCGGCGGGAGCAAGCCCCCGCCCTACGGTGTGCGGTTTATCTGTTTGCCCGTAGGGACGCCCCTCCCGGGGCGTCCGGAAAACGTTGCCATCGGCACAATGTTGCCGGGAGGGGCAAACGGGATGATACGGCAAGATAGGCGAACGCAGTTCGCCCCTACGGCTCGCGGTTTACCTTTGCACCCGTAGGGGAGGCTATCAGCCTCCCGCAAACGTCGCCATCGGCACGGTGTTGCCGGGGAACGCTTACGGAATCCCCCCCTACCCCCCTCACCCGGCAAGGGGGGCTTTTTGCTGCGATGAATGTGTGAAACGGTATTGCCGGGAGGCAACCGGGATGATACGTTGGAACGAATGACTAATTGCGGTAGGGTCGATTTACAAATCGACCCTAATAAACCTCCCCCTCTCGGGGGAGGTGCCCCGAAGGCACGGAGGGCTCGCTGTTACCGTTTTGTAACCAAACTGTAACCGTTTTGTAATCGTATTTGCCTCTCCTTTGTGCTATAATATAGCTCAAAGGAGAGGTGAACCAAAATGAAAAGAACTGTCACTGTTATTTTGCTTACGACAATGCTTATAAGCCTGTTTTCTGCCTGCGGAACGGCGGAGCCTGTACCGTCGGAATCCACAGCAGACGGACCGACTGTAATTATTATCGAAAGTACCGCAGATATGACTGCCCAAGATACAACTTCCACTCCTGAAAGACTCTTTTCATTAGAGGAGGTTGAGCGATTGGTAAAACGAATTGTAGATAAAAAAGTAAGCGATGTTGAAGTGGTTGTACCAGTTAATCCCGGGGAGGGTTTTCCGGATGATATTCCAATGCCCGAATGCTTTGCGAATCACTACGTAGAAGCCGAGGCCTACTGTGTCTTTGGCGAAAACGACAGCGAGCTGTTTGTCTCCTATGTTTCTGCGGCGTGGGGTCCGGAATTTAACCATGAAATATGCTACCGCGGACCAGAGCATCGTGAAGGGTGTTGGGACAGGATCAACCTCGTCCTTGCAGAAGAAATCGTTGGGATATACGCCATAGACAGACAGCATTTTATAGTTTTGCTGGACATTTATAAAAACGGATATGGCATCGGCATTTTTGAAGATGGAATTAATCTCTCCGCTTATGGATATTACGCTCCGTGGTACGGGGATGGGTACGACCAGCTCGACCTCTCCTACCTCTTCCCGGCAGAAGACTTCGTCGGCGCCGGGGAAGGACAGTTGGACGACGGCTACGTTTTCTTTCAATCCGTGACCGGGTTCTACTGCGAGGATATCGACGGTGAGTCCTGCAGGATAGTTCTGGAATACGAAAAAGACGGTGTCTCCCACCGCAGAACGGCAATTTACGACATAAACGGCATCAGACCGGAATAAGCTTTTCCCCCAACCGGAGTCGGTTGGGGGAAGTTTTTTTAGGGAACGTTGGGATTAAGGTTTACCTTTTGCCCGTAGGGGCGTTCTGTGAACGCCCGCAAACATCGCCTTTGGCACGGTGTTGCCGGGGAAGGCTTACGGAATCCCCCCCTACCCCCCCCTTTAGGCAAGGGGGGCTTTTTGCTGCGATGAATGTGTGAAACTGTATTGCCGGGAGGCAAGCGGGATGACACGTGGGACGAATGAATATTGAATAATGAAGCCGCTTCGCTGATGAATAATGAATAATTGCGGTAGGGCGAATAGAAATGAATTTGCCCACATTCGCGTCAGCGAATATTTCACATTTACGAAGTAAATATTTCATCGCGAAGCGATTTCACTTGCCCGCAGGGCAAATTTCATTGTAAAAGGAAACACCTTTTGTCCCAGACAAAAGGTGTTTCCTTTTACTAAGGTAGGGGGTGTGATTGCTCTTGCAATTGCCCCGGGGGCGGTGGTATAATAAGACCGTGAAAGACGAGGTGCTGGATTTATGAAGGCTTACGAGATAACCCAAAGGCTTGCTTCCTGGGCGGAGAAGGGCGTTTTTGAGCGTACCTGCGACACGTTTAAGTGCGGAGATGAAAACCGCGAGGTAAAAAAGGTCGCCGTGTGTATGTTTGGCACGCTTGGTGTGGTGAAGGCCGCGCGGGAGTGGGGCGCGGAGCTGCTCATTGTCCACGAGCCCTTGTACTACACACATATGGACGTTCACACCGACGAAAAGATAGAGTGCGAAAAGCGCCGCCGCATTGAAGAGACGGGCATCGTCATCTGGCGCTACCACGACTATCCCCACTCTGCGCCCACCGACCTTATTGCGGACGGCGTGGTGAAAGCCATGGGCTTTGCGGGGGAGACCGAATATACCGACGTTTTCGACCTGCGAAGGATTCATCTTGACAGCCCCATGACCCTGGGGCAGATAGCGTCTCAGATAGAGCGCAATCTGGGTATTGCCCACGTCCGCGTTTGCGGAGACATGGACGCAAGCTTTGAAAAGCTGAGCTGTATGTTCGGCACGCCCGGCGGAGTTTACGAGGAGCTTCGTTCCGACGACTGCCAGGTGATGCTCACAGGCGAGGGCAGCGAGATCGGTCTGGGAGAATACTGCCGTGACGCGGCGGATATGGGCTTTAAAAAGGCCGTTATCCTCATGGGACATATCGGCTCCGAGCGTGACGGCATGAAGCTGGTGGCAGACATGATAAACGCCCGAATTCCCGGGGTTGAGGCAAAATATTTTGAGTGCGGCGAGGTCTCCCGCTATACGGACAGATAGATTTTTGGCAGACGGAGCGCAAAGTACGTTTGGGGGAGGAGAACATGGCCGACAAAACACCCGTTGTCAGAGCGGCAGAGCTGGTGGCGTTGAATACCGGCCGCTATTTTACTTGCAGGGACGAGGTTGAACCCTTGGAAAAAACGGTTTACGGCATCGGAAATGCCTGCGTTCCCGACCACGTTCTGACCTGTGATATTCCCCGCAATTGCCGAAACGTGTATCCCCACGGTCAAGTGAAGGTCAGGGTCCACGTTATCTGGCTTCAGGAAAACGACATTTTCGATTATTTTGCTCTGGTGGCAGACAAGGCCGACTGTAATCTCTATTGGCTGAAGGTTGAAACCTATAACGTCACCCACGGATACCGCAGGTGCTGTTTCCGTGTGGCCACGCTTCAGGAGATAATGGAAAAAGCGGTGGAGCACAACGTCTACCTGAACAACGTTATCGCCGTAGCCCGAAAAGACCGGGAAAGGCTTTTGGACTACCAGGTGTATTCCAATCTGAGCGGACGCTTTTGCTATATGGAGATACCCTACGGAAACCGGGTGGTCATGTGCGGCGTGGGGCTCCACAGGCTCACCACCCTTGAAGTGGGACTGGTGGGAAAGGCTGTAATAAAGGACTTTTTCGTGTCCTACGCCGAGTGCACCGGGGCGGTCTACGAAAAGCTGAAGGCAGAAATGCCATCCCTTTACGACAGGGCAAGCAATATGGAAAAAAACAGACCCATGTTTTTCAATATGAACGTGTTCTGCGAAAAAAGAAGCAGATACCCCGAGCTTTCAGAGCTGTTTGCCGAATTCCGCGGAGAGCCCGCAGGGCGCAGAACGGTGGACTGCTTTACTGCAGGCCCTTACGGGACAGAAATGAAACACTATTCCGGCGACTCTCTTTGGTGGATGGAAGAGTTCATCGAGCGATACAGAAAAAGATTCAGAGCTTCAAACCTTATGTTGCCTATAAAAGATCATCTCCCGAGGTACTGATGCCCCGGGAGATGTTTTTTTTCAGGTTTTACTGCGGCAGGACTATTGATATTTGAAGAAAAAAGAAGCCAGATTGTTGCGCGGGGATATGCACCCTGCTCTGCGCCATGCTGAAAAAGTCAAAGCGCATCATCCTCTGCGAAAAGGACGGAGGCCCGGCCGGGTTTTGGTTATTTTTCGGGTCTGCTGATCCTCACCGTTGTGTAGGAAGAGGGCTCTGAGAAGAAGGTGACCGAATTGCCCGAAATGCAAAGCTTGCCGGTGGGGTGCTCGTTGTTTGTGGCAAGAAAGGCCGCTTCCGGCTCAAAGGGGAGGGTGAGCGTTGCGGTTGTGGCTGTGTTTTGAGTCTCGGTGAAGCGGAAAATAAGGTCGCCCGACCCGTCTTCCGCCTGTTTAAGACACACCAGGCGAAGGTTTTGCCTGTCTACGCCCACGGGGACGAGGGTGGATATACTTCCCGTGAGAAGCTCCCTGTCCGCATTCTCGCTCCACTGCGCCACCTCCGATGCAGAGCCGTAGGGCAGAATGGAGAAGGAAAACTCACCGTGGCAATCCCTGGGCGATCTGTAGATAAGGTTATTGCACCTGTTTGAGCTGGCGTAGAGGAAAACGTGGCCAAGGCTTTCGCTAAAGTCCTTTGAAAAACGGTTGTATTTTATCTGTCCCAGATGGAAAACCGGCATATCCCGGGAGTAAAGGGCAATTCCGCTCCCGTCCCTTCCGTTTTCTGCCCGGACGTAATTCTGGGCAACGGTGAAGTCCCGGGGGTTCAGAGGGATATAGTCCCTCTCCTCATCCCTTTCCCCAAGCTGAGTCTCCGTGAAAAACCGGGGAGAGTCCACCTTGAAGGGGAAGGCGAAAAAATAGTTTTTCTTATACCTGTCGTAAAAGTCACCCAAAAGCCCGGTGGCGTTTTTGTAGGAAAGCTCTGCGTCCACGGTCCTTCCGGTCTTGTAGAAGATAAAGTCCGCAAGGGTTTCGGCGCCGCTCTGTTCCTCGTAGCCCTTCAGCCGCACGACGTAGGCAACGTCCCCCTCGTACAGCTCAAGCCCCTGCTTTTTTGGCACCTCGATGCCGCTTGGGGGGGCGTCCTTTTGCTCGGAGTAGGCGTAAATAAACTGCCCCGGCTCAAAGCGTGCGTCCCCGTCGAAAAGCTCCCGTCCCGTGGACTTGTCCGTGACCCGGGCGATCTTTTCTGCGGAGCGGTCGAGAGTTACCCGGTAATACTCGGTCTCAAAGCCCCCGTCCGGGATCAGCCGGGACGGAGAGACGGGACGGCAGGCGGGGTATTTTTTAACGCCCATGGCCGAAAACTCTATCTCTTCCGTGACGGTTTTGCCGCTTGGGAGTATCTGGTGGCCCAGGTTTTGGGGAACAAACCCGTCTTTTTCCACGGTAAGGCGGCTTTTCCGGGGGCGGGGGAGGGTGTTTATAACCGAGATACCCTCGGCTTTCGCTTTACCGGCGTGTTTTTCAACCACGGCGCAAAGTTCGCGGAAGGCGTTTTCTGCGGTTTCTTTTTTAACCTTTTGAATATTGCTCCGGTGCATTTCCTGAGGGTGCTTCGAGGAGGTCGCCCAGCAGTGCTCGTCGAAGGAGCACATGTCGAAAACCGCTCTGTCAAAGATATCCTTTTCCCGTTCCCTGCCGGAAATGGCAGAGAGAAGCTCCGCATCGTACAGCGCCCGGGCGGCGTTTCGCTTTTGCTTTAAATATGCCGGGGCGATCGTGGCAAAATCTGCCCACTGATCAGTTATTTCCCCGGAAAGGGTGGGGAGCAGATGGCCGTTTTCCTTTTCGATCCGCTCCATGACCCGGGAGGGCAGGTCGAGGGAGAACCGGGGGAATTTCCAGCGGCGGTTCATCTCGTCGCACACGGTGAGGAGCATGGTTGTGGGCAGCTCCCTGTCGTCGTAGAAGCTGACGGGAAAGTGGGTAAAGCCGTAGCCGTAGAGCTCACGGAACTGTTCGGTGACCCATTTTTCCGTGCGGAGGGCCTTGGTTTCGTCGAAAACGAACTCACCCTGGGGGTATTGGCGCATGGTGTCGCACCACACCCAGCCAAGCCCCGTGGGTCTGTAAGACCGCTGGTACCAGAAGAGCACCCTGTTTTTTCCGCTTTCATCCTGCCACCAGAACAGGGGAGGGATGGAAGGCTCCGGGTCACCGGCCCGCCAGGGGTTTGCCAGGGCTCCCATATAGCGTATGCCCATGCTCTTCCGGGCGTTGATACAGGCTCGGCTCATGCCGGAAATGTCCGTGTAGATGGCGCACCTGGGGCAAGCTCCGTAGAGCTCGCGTGCCTTAAGGGTGCTGAAATATACCTCACGCACAAGCTGTTCGGAATTGCTCCAGGAGGTGTGAACTCCGCTGTGGATGGCGTTTAGCTCTATCTTTTCTTCGGCAAAGAGCTTTTTCAGCCTCAGCTTTTCATCCTCGGTTGCGTAGGTGTCGAAGGCGTCCAGCCACCAGAAGTGCTCGATCATATATCTGAAGCCCCCGTGCTTTTCGCAGAGCTCCATGGCCTTGAGAAGGTATTCGTAGCTTTCCCGGTGGAGCTTGTCAACGTAGGCGCAATAGCCCAGATCCTCGTGGGAGGAATAGATCAGGGAGATGTTCAGCTCCCGGCAGGGTCTGAGCAAAAAGCTCTGGCGAACGGGAAGGTCCTCGAAAGGCGTGATCTCGGTTTCAAGAAGGGTGTCCTTATCAAACCGGGGGAGCATAAGGGAAAACTCTTCGGCAAACAGCTTTTTTGTGAGAAGGTTTTTTCCCTCTGCCCTGAGGGTGAGCGTAAAGGGATTACAGTGATCCCAGTCCCCAACGCTTAGGTAGACCATGTTTCCGTCGCTGTGGGAAACAAAGGGAGTCTGGGTAAAGCCGGTTATTCTCATTGGGTCCTCCACCTCCGGAAGCTTGTTCTGCGGTTCTATTTTAACAGAGTCCCCTTTTGGGGTTAACCCACAAATGAATAATAAAAGTTTAATTTTGTAAACTGTTTATTTTCCCTTTGGGCTGTGGTATACTAAGGGTAAAAGGAAAGCGGCAAAGGGGGCGGCAGTTACGGAACAGGCGTATATACTGAAAATTCTGGACATAGTGAGAATAGAAAGAACCAATTCCCGTATAAAGACCATAAACAAATCCTGTTTTGCCCTTAGCTGTCGCATTCGGGGCGAAAGTTTGTTTTTTTACGGCAACGGCACCCACGGGGTCTCCCGGGGGGACGTGATCTATATTCCGGCGGGAAGCTCATACTTTCAGGAGAGCCCGGGAGAAGAGATAATCACCTTCCACCTTGAGGCCTACAGCAAAATGCCCCCGGATATCTGCATTTTCTCCCCCGGCGACCCGGAGGGGATGATATCTCTTTTTCTCCGGGCGTACCGGGAGTTTACCGGCACCGAGCCCGGCGGGGCGCACCGGGCAACGGCTCTGCTCTATGAGATACTCTCCCATGTAGACTTAAGCTCCCCGGAAAAACAGGGGAAGGGCCCGCAGTTTGCATCGGCCTTAAGACAGCTTCAGGCGGAAATGTACTGCCGGGACTTTTCCGTGGCCTCCCTCTGCCGCCGGTCGGGCATGAGCCGGACGTATTTCAACAGGCTTTTCAAGGCGGAGCTTGGCACCACCCCAACGGAATACGTTAACCGTATGCGCATAAACAAGGCCATTCTTCTTCTTGAAAGCGGAAACTACCGTAACGAAGAAATAGCGACCCTGTGCGGCTTTAACGACGTGAAATATTTTTACACCGTCTTCAAAAGGCTCACAGGCCGCACCACCGGGTCTTACAGCAGATAAACAAAGGCACACTCAAAACCCTGCGCTCTGAAGGGTGACGTTCTTAGCGGAGAACTTATGCTTTGAGCAAAGTGCAAGCATCGCATTTGACCAGTCAAACGCAAACATGGGCAGTTGCCCAAACCCTTATAACGACAGAAAGAGATAACAAATCGGGTCAATCCGAAATGTTATCTCTTTTTCTGTTGGTTTAATGAAATCGTTGCGCGGCAACGATGAAATCTTCACTTCGTTCAGATGAAATCCAAGGACAAGTCCTTGGATGAAATCAAATCCGTCTGAATACAACCCTGCGAAGCAGGATTTCATCGCGAAAGCGATTTCATCCACCAGAGGTGGATTTCACCCGTCGAAGACGGATTTGACTCGTGTTATCCGTTAAGGATAACACGCTGAGTGTGCCCTTGTTTTTTTATTGTCTTCAGATCTCTTTGCCCAGGATCTTTGCCTTGCGGGCCAGGCGGCGGCATTTTATCCATTCGGTCTTGCCGGGACAGAGGCGGTAAAAGCCCAGCACGGCGAAGATATACCATGCGGAGGTGGTGCCGTTGTCCTCGTCTCCGGGATAGCCGTTGTCTGCGGCGGAGAAGGTCTCCCGGGCAAGGCGCTCCACCCAGTAGTCCGTCTTTTCCTGACAGCCCAGCGCGGCGTAGATAAAGGGGATGTGGAAGGAGGGCTGATTTGAGATGGCCATCTGGCCGAAGTCGATGAGGGCCATTTCGGTCATCTCGTGGATCTCGCAGTTGTAGCCAAAGACCCGGTAGGCAGGGGTAGCGGTGAAGAACTCATCCAGCTTGGCAAAGAGCGCCTCCTTGCCGCCGTGAAGCTGGGCGAGCCCCTCGAGGTCGTGGGGCACGGCAAAGGAGTTTTGCCATGCAGAGCCCTCGGTGTATTCTCCGCCCCAGGAGGTGGGGTCGAAGAATTCTGCCATATTGCCCTGTCTGTCCTTTCCGCGCATAAAGCCGCTGACGGGGTCGAAGACGTTTTTGTAGTTTTTGGAGCGGGCCATGTATTCGTCCACAAGGTCCGTTCTGCCAAGCTTTTCCGCAACGACCGCAATGCACCAGTCGCCGTAGGCGGCATCCTGGGTGAGGTTGACGGATTCCCGGTATTCCCGTGGCACGTAGCCCTTTTCAACGTAAAACTCAACGCCGGTGCGGCCGAAGCGATCCTCGGGAGCGGGATTGTTTGCGTGGTTCAGCATGCCCTCAAGGGCCTTTTCCAGAACCTCGCGGCTGCCGATGCCGTTGACGGCGGCCTCGGCGATAACGGCGTCGATCAGAGTGCTGGGCATACAGCCCACCTCACCGATGGAGGGCCACCGGGGCAGCCAGCCGCCCTCGGTGTAGTCCGCAACGAAGCCCTCGAGGATCTCGGCAAACTCTTCTCTGGCGATGAGGGTGTAAAGGGGATAGACCGTGCGGTAGGTGTCCCAAAAGCCGTTGTCGGTGTAGCGCACGCCGGGGTGGGTCTTGCCGTCGAAGGGGGAATAGTGGATGGGCTCGCCCTTTTCGTTCAGCTCGTAGGCCATGTGGGGGAAGAGGAAGGGGCGGTAGAGGCAGGAATAGAAGGTGCGCATCATGTCATCGTCGGCCTCGATCTCGATCCGGGAGAGCTTTTCCTCCCAGTTTTCCTCGGCGGCGATCTTAAGCTCTTCAAAGCCGGCGTCTCCGCACTCCCGCTCAAGGGCGGCAAGGGCAAGGTCGTGGCTGATATAGGATATGCCGATGCGTGCCTCGGCGGTCTTTTCCTTAAGGCCGACGTGAATGCAGTTTTCTCCCGTAGTAATGCGGGATGGGTCCGCAACGCCGGAGAGGAATTTTACGGCGAAGTACATTTTAAAGTCCTTTGCCCTGTCGTTGGAGTGGCCGTCGGTCTGGCCGAAAAGGGTGGAGGAGGCCTCGTCGAAGCGGTAGGTGTAGTTTCCCTTCACGGGCAAAAAGGACAGACAGGAGGGTCTGCCGTCGCAAAAGGTCAGACGCACGGCGCCGCCCCGGGTGGTTGGCACAAGCTCGAAAACGCAGTTTGACCGCAGAAATTTCAGCCGGAGGTAGTGGGGCATCTGAACGGAGTCCTGAATTCTGTAGCCGGACCAGGCTCCGCCGCCGGTGTTTGCAACAACGTCGTTCTGGGGAGTCATAAGGAAGGTGCCGTAGTCGTTTATCCACGGGCTGGGCTGGTGGGTAAGGCGCACGCCCTCGGCAAATTCGTGGTCGGGGTGGTAAAACCACTGTGAGCGGCCGTCGGTCTGGATGGCAAAGCCTGCCATGGCGAAGGGGAGCTGGGTGAGCGGCAGGGTGTTGCCGTAAGAGCGGCGGGGATGGGACTTCGTGCCCATTTTCACATTTACGTAGGGAAGGTATTTCACGGTCTTTTTCTCCTCACTTTTCCTGTTTTTCGGGGTCGAACAGGGTACAGCCTATAAACCGCAGATCCTGCTCGCCGTGGGTGTAATAATAGGCGGCGACGGCGATACCGTCGGGGCGGATGATCATTCTGGGGTAGCCCAGGTCTCCGCTTTGGGCATCGTGGCGGAGAACGAAGCCCTCGCTCCAGGTCTTTCCCCCGTCGGCAGAGGTATGGGCGATGATGCCCTGGGGAACGTCCCGCTTGCCGTAAACCAGCAAAAGCCTTCCGTCGGAGAGCAGGCACATCGCCGGGGGATTTCCGGCCTTGGGGTCGTGGGATGAGCCGACCTGCGATATCATTTCCCAGCTTTGTCCCCGGTCGGCGCTTTTGTATATCTCGATGCTCCTATATCCGCTGTCGAGATAAAATCTGGTGGCGGAGATATAGCTTCCGTCGGGAAGAATACAGGTGGCAGGCATTATGCGAAAACCGTCGTCCGGCTCCGCGCCGATATCCCCAAGGCGCTCCCAGCGAAGACCGCCGTCGCAAAGCTTTCCGGCAAAGGTAACGCCCTCGTACCCGTCCTCTCTGGAGGCGGTCATGCCAAGGTAAAGGGTGTTTTTGTCCAGCACGGTGTAGTCCGTGCGCATGGACATTGCCCGGGCCATCATGGGCACGCGGTAAGGTCCGTTCCAGCTGTGACCCCGGTCAAGGGTGTAATAGAACCAGGAGCGGGAGGGGTAGTGGGTGCCCATGTTCTGGAACATAAGGGCAAAATCCGGGGAGGTGAAATCTATGGGTTGTGTGAGCGTGGGAATAAAGGCGTTGTCTGCCTCTTCGTCCGGAGCCAGCGCCTCAAGAGCGCCAACGTCCGGCCAGGAAAGGGCGGTGCGCTCAATGCTCCAGCTTTCGCCGCCGTCGAGGCTTCGGGCGAAGACCGTGCGGCTGGGCTGTTCGGTGTCTATGGCGTGATGCTCTCCGTGGTCTGCAAGGTGGGCGCCTTCGATAAAGCTCACGAGTATCTCCGGGCGGGAGGGGGATTCTCCCGGCCAGCTCCACATCCCGCAGTTTGCCGGCCATCCGTAAAACCGGTCGGGGGCTTTGGCGATAATTCCGTGGCTTATAACTTTCATCTTTCCTCACTCACTCCTTGTTTTGGGGGGCTTATGAAAATATAATACTATATTATCCCTTTCCTGTCAACGGAGAAGAGGCAAATTTGTGCTTTTCCTGCCTGTCGATGTGTGATATAATATGTTCAAAACGTATTTTCGGGTGGGAGAAAAAAGAAAATGATAAACAAAATAAAACAGAGCCCCGGGGCAAGCTTTATCGCGGTGGGACTTGTCTACGTTGCCGCCGGGGTATTGGGTGTAGCGGTTTACCGGGCCCTTGAGCTTCCCTGGTGGCTGGCGCTGCTGGTTGCCGACCTGGCGGCCACGGCGTTCACCTTTGTGTTCAGCCTCATCTTCAATAACGCCTCGGTATACGACCCCTATTGGAGCGTTCAGCCCCCGGTAATACTGGCGGCCTTTGCCTTCGGCCGAGAGCTAAACGCCCTTGGGGTGGCGCTGATCGTTGCCGTGTTTTTCTGGGGTATCCGCCTTACCGCTAACTGGGGCTATACCTTTGGGGATCTTACACATCAGGACTGGCGCTATACCATGCTGAAGGAAAAGACCGGGGCCGTCTACCCGGTAATAAATTTCGTCGGTATCCACACCGTGCCCACTCTCGTCGTCTGGGGCTGTGTTCTTCCGGCGGTCTACGCTCTGATAAACGGCACGGAGCTGACCTGGGGAGGTGCTCTGTTTATCTGCCTTTCAATGTGCGGAGCGTGCATTCAGGGCGTTGCGGACGTTCAGATGCACTCCTTCCGCAAAAAGAAGACCGGTGGCTTTATCCGGGTGGGGCTTTGGAAGCATTCAAGGCACCCGAACTATTTAGGGGAGATACTGATGTGGTGGGGCGTTGCGCTGAGCGTTGTCTGGGCAGAGCCGGGGGTGTGGTATCTCGCTGCCGGGGCTGTGGCAAACACGGTGCTGTTTTTTGCCGTGAGCATTCCCATGGCCGACCGCCGTCAGTCCCGAAAACCGGGTTTTGCCGAATACAAAAAGCAGACGAGAATGCTTTTGCCCGTGAAAAAATTCTGAGCCGCACAAAATTTATCCGGACGAATATTTTTCCGGCGCGGGATTTGCAAAAAAAAGATTGACAGGCTCCCTTTTGCTTGCTATACTTGAGCTGAGGTGATGAATCATGGATCTCAAAGGCTACAAGCTTGTATTCGAAGACGATTTCAACGGACCCTGCCTGGACCTTGAAAAATGGAGCCACAGAGCCCAGGGACCCCGCAGGTGCGGCTTCAACTCCGAAGATGCCGTGCGTGTGGAAAACGGCAATCTCATTATCCGGTACGACTACCGTGACGGCAAGTACGGAAAGGGCTGGTATGCCGGCATGATCCGTGCCAAAAAGGAATTTCTCAAGGGATATTTCGAGATAAAATGCATTTGCAACGATCCCTTGGAGAGCAAATTCTGGAGCGCTTTCTGGGTGCAGGCGGGCAACCCCTACGTTGCCGCATCCTGCGGCGGTGTTAACGGCGCCGAGATAGATATTCTCGAGGCCTTCCGCACCCCGGAGGGCTATCCCGGAGCCCAGTCCAACATCCACTGCGCGGGTTACCACGACGGAAGCGAGTCCCAGGGGCTCCGCAGTCAGTGCGTTGCCTTTAAAAAGCTGGAGGATTGCTACACTGCCTACCACACCTACGGACTTGAATGGACCGACGAGGTCTACCGTTTTTACATCGACGGAAAATGCGTCGGCGTTTCCGCCTGGGCGGAGGGTGTTTCCACCGTGGCAGAGGAGCTTATCGTTTCTCTTGAGCTTCCGGGAGAGCTTCCCGAAGACAACGGTCTTCACGGCGAATTTGTGGTAGACTACGTCAGAGTGTATCAGAAGGAGGACTGAAGATGAATCTCAAAGGCTACAGGCTTATCTTTGAAGACGATTTCAACGGCACTGAGCTCAATACCGAGGTGTGGAGATACCGCGGCACGGGCAAACAGCGCATTGCCAACTGTCACCCCTCTCAGGTGCGCGTTGAAAACGGCAATTTGATTATCAAATGCGAGTACCTTAGTGCCGGAGCCGAGGGAGAAGGCTGGTACACCGGCCAGATATCCCTTAAAGAGTGGTTCTGCCGGGGCTATTTCGAGGCAAAAATGCTTTGCAACGATCCCGGCGACAACGGCTTCTGGAGCGCATTCTGGCTTCAGGCAAAGCATCCCTACACTGCCGCATCCTGCGGCGGTATCCACGGCGCCGAGATAGACATCGTCGAGGCTTTCCGCACCCCGGAGGGCTATCCTGCGGCGATGTCCAACATCCACTGTGCAGGCTACCACGACGGAAGCGAGTCCAACGGCATCCGCAGCCAGTGCGTCGCCTTCAAACGGCTTCCCGACTGCTATTCCGCCTACCACGTTTTCGGGCTTGAATGGACCGAAGAGGCCTACCGCATTTTTATAGACGACGTTTGTGTTGGCGTTTCGACCTGGGCAGACGGCGTTAACGTTGAAGAGGACGAGCTGATATTCTCCCTCTGTGCACCCGAAAAGGATCCCGGCCCCGATGCTCCCTCAGGCGAGCTGATCGCAGACTGGGTGAGGGTGTATAAAAAAGAAGACTGATCAAAAAACGTAAAAACCCGCACCGGGCTCAGGTAAATGCTCCCGGTGCGGGATTTATTATCTTTCAAGCATATCCGTTTCGGTAACGCCGTTGCCGTCGATCCGAAGGGTCTTTGTCTCCCAGGGGTCAAGGTCACAGGAGAGCTTTCTGTCCCCAAGGACGACCGTTGCGGAGCGGTGAGCGCCCGTTTGCTCAGACAGGCGGAGAATTGCTCCGGAGCCGTCCTCGGGGAGCTTCAGCGCCGTGACGGCGGCGCCGTGAGTCTCTGTGCGGCAAAAGCTCATCTCAGAGGGCAGGTCGCCGGGGTGGTTGGACTCCACCACCACAACGGGGGGATTGCAGAGCCGGTCTGCGACCTCCCATTTTTCGTCGCCGAAGGAGAGTCTGAGCTTACCTTCGACTATGCCCCGGTCGATCACGTCGTAGTCCTCGTCCATGTTGATCTCGCAGATGCGAAGGTCGCCGTAAATGGGGCTTCGGAGCAGGGTGAGACCGAGCCTGTTTTCTGTGACGGAATAGGCAAAGATCCCGTCGGCGGCAAGTGTGACTCCCTCGGCCCTTATCCACGGGCCAAGGGGAAGATCTGCCCTGCTTTCGCCCCGGCAGACCTCTCCCAGGGGAACGGCGACACTGTGGCAGGGGGAGGAGAGGGGGAGCTCAAGCTTGAGCACCCGGTGCTTTTCCTCCCAATTCACCCGGTAGCGCAGGTCAAGCTCCGGAAGACCGGCGTAGAACCGGTAATATATATCAAGCTTTGAATCCCCGTAGCGGTAGGAGGCCTTCAGCTCCCAAAACAGCTCGCCCCATTCGATGACCTTGAAGCCTTCGAACCGGAAGCTTTCCGGAACGTCCCCGTAGCCTTGGGTGTTGAAGCACCAGGTATCGCCTTCGTCGGCGTAGACCCGGGGGACGAGCACGTCCCCGGAAAGGGTCCTGCCGGAGAACGTGTCCATTACGGAGGATATGCACCCGGTCTTTGGGGAAAACTCCACCCGGAGCCGCCCGGTGTCGATGGAGAAGGGGAAATCGGCGGGAATGCTTCGGGGCTTGCCCTTTTGAACCACCTTAAATGCCCGGTAGCCCATGGACGGGAGCTTTGCGGGGAAGATGAACCGCGAGCGGAAGCCGGGGATCACAGACTTTTCCCGGATTATCTGACAGGGCACGGAGTTGCCCTCTCCGTCTTCAAGGCAAAGGCCGCCGCTGTACCAGTCAAACTCATGGGCCCACTGGACCTCGGCCTCCACAAAGCCCTCAAAGGGTGCGCCGTTGAGGTTCCACACCACGAGGTTCCAGGCATTGTCCGGGTTTTTACCGGGCATTTTTATCCGGCGGGTAAGAGACTGGAGGGCGAAGTGCATTGCCTCGTTTGCCTTTGCAATTGCGCCGCCGAGCTGGTTTTCGGCGTCGGTGTAGGCGTCTTTTATGGAGGCGCCGCCCAAAATATCGTGGAACTGGTTAAAAAGCACGGTTTTCCAGGCATCGCTTAAGGCCTTCCGACGGTCGTGCCCGGCAAGCAGGGTCGCCTTTTCGGCGTTTTGAAGGGCGTATTCCGCGGTTCGGTTGAGCTTTTTTATGGCGCTGTAGTTTGCGTAGGGGCCGAAATCTCCGGTGATCAGCTCGCCGTCGAAGACTTGTTTTGGGGCGTGGTCGTCAAAAAAACGGCTGACGGTGGAAAATTCCGCCTCCGGGGAGGTGCGGATCTCTGCGATGGCCTTTTTGGTGGGAGCGCCGCCGTGGTCGGTAACGCCGTAAACGATGAGGGAATCCTCCCCGTCGGGGACGGCGGCGGCAGAGTCCTGCCAGTTTTTGGCGTAGGCGTTATCTGCCCGGAAGGCGGAGATCTCGCTTCCGTCCGGGCTTTTCCAGCGGAAGAGGGGAGCGGGAAGCTGA
>SVLY01000048.1 GCA_015067715.1 Oscillospiraceae bacterium | reverse complement strand
GTACCATTCAAGGTTTGAAAACTCTCCCCGGAGAGTTTTCAAACCTTGAATGGTACGGCCGGGGACCTCACGAGAACTATTCCGACAGAAAAGAGAGCGCACCCTTTGGCATTTACAAAAGCAAAGTCTCTGCCCAGCACGTAAACTTCGTTCGCCCCTGCGAGTGCGGCGGCCACGAGGACACTCGCTGGCTCCGTGTAACAAACGGCCAGGGTCACGGCCTTGAGGTGAGGGGCTCGGGCTTCCACTTCTCCGCTCTGCCCTGGAGCATCCAACAGTACACCGCGGCAAACTATGCCGACGAGCTTGGCCCCTCCCTTGGCACAAACCTGGTGCTGGACGGGTTCTCTGCCGGACTTGGAGGCGACACCGGCTGGGACAAGGTCATCCACCCGGAATACCGCATTCCCAAGGGAAGCTATATATACGAGCTTGAGCTCAAATGGATCTGAAAACAAAAAATATATACTACGGAGGAAACAAACGTGAACGTAAAAACCGCCCCAATGGGCTGGAACAGCTGGGACTGCTACGGTGCAGCCGCCAATGAAGAGATCGTAAAAAAGAGTGCCGACTTTATGGCCAAATACCTCAAGCCCTTTGGCTGGGAATACATCTGCGTGGACATCCAGTGGTCCGCCCCCAACGGCGCTTCCCGCTCCTACGAGCCCTTCGGATATTTCTGCATGGACGAATATTCCCGGCTCATCCCTGCGGAGAACAAATTCCCCTCTGCCGCCAACGGCAAGGGCTTTGGGCCTCTGGCAGACTACATTCACTCTCTTGGGTTGAAATTCGGCATTCACATCATGCGCGGAATTCCCCGTAACGCCGTTGCCCAGAACCTTAAGATAAAGGGCACAAACAAGACCGCCCGTGACGTCGCCCGGTTCAACAGCATCTGCCAGTGGAACCCCGATATGTACGGCATCGACCCCAAAGCCGAGGGCGCAAGAGAATATTACGACAGCATTTTCGAGCTCTACGCCTCCTGGGGTGTGGACTACATCAAGATCGACGATATCTGCCGTGAGCTCCCCCACGAAAAGGACGAGCTTCTTATGGTGAGCGAGGCCATCCACTCCTGCGGACGGGACATGGTCTTCAGCCTGTCTCCCGGACCTGCCGTTCTGGACGAGGCCGAGACCTACAAGCAGATATGCGATATGTGGCGCATCACCGACGACTTCTGGGATCAGTGGCCCCTGCTCTACGCCATGTTCGAGCGCTGTGAAAAATGGTCCATCCACACCGGCGCCGGTCACTGGCCGGACGCGGATATGCTGCCCATCGGGCCCATTGACGTGCTGGAAGACCCCGACGGCCGCGGCCGTTGGACGAATTTCACCCAGGACGAACTTATCACAATGATGACCCTCTGGTGCATCTTCCGCTCTCCCCTCCTTATCGGCGGCGAAATGAACGGCTTTGACGATTTCACCATGGGACTGCTCACCAACCAAAACATCATCGACCTCCACACCGACGCCCGCCACGCCCATCAGGTCTGGCGCAGGGAGATAAACGGCGTTGAGCACGTACTCTGGACCGCCGTCTGTGCTAAGGGCGGACAGTATTTCGCCATATTCAACCTTGGCGAGGAAAACAGCAGTATCACCCTCGACCTTGCAGACGGCGAATTCTGCGGAGAGGGCAATTGCCTTGACCTTTGGAGCGGCAAAAGCTTCGTGACCGACGGAAAGCTCTGCATTGAGCTTCCCTCCCACGGCGCAAAGGCCTTCCTTGTGAAATGAACTCCCCCGGCCACAGGGAGTATATCCGCCGGGTCCCCGGGGCTAAAACGGCGGTGCTCTGCATTCACGGTATAATCGGTTCACCCCGGCATTTCACCGGGCTGATACCCCTTATTCCCGGAAACGTCACGGTATACAACATCCTCCTCCCCGGTCACGGGGGCACTGCCGAGGATTTTGCCCGTTCTTCAATGAGGGATTGGGAGCTTTACGTTGCAAAGCTTGCAAACAGGCTCTGCGGCGAGTACGAAAACCTTATCATCGCCGGGCACTCCATGGGCACGCTTTTTGCCGTAGACGCCGCCCTTGCAAACCCGGAAAGGGTAAAGGGGCTTTTCCTTATGAACGTGCCCCTCACTCCACGGCCAAAGCTGGACGCCGTGCTGAACTCCGTTGGGGTGCTTTGGGACGTAACCAGCCCAAATCCCGTTATTTCCGCCTCAAAGGCTTCTTACAGCATCCAGCCGGACAAAAGGCTGTGGAAATACCTTGCCTGGCTTCCCCGTTACGGCGAGCTGTTTAAAAAAGCCGCCCAGACCCGGCAGAGGCTTCCTCTGCTGAGAGTTCCGGGGGTTGCCTTCGTCTCCGGAAGGGACGAGCTGGTCTCTCCTCTGACCTATCCCCTTTTGCGCCGCACCGGCACCGTGAAGACCGTCTGGCTTCCCGGCTCCCGGCACTATTACTACACAAAAGAAGACAGAGCAAGAATTAAAGCGGAGTTTTCCGCAATGCTTGCCCCGTTCTGCTGAAAACGAAAGATCTCCCGGGCAGTCTGTCCGGGAGATCTTTTGTTATTTATTTTATCTTGCCGGGTCGCACCGGACAACAACGCGGTTCTGACCACCAACGGTACAGGTGAAAAGTGTCAGCGCCCATTCTCCGTCCGTTACTTCTTCAACGGCGGTGGGAGGGAGAACCTCAAGTGCCGATACCCTGTAGCGGAAGACGTTTCCGTCCATGTCCGTAAAGGTGACCGGATCCCCTATGCCCACGTTTCCAAGGGTTGAAAAATGGCCGATATAGTTGTGGGCGGCGATAACGAGATTGCCGGTATAGGCACTGCCGGAATAGCGGCACGGTGTGAAGCGCAGGGTCTCCATGCTCCAATCGGCGGACACGGGAAGGCAGATGCCAACGGAGGGTATCTCCACCAAAGCGCAGTAGGAAATACCGTCCACCTCAACCACGGGCATTTCCACCTCCGGCTCGATGATATAGTCCGGAAGGGCTTCGGTGAACACCGGAGGCTCGTTTACCGCGGGCGGAGGCTCCGAAGTACTGTCCGAAGAGCCATCTGGCTCCGCCGAGGTTGCGGGAACCGTAAGCTCAGGCTCTTTCCGTGCTTCCAGGACGGAAAAAAGGCTCTCTGCAGCGTTTTGGGAATAGGTCTCTGCCCGGTGCCCGTCCCAAATATTGTAACCGGCAAGGCATATGGCCGCCACAAGGACGGCCACACCCAAGGATATCAAAACTGTTCTTTTCATTTTTCTTTTCTGCGGCAGGCAAGCCCCGCAATTATCAGCCCAAGACCGACTATGGCAAGCAGGGGCACCGGCCACCAAAGCTGACCCGTGGGGGGAAGCTCAGGCGGCGGAGGCGGCGGCTGAGTCGGAGTGTTGGTGACGAAGAAGGTGTTGCCCTCACGTCTCACCTGAGCGCTGTAGCCGGAAACGGCTTTTTCCTCCACCGTCCAGGTGTACTTTGCCTCAAGCCCCGTCCAGATATGCTCCCAGTTGTTTTTGCTCTCAAGAACCACGGTGTCAAAAACCTCGCCGTCCCTGAGAAGGTCCACAGTGACGGACACGGGGCGTTTGTCCTCAGCGGCAGAATCTGCCCAGACCTTTTTCACCCGAAGGTCGGTCTTTTCCGTCTCGCGGCTGTATTTCGGAGAAACATCCACCTGATATTCCCATTCTCCCTCCGCAGACGAGCGGTTGGGAAGAGCGATCAGAATGGGCATGGGTGCATATACCCATCCGTCCACCAAAACGGGCTTGCCAACGATATAGTAAAGTCCCCGTTCAAGGCCGGACCAGGTGCACTTTCCGTCCTCTCCTGTGAGCAGGACAGAAAGGGGCGCGGGTGTGTTTGCGGAAATATATGCCGAAAGCTCAGCTTCCAGAGCCTTCCAATCCTCCTGAGCGGCGTGGGAGATGTCGGTCTTAAGGGAGGAATATTCGGCGGTGTAGGTGAATTCGCCCTTTTCAGAGAAATCTGCCACACGGTAAACGGAAAACTCACAGCCCGGAATATTCAGCTCTTCGTGGTGAAAATGAACCGTAAGTGTGGCGTTCTCAGCGGCAAACGCCCCAAAGCCAAGGGCAAACACAAGCAAAAGAACAAGCCCTGCGGCAAGCTTTCTTTTCATTGCAGACTCCTCCTTTTTTTACTGAAAATCATCCTGATCGTCCTTCTTGCCCCCACCGAACATAACGAAAATGCCAAGCCCGATCAAAATGGGCAGAGCAACGACAGGTGCGACGATCTTCGGGTCTATCTGGACAGCGTCCGAGGTTATCTTAACGGCAAGGGCTTCGGCGGAGTTTTCAACTCTGTGTCCCCGGACAAGAAGCCTGTGGGAGTTTATGCCGTAGGGTGTGCAGGTTACAAGAGTGCAATAGTCGCTTCCCGCCTCAATGAGAAGATCCTTTGTGTCGGAAGGGTCGACTATCAGTATTCTGTCCACCTGATAGGTCAAAGTTTCGTCCAGCACGCGAATAATAAACACGTCATCTTCGCAAAGCTCGTCAAGGTCGGTGAACAGCTTTGCGCTGGGCAGACCCCTGTGGCCGGAAACCACGCAGTGGGTGTTCTCGCCCCCAACGGGAAGACTGCTCCACTCCAGATGACCCACGGCAACCTGAAGAACGCTTTCGTTGGTGCCGTGGTAAATGGGAAGCACACAGTTGATGGCGGGAATTTCGATGTAGCCCATAACGCCGGTGCCCGTCATGTCGAGAAGAGAATCGTACTCCGCCTTTTGGGAGCTGTTGAGCAAAAAGCTGTTTCTCCGCCGGGAAAGGGCGGAATTGTATTCTCTGGCCTTTTCCAGCATGCTGTCATAGAGCTTTGAATCTATTCCGGCAACGCTTTCGGCGTAAGAGGCAATAGCGCGGGACTGGTGAAGCTTGTTCCAATAGTCGCTAACCGTGGGGTACAGCAACAAGGACAGCCCTGCAAGAAAGACAAGTATTAACATAAGAGTGGTCAGACGTCTTTTTACCATTGACAGGGTTCTCCTTGTGGCTGAGAGAGGAAAACGGAAAAACGTATCTCCGGGGCGGAGCGGAAAATGCTCCGCCCCGGAAAGTGTGATTAGCTAAGCTTTACTGACGGGAGCCCATACGCTTTCTTACAACAAGGAAGACGATGGCGCCAACGACCATAAGGCCGCCCACGGCGTAGAATATGTAAGTGCCGATGCCGCCGGTCTCGGGAAGCTCAGAGCCGGGAATGTTCACAACGTCGGTGGAGACGGCGCCGGTGGAAACGTCGCCGGTGAACAGCTCGCCGCCCTCAAGGCTGTTCAGGGGAGCGTCGTCGGCAATGACGATATCGTGGTCTGCGGTGACCTGGAAGAAGATGGGATCAACGGTGTTGTAGCCTGCGGGAGTGGTGGTCTCCTCCAGCTTATACATACCGTCGTCAACGCCCTTCCACTGGAAGTTGGTCATGGCCTCGCCATAGACCTCTTCGCCAACGGCAACGTACTCGTTGGTCTCGGCATCGAGCTTGTAAAGGGTAAAGCCGGCGCCGGGAAGCTCTTCGTTCTTGTTGTCCAGCTTGTCAACGTCCACCATGAAGGTGAAGACGATAACGATATCCTTTTCGGTTTTGTTGGTTCCCTCGCCGTTGGGGTTGTTGGAGAACTCAATGTGGACCTCGTTGGGGTTACCGGTGGAGCCCAGAACGGCATCCTCGTTGAGAACGGAGATATACTCGCAGGTGATAACGGAGCCTGCCTTGACAGCTTCGATCTTCTTGAGGTCGGCAAAGACGATCTCAAAGGTGCAGCCGTCCTCGGCGCCCTGGACGATGGCATAGCCCTCGGTGATCTCTGCTCCGTCAACGTAGACCTTCAGAGTCTCGGGCTTAAAGGTAAGACCCTCGCACTGAACGTCGTGGAAAGCGTAGAAATACTCGTCGTACGCGTCGTAGTCTTCGGCAACGGTGCCCGTGACCTTAAAGGGGACCTCATCCTCAATGTCGTGGTCTGCGGTGTCCTGCCAGTCGCCGAAGGTGGTCTCGGTGGAGTCGTTTATGTCCTTGACCTTCTTTTCAACGGTGACCTCGGATCTCTTGGGGGTGACGGTGACGTCGTCAACGACCTCTACGATGTAAAGGCTGAGTCCCTCGCCGGGAGCGGCTTCGCCGATGTCCTTAAGCAGGTAGTAGCCGGCGGAAACGTTGATGGGGGTCTCTGCGCCGACAGTGCCGAAAGCTTCGCTTTCAAGGTTCACGTAGCCCTCGATAACCGCAAGCTTTTCCTTGTCGGTCTTGCCCTCAAGGGCTTCAAGGGCATCGAGAACGGCCTTGTCGACCTCGGTGCCGGTCTCGCCGGTGCCGTTGGCGCCCCACTTCACGTTGGACAGAACGCCCTCGTGAAGGTCGCCGGTGAAGATCTGGTAGACCTCGTAGGAATGAGCGTCGTCGGAATTGACGGTAATGGTATACCCGGTCTCTTCCGCAGAAACACTCACGGCAAGGCCCAGCACCATGCAAAGTGCCAGGGCAATGCACAAAAGTTTCTTCATGGATCGCATTTGTTTAATCTCCTTCAAGCTTTATTACTTCGGCACCTTCTGCGGATACCGATAAACAACATTGTGCCTGCGGCCGCGGTCATAAGCACCGCACCGGCTACTGTGAACAGCATTCCGCCCCTGCCGCCGGTGGCGGGAAGAACGTAGATCTTGTCGTTCAGAACCATAAGCTCCTGCTCACCGTTTTCCCCCTGTCCCGGGGCGATGAGCCAGGTCGCGCCGGAGAGAACGGAGAGGTATTTCCGGCCGTTTTCGTCCTTTTCAAGGGCAAATTCCATGACCTCGAAGATCATGTTGTAGCCCTCGGGGGCGACGGTCTCGATAAGGTAGAAGCTTTCGCAAACGGGAAGGTTTTCAACGGTGAAGCTTCCGTTTTCGTCCGTTGTGAACTCCGCCCAGAGAATTCCGTATCCGTCCACGGTTCCGGGCACGTAAACGGCGTTTTCCGTTCCGGCATCCACCTTGAGGTAGAGCTCAAAGCCCGCTCCGGAAAGCAGAGTCTCCGGATCTGCGAAATCACGCTTGGTAAGCTCCAGAACTCCGTATTCGGGAGTCCAGGTGTTCTTAAGTGTGAAGCAGGTGGTTCCGTTTTCGTCCGTTGAAACGGAGAGATCGGCAGAATAGTCCTTAACTTTAGTTTCTCTCACGGAATACTCAAAGGTCTCCCCGCCAACCCGAAGGGGAAGCTCCTCCCAAAGGAAGTGCCATCCGTTTTCTTCGGAGAGCACCACCGGCACGCCGTAGGGCTCGCCGTTCTGAATAAGGCTGACCTCAACGCTTTCGGGATACTTCCCGTCCGGTCTGCCTTCCCAGACCTTGTCAACGCTCACCGAGGTGGTCTCTGTAGAGCGGGTGTTGGTGATAAGGAAGGTGATATCTGCCGGCTCAAGCTCAACCTCAGAATATCTTGCCAGGTCAACGGAAAGTCCGTCGTCCCAGTTTTCAACGGTATAGCCCCTGCCGCCGTCGAGGTAGACAAGGTAGTGGTTGTAATAGGTCTCATCCGCGCCGTAGAATCTGTTCTGGTTAAAGAACAGCTCGCCGGGAGAGGAGGAGAGAACGATATACCCTCCGTCGAAGGTCAGGTAATTGCCCGTCGCCGCGTTTTGGAGCACAGCGCGAACGCCGTTGTCAGTTACGGAAGAGGCGACCCACCTTGCGTAGTCCGGAAGCTCCTCCGGAGCGGCGGCGCTTATCCAGTCCAGACCCTCCGCACCAAGTGCGGAAACGTCGCAGAGAAGCTTTTCTCCCCCGTCGCCGGAATACGCCAGGGTGTAGACCCCACCCTCTTCAAAGCCCGTGGCCGCGGTCAGGCTGATATCAAGGGTCTTGCCCGTTGTAAGCTCGATCTCGGAATAATACCCCTCAACGGGAACCTCTGAGACCGTGTACACGGTCTCAACTCCGGGAGAGGAATATTTTATAAGGCCTTCCCAGGTGTGCTCCCAGGAATTGGCTTCGCTTAGTATAACCGCATCCCCGTGGGCGATTCCGTCCGCAAAGAGCTGAACGGAAACACCTTCCGCACCGGGGACTTCATCCGTCCAGTGCTTTTTCACGGCCACGGAGGCAGTCTCGGCGTTTATATCGAAGCCGATGGTGTAGCCGTCGGTGCCCCACTGGCCGCTGATCATGTCCTGATAGCTTTCGCTGTCGTAAACGTAGACCTGCATATGGGTGAAGCTGACGTCAATGTCAACTCCGGCGTCCAGCACCTCGGCCTCGGAAAGGCCGGTAACGGTAAATTCAAAGCTCTGAGTCCCCTCAGCCCCAACCGTTACGGGAACGATCCTGTCCCCGGCGGTAAACACGGCGCTGAGCTCTTCTTTGGGGGCAATGGGACGGTCAAGATCAACCCGGACGAACACGTCGAAGGTACCGTCCCCGTTTGAAGTGATCTCGGAATAGCGGTCTGCCACGGAAATATCCATGGGTGCGGTCCTGGTCATAAGCCAGTCCCGGATAGCCTTGACGTGGCTCTGGATAAGCTCGGCCTCGGTGTGACCCACGTTGTCCAGCGGAGCAAGAGCGTCGGCGTTGTATTCCGGGAAGGTTGACCCGCTTGCGGTGTCCTGAACGCCGCTGAGCCCCGTTGCATCCCACACGGCCCACTGCGCCGCGGCGATGAACTCAGACTCGGTGCAGCAGGAAAGGTCAATGGCGATCTCACCTGCGGAATAGGCCCGGGCAAGCTCCTCTGCCATATCCTTTGCGGAGATAAAGGGGTAAGCGTGGCCGATAATGCCCGAAAGGGTCTCACCGGCGGCCTTGTAGTCGGAATCCTGAATGCGAATGGCTGTATAGACCTCGCCGGAGGTGTTTATATCCGTATCTCTGTCTGCGCAGTAGGCGACGACGTAGTTTGTGTTGGTGGTGGCTGTCCAGTCCTTTATACCGGGCTCCCAAGTATCCCGCTGGTCGTAGGGAATGAGCACGTAGCAGAGGGTCATGTAATCGTTGACCCTGTGGGAGCTGTACCGGTATTCAAGGTACTCCGGATGGTGGTAAAGCTTTTCTCCGCCCTCATTGATGGATGAGAACATTGATATGAAGTCCGGCTGTTCAAGCTCGCCGTAGCCAAGAATCGAACCGTCGGAAAGGTCGTAGGTGTTGCAGGCGACCCGGTCTGCGCTGTTGCCCTCAACGGTCTTCACCCGTGCGGGCTCGGTGTCCGTGGCGTCGGTGACCTCAGCGACAAGACCCACGTGGTTTGCAAGCCCGTCTCCGTCCCAGTCGAAGAAGATAACGTCCCCCGTCTCAGGGCTGTGGGAGGCGGCAGGAACGTAAAGCCCGACCTGAGCGAGCTTTTCCACCCATCTGGGGCAGCTTGCCTCAAGGGGGAAGTCCACAACTCCGGCGTAGTCGTAGCAGAAGGAGACGAACATGGCGCACCAATCGCCGTAGTGATCGCCGTACCACGCGCCGTAGCGTGTGTAGCCCCGGGTGGTCTCGCCGTCCTCACAGACGACGTAGTTCTTTTCGCTTTCGGTATAGCCAAGCTGGCTCATGGCAATGGCGCGGACGTCGGTCTCCCAGTTGCCCGAAAGCTCAACGTTGTCCATTGAGGCCTCCCATACGGCGCCGGTTTCAACGTCGGCCATGGGGTCGGAATAGCAGGCAAGGCTGTGGGAATGCTCGGGAGTCTCGCAGATGAGAATTTTTTCCTGGCGCTCGGGCTCAATGACGAGGCATTCCTGGGTGTGAACGTGGTCGACCGTCTCTTCAAGGCCGCATATAAGCGCCCCGTTTTCATCAACACAGGTCTCCCCGTGGGCGTGGAGGGCAAATTCGTCAACGCCGCAGGAGAGGAACCGCTCCGTTACAAAGCACTCTTCTCCGTGGAGATGCCCCTCGGGGTCTTCGGCAAGGGCGCAGACAAGCTGGCTTTCGGAAACGTAGCATTCCGGCAGGTGTTCGTGCTCCTCAGCGCAGACGAGGCTTTCAACAAGAGCATAACAGGTCTCGGTGTGAACGTGGAAGGTCTCTGCAAGAGAGCAGGTGAGAACGGTGTTTTCGGTAAAACACTCATCTCCGTGGGCGTGGGGCACGCGCTCGGGAAGGGGGCAGATAAGCTCCCCATCCCCATTCCGGCAGAGCTCAGAGTGAACGTGGCCGCAGATAAGCCCTTCGCAGGTGAATGTGACCTTCTGGGGAATTAACTCAACGGTATAGCAATCGTCACTGTGGACGTGCTCTTCCACGCCGCAGAAGGTCTCGGCCTCCATGGTTATGGCGGGAAGTATCAGGGCGTAGGTGGTACAGAAGACGACCACTGCCGCCATGGCAAGAACTATACTGCGCCAGGTCTTTTTACGGCGCTTTGTTTTGCTGAGCTTTGCAGCCTGATCAAGCATTGTATTCGGCATTGGCAACGGTCATCTCCTTTCTCAAAAAAATTTATGTAACAAAAATATGTGCTATGCTTTAAGGTCTCCAAAAGCCTCGAGGGGCCACACGCGGAACACAATGCGCCCCACTATCTGCTCAAGGGCAACACAGCCCACGGCGGTGCTCCGGGAGTCGGTGGAGGTGGAGCGGTGGTCGCCCATAACGAAATATTTTTCCGCCGGAACCTGATAGGGAAGCTCGATATTGCAGTCTCCAAAGGCGGGGTCGGAAACGTAGGGCTCGTCAAGCTTTTCGCCGTTGACGAAAACTGACCCGTCCTCTCCGATGTCCACCCAGTCTCCCGGGCAGGCGATACAGCGCTTTACCAGAAGCTTGTTGCCGTAGTAAAAGGCAATAACGTCCCCCTGGGAAAACCTTGCTCCCTTGAAGGAAACCACTATCTGCCCCTCTTCAAGTGTGGGAGTCATGGACGAGCCGTATATCTGCAAAACGGGCATCCAAAGTGTTGCCACAAGCACGGCAAAGGCCGCAACGGTCACAAGAGCGTAGACCGTACTGCGGAAAACGCTTCCGTAGCGCCGCTTGTAGCGCTCCCTTTTAAGCTCTTTTTCCAGGTCAGAAAGCTGAAGCTCCCTGACCAGGAGAGAATAGTCTTTTTTCTTTCTCACCGTATATCTCCGTCAAAGTCCACCCCAAGGGACACGGCAACCTCCGGACAGGCTTTGGCAATACTCTCGATACGTCTGGCCACAACGCCCCAATAGGCGTCTGCGGAAGCCTCTCTCCGGGCGGCTTCGTCTGCGGCCTCACTTATGATACACCGGGCTTTTTCCTCGGCGTTTCTTATGATATCCTCTGCGGAGAGGGTGGCTTTTTCGATTTCCGGATCCGGTGCGGACATTGCGCAAACGCTGTCCAGATAATCGTCCGCTGCGGCCTGAGCCGCGTCGAAAACACCGTTGAGCTCAAGGGCGGCACGGGCGATATTCCCCGCCTCGGAGAGAACGATCAGTCTGTTTTCAAGTTTTTTGTTGGCCTCGGCAAGCTCACGCTCAAGCCCCTCTGCCCGCTTCGTCTGGGCAATGAGAAGCTCCAGAAGCTCTGCTCTGCCAAGCCTTTTCAGTTCCTTTTCGGTCATTGGATATTAATACCTCTTTCCAATCCGTGCATATGCAGAATGCACCTTCCTTACCGAACAAGTTTACGTCAGTTCCCTCGAAAACAGTGCCGAAAAAAGGCTCTTCCCAGGGGCAGAATATCGTATTTCTCCGGATGTCCAAAGCGCAACGAAAGTTACACGCCACCATTAAAAAGTATATCACATATTAGCCCACAATTCAACAGTTTTTTCAGCCTAAATCCAAAATTTCTCCGTCAACTTTTCGAGGTTCCGCACTTTTTCCATCTGTCATGACAGAGCCAAAATTTTCTTGAAAACCCCATTGACAATCGGCGGTCAAAACAGTAAAATAGGGGTGGACACAAATTAATTTTTTCGTTTCAGGAGCCGATGATCATGGACGTTTCCCTCTTTGACAAGCTGCTCTCCCCCACCACTAAAAAATACGTTGAAAAGCTCTCCGAATATGAGCTTTCTTCAAAGCTTCTTGCCGCCGGCGAGCCCTATGCCGCCGCCGCGGCTCTGCCGGACGATATCTTTTCGCCCCTGCTCCGCCACTCTCTTGGCTATACTATGTTTTTCATGCTTGGAAACATGACCCCCTACGACGGCGGAAAGCTCTATCCCTGCGGCGGATGCATGCTTAAAAACGGGCTCAACAACGTTGGTATGCAGCCCGAATTTTCTTTCACCTACACCGAGGACACCGATATTCTCGAAGAAAAAGTCCCCGGCGCCCGTGCCTGGGCGGACAGGGAACGGAACAAGACAAAGTGGCTCGACACTCCCCACACCGTTGGCGGAGCGGGCTACACCCACTCCTTCATCAACTACCGCCGCATTCTTGCGGACGGTCTTTTGGGCTACCGCAAAAGGGTGAACGCCCTTCCCGAATGCGACTTTAAGGACAGCATGACCGTTCTGCTGGACGGTATCGACTGCTACAAGTTCCGCTGTATCGCCCACCTTAAAGAGGTCAACGCTCCCTCAGAGCTCATCGAGGCTTTGGAATACGTCCCCCACAGCTCTCCCCGGAACATCTACGAGGCACTCGTGGCCTGGAACTTTGCCTATTACGTGGACGGATGCGACGATCCCGGCGGAATGGACAGAGGCCTTCTTCCCTACTGGAAGGGCGAGAATATCGTCGACCTTCTCCGGGAGTTCTACCGCCACGTTGATACCAACTTCGGCTGGTCCATGCCCCTGGGTCCCCACCACAACGGCCTCACCGTTCAGATCATCAAGGCCATACACAATATCCGCCGTCCTCAGATGCAGCTTTTGGTGACGGACGATATGCCCCCGGAGGTCTGGGAAGCCGCCTGTGACGCCCTTGCCACAAGCTGCGGCCAGCCCGCCCTTTACAACTGGGAGGCCTACCGCGAAGAGATGAAGGCCCGCACTCCCCAGGTCTCCGACGATGACCTTCTCTTCATCGCCTTTGGCGGCTGCACCGAGACCATGATCGAGGGTCTTTCAAACGTGGGCTCCGACGATGCCGGCGTAAACTCCGCCCTTATCTTCGACGGCTTCTTCCGCGAAAAGCTGGGCGCTTACGGTGATTTCGACAGCTTTGTCGAGGATTATCTCAAGGCAACAGACGAGGCTATAGCCGACGTTTGCCATCAGCTTCAGGAATACCGCATCTCCCGCGGCAAGCACCGTCCCCAGCCCGTCCGCACCCTGTTCATCGACGATTGCATAGACTCCATGACCGAGTTCAACGCAGGGGGCGCAAGATATAACTGGGGCGTTATCAACGTGGCCGGGCTTATCAACGTCATCGACTCAATGGCAGCCATCAAGCGCCTTGTCTTCGACGAAAAGCGCTACACCGCCGAAGAGTTCATCTCCCTTCTGGATGCCCGCGACCCCGAGTTCCTGGCGCTTTGCGCCGCCTGCCCCAAGCACGGCAACGACGACCCCGAGGTAAATGCCATCGCCTCGCGCCTGTCCGAAAGGATATACAGCGAGTTCGAGAACTACTCCTGCCCGCCGGACGGAAAATACTATGCGGTCTCCAACCAGTTCACCACCTACGAATGGGCAGGCGAGTGTGTCCGTGCCACTCCCGACGGCCGCGCAGACGGCGAACCCCTTTGCGACTCCTGCGGTGCCGTTGCCGGACGGGACAAAAAGGGACCCACGGCGCTTCTCAACAGCGTTGCCTGCCTTAACCCCAGAAAGGTCCTCGGCACGCCCATAACCAATATCCGCATCTCCAAAAAGAATATCCACGCCGTTCTCAAGCCCCTCACCGAAGCCTTCTTCAAAAAGGGCGGAATGCAGCTTCAGGTCACCTGCGCTTCAAAGGAAGAGCTTCTCGACGCCGTTGCCCACCCCGAAAAATACGAGAGCCTCGTGGTTCGCATCGGCGGCTTTTCCGAATATTTCAACGCTCTCAGCCCCACCCTCAAGCAGAGCGTTATCGACAGAACTGAGTACTGATGGCAGAGATTCATCCCATTGGTCATATCCGCACGGATTTTCCGGAAAAGTTCGGAATTCCCCGTCAGAGCGGCCTCGTGCCCGACCTTTTGGGGAAGATAGTCTTCCTTCCGGAATACCGCAGGGAAGAGGCCTTCCGTGAGATAGAGGGCTTTTCCCACCTTTGGGTCATATGGCAGTTTTCCAAAGCCGGGGGAGACGATTTCCGCCCCACGGTTCGCCCTCCAAGGCTGGGGGGAAACCGCAGAGTGGGCGTTTTTGCCTCCCGCTCCCCCTTCCACCCCAACAGGCTGGGGCTGTCCTGCGTTAAGCTTGAGGGGCTTGACCTCTCCGATCCCGAGGGTCCCGTGCTTTGGGTCTCCGGCATCGACATGCTGGACGGAACCCCAATCTTTGACGTTAAGCCCTACGTCCCTGTGGCAGACTGCATTCCCTCCGCCGCCCAGGGGTACACCCAGCAGACCCGCGCCCACGCCCTTCAGGCGATCTTTGAGGCCGGTCTTGAGGAAAAGATCCCCCCGGAAAAGCTGGCCGCCCTTATCGGCGTGCTTGAAAACGACCCCCGCCCGGGCTACGAGGATTCCCCCGAAAAGGAATACGGCCTCACCTTTGCCGGGTTCGACGTCGGCTTTCGCGTAAACGGCGATATCCTGACCGTCTTCCGGGCAGATCCGGTTTAACAGCTCACGTAAAAAACGGCATCCGACAAAAGTTCCGGGGTGCCGTTTTTCTTCTTGGTCATTTGCCGACAAATGTCCGTAGAATTCGTGGATAAAAAGAGATATAATAAAAACTGTAAATCCCCCAGCAAAGGAAGTTCTTACCTATGAAAAAATCAACCAAGCTCGTAATTGCCTGTTCTGCCATTGCCGCGGCGGTGGGTGCGGCGACCTATGCCGGAGCAAAGCTCATCTCCGATGCGGCGCTGAACAGGGAAGAGCCGAAGCTTATCACGAAGATAAAGGGCATGGCCGCCGGGTCCGACCCCGAAGGCGCTCTGGACAGTTCGGTTAAGACCGAGCTTAAGCTCGGAGCGGAGCTTCTTCGTGCAAGAGAAGCCGAAACTCCCACCGTCACCGCAAGGGACGGAGTCTGTCTTACCGGACATTGGGTGCCCCACCCCAACCCCAAAAGAGTTATCATCGCCATGCACGGCTGGCGCTCATCCTGGACCCACGATTTCAGCTCGATATCCACCTTCTGGTACGATACGGGCTGCAGTGTGCTCTACCCCGACCAGCGGGGTCAGCAGGCAAGCGGCGGTGACTATATGTCCTTTGGAATGCTGGAGCGCTTCGACTGCCTTGACTGGATAAGCTGGGTGACCGAAAAGTGCGGAAAGGATATTCCCGTTTATCTGGCCGGTGTCTCCATGGGCGCAACGTCTGTGCTGATGGCTTCGGAATTTGAGCTGGGAGAAAACGTGAAGGGCATTCTTGCCGACTGCGGTTTCACCGAGCCTGACGCAATATGGCGTCACGTGGCAAAAAACAACCTCCACATGCCCTATTCCCTCCAGCGCGGCATGGTGGACGGAATGTGCCGCAAAAAGCTGAACCTCTCTGCAAGGGCGTGCTCCACCACTCAGGCTTTGAAAAAAGCCACGGTTCCCGTGCTCTTCGTCCACGGGTCGGAGGACCATTTCGTTCCCGTTGAAATGACCTACCGGAACTACGTTGCCTGTACATCCCCCAAAAAGCTTCTCATCGTTCCCGGCGCAGACCACGGAATGAGCTATCTGGTGGACAGAAAGGCCTACCAGACCATGCTGAAGGATTTCTGGAAGACCTGGGACAAATAAAAAAACGTCACCGGCGTTTCTCCTCTGCAGAGGGAAACGCCGGTGTTTACTTTACACAAGGCTGATATAGTGGGGGATAATGTCCGCCCAGGTACCGTCGTCCATCCGAAAGCCCCCGGGTATGACCCCAAGCCGGACGAAGCCCAGCTTTTTATAGAGGTTCAGCGCCGGAGTATTGGTGCTCACGACGGCGTTGAACTGCAAAATGCGAAAGCCCAGCTCCCGCCCCTTTTCAATACAATGGCGCACCAAAGCCTCTCCCACGCCCATCCCCCGGGCGTGTGGTGCCACGGCGTAGCTCGCGTTGCAGATATGGCCGCAACGCCCGATATTGTTGGGGTGGAGGATATACAGCCCCAGCACCCGCCCATCTTCGTCCAGAGCAACCCCCGTAAATGACTGGGCGGCGTAAAAATCCGTTCCCGAGGCAATATCCAGCTCTTCTGTCTGGGGAAAGGCAATTCCGTCGGCGACAATGCCGTTCCAGACCGCGTTCATTGAGGCAATATGTTTTTCTTCGTAGTTTTTTACCGTTATCATATTCTTCTCCCGGAAGCTCCAAGTTCAACGAATATTATATCACCATATTTTTTTGAGGTAAAGAGAAAAAATTTACATATACGTCTTGAATTTATTTTTGGAAACAGTATACTAATACTGTGATACTTCCCCCAAAGGGTCCGACAGGGAGGCAGACAGCATAATGTCCAGCTCAAAGAAAACCAAAACAAGCTCCGATACCTGTGAAAAGCTCCGCTTCTATCCCGGCTGGCTTGCCGGAAACGAGGAAGAGTTTCTTTGCCGCATGGCAGAAAAAGGCTGGATGCTGAAAAGCATCCACGGGGACACGGTATACCGTTTTGAAAAGACCGCTCCCGCAAAAAAGATATTTGCTGTTGAATTTTTGGGAAAGCGCCCTTCCGTTGCCGAAGAGATCGCCGAGGATTGCAACGCCGGATGGGACTATCTCGGGAAGACCGCAAAAAAGCGCTACTATTGCTGTGACGCTTCTTCCCCCGCGATCTCCCACCCCTCTGCGGACAGTGAAGCCGAGCAGAGCCGGCTTTCCACCACAATGACCAATCTCACCACACTGCTTTTGCTGAACATTCCCGGCACGCTCTACTGCCTTTTGTACTGCATTCTTCTTATGGCCACCAACGGACTCTCCCTTGCCGCATCCCTTTCCTACCACTACATCTACTTTTTCGGTTCCCTTTTCGGACTTTTCAGCATCTATCTGCTGCTCCGCTGGATCCTTGCGGCAAAGCACCGCAATAAGTCCATCGGCGGCACCGGAGGTGTGCTGTGATAACCGTGGAAAAGGCTCTCCCCCGGGACACGGCAGACGTGCTTTCCCTTCTGGAGGAGATACTTCGCATCCACCACGCAGGCAGACCGGACATTTTCTCAGATCACGGTGCAAAATACACCGCCGAAGACCTTGAAAAGCTGTTCTCCGACCCCATGACCCCCTCCTTCACAGTCCGCGAGGACGGAGCTTTCCGGGGATACGCCCTGTGCCGCTTCGTTGTCTCCGACGGCACACCACCAAGGCACGCCGCAAAGACACTCTACATCGACGATCTCTGCGTGCTCTCTGACCACAGGGGAAAGGGACTCGGCTCTGCCATGATAGAGCACTTAAAGGCCTTTGCCAAAGAAGAAAACTGCGACCGTGTTGAGCTGAACGTATGGGAATTCAACCTCGGCGCCATGAAGCTCTACCAGCGTTGCGGCTTTTCGACCCAGCGCCGCCAGCTTGAGATAAAACTGTAGTCCTCCCCAAAAAATATCACCCGGTACATATTAGTGTACCGGGTGATTTGTATTTTTCTCTCCTCAGCCCTCTACCAGAGCTTTGATAACCGAAATAAACCTGCGGGTATAGGTTCCGGCGGTGAATTCTTCAAAGCTCTCTGCCACGGAGGGTATCTCAAACAGGCAGGAATCATAGCCCAAAGACGCCGCGTAGGCGGAGAAATAACCCATGCCGCCCTTGACGTCCTTCCATGAATTCTCCGGGAATTTCTCGTTGAACGCCCGGGCAAGAGCGCCGTTTTCTCCGTCGGAGGTGAGGGTCTGCCAATACCAGCCGTGGACGTCCACGAGACAGTTCTCACCTTCGCCCTTCACGGTCTCAATAAACTCCGCAAGGGCCTTTGCCTCGGCGCAGGCAAGGGGCGCTGTGCCGTTGTAATACCGGGGGTCCGAATAGGCTCGCCAGGCGGTGGGGAAGCACCGGTTTATGTCCGCGCCCTTTTCAAAGGTGAGAGTTCCGTCCTCAAGATAGGATGAAACCGTGCACCTTCCCGGGCCGTTGTTGGTATAGCCCTCGTTTAGCCCGTCGGGGTTACAGCAGGGCAAAACGTAAATGCTCCACTCTTCGCAGTCCCAGCCCGGGATCTCCGCCATAAGCTGTTCTGCCACGTATACGAGGGCTTTTCCGTCCCGGTCGTACTCGTCCTCAAAGCCGTGAACGCAAAAGCTGAGGACGAAAACGTTTTCGCCCGTGCCAAAGCGGTAGGCCTCAAGCTCTCTTCCCCTGCCGGAAAGCCCGTAGACAATGCGCTCCGGCCGTGGCTCACGGGCAAAGATATATTCCACCGTGGCCTCAGATATAAGTCCCGATCCCCCAAGCACGGTGCCGCAGGAGATATCCTTTTCCAGAGTATAGCTCCGCGCCGCATCCGCACGGCTGTTTTCTGCAAGAACCACCGGATAACCCAGCCGGTTTCCCAAAAGACCGCCGCAAAGACCGTCCGGATAGTTCCGTCCGTAGGCAAGAACGACCCCCTCCGGGTGGGCAAAATACTCCCCTGCGATCAGAACAGAGGTCTCGTATCTGTCTGCGCCGCCAATGCGGGAAACGGGGGCGCAGGCGCCGAGCTCTTCGGCAAGGGACTTTCCAACGGCGGCCTCGCCCCCGAGAACGGTTATCTTTTCAAAGCCCGCCGAACTGAGATAGGCCCTCTGACCGTCGGTAAGGCGGCCTCTTGCGCTGTTCACCAGCATTATGGGTCTGCCCGTTGCAGAGGCCGAAAGGCTGTCCGCAAAATCCCTTCCCGTGCAAACAAGAAGCTCGCCACCGGCAACGCCGCATTCGGTGAGTATGGCAATATTGGTGGCGTATCTGTCTGCCCCCGCAAGGCGCCGGACGTTATACTCCGAAAGACCGCTCTCAACGGAGAGGGGCACGGCTTTTTCGCCACCGAGGATATAGACTGTTCCCCCCGGAGAGAGCTTTTGGGAGATATAGCTCAAAATCTCGGCATCGTTTTTTCCGTTTTTCGAGAGAAGTATGGGGGCGTTTTTCTCACAGGACAGATAGCTCCCCCCAAGGGCGTCCGCAAAGTCAGTGCCGCTGGCGATAATGATGCTCTCAATCCCCTCCGCGCCCGTTGCCGCCATTGCCCGGTCGGCGCAGAGCATGGCGGTTTCGTAACGGGTGCTCCCGAATATCCGCTCAGTCTGATTTTGGGCCCCTGCGGGCAGAATATTTATGGACGCGCAAAAGCAAAGCGCCAAAACCGCAAAAACGGTGCGCCTTGCTGCTGCTCTGATCTTCCGGAACCTCATCCCCACACATCACTCCTGACAGGGGATATTATACAGTACCCGGCCTTTTCTGTCAAGAAAAGGGTGTGTTCATCCGTTGATAAGTGTCTTTACTGTTGCGATAAACCTGTCCGCTGCGTCGCTGTGGACGAAGCTGTCATAGCTGTCGCACAGGGGTGGAAACTCAAAAAGACAGCATTCGTACCCCTGCATTGCCGCCCAGGCGGTGAGATAGCCCGTGCCGGAGTTCAGATCTGCCCAGGTGTTTTCCGGAAAAGCTGCGGAAAACAGCGTATACAGCGCCCCCTGTTTTCCGCTTGAGGTCAGCACCTGGGCGTACCACCCGTGGACGTCTATGCAGAAATTATACCCCTCTCCCCTGACCTCTGTCAGAAAGTCCGCCAAAGCCACCGCCTCGGCACAGGCAAGGGGATTATCGCCGTTAAAGTTTCTGCCGTCCTCACACTTTACCCATCCCGTGGGAAAGCACCGGTTTATATCCGCACCTGTGCCGAAGTCAACTGCGCCATCCCTGATATACGCCGTCGTGCACCTGCCCGGGCCGTCGTTGGTATAGCCGTTTATGAGCCCGTCGGGGTTACAGCAGGGAAGCACGTAGACCGTCCAGCC
>SVLY01000047.1 GCA_015067715.1 Oscillospiraceae bacterium | reverse complement strand
GCTTACGGCGTCAAGCCCGATGGTGGGTTCGTCCAAAAAGAGTATCTTTGGCCTGTGGAGCAGGGCGGCGGCGATCTCGCACCGCATGCGCTGACCCAAAGACAGCTGACGGGTGGGGGTCTTCAGCAGATCCTCGAGCTCAAGAATGGCCGAGAGCTCGGCAAGGCTTGCTCTGGCCTCCCATTTTTTCATGCCGTAGACCTGCCCCAAAAGCTCAAAGGTGTCCCCCACGGGGATGTCCCACCAGAGCTGTGAGCGCTGGCCGAAGACGACGCCTATCTCTTTTGTGTGGGCCTTTCTCTGGGCCCAGGGTACGCGTCCGTTAACGGTACAGACGCCGCTGTCCGGGGTGAGAATGCCGCACATGATCTTGACGGTCGTGGACTTTCCGGCGCCATTTGGCCCCATGTACCCGACCATCTCTCCGTCTCCGATGGAGAAGGAGACCTCGTTTAAAGCCCGTACCACCGTGGTATCCCGGGTGAACAGCGATTTTACTGCGTTTTTCAGCCCCGGATCACGCCTGTGGACACGGAAGTCCTTGGTGATCTTTTCCAGTGTGATCATTTTTGCCTCTCTTTCTTTTTTGCCCAGCCGCGGTAAAAAAAGGAGAAGGGGTATATTATAGCCTAAAAGTTCCGGTATTTCAATAGAAAACGGAGGATTTCCAACAACCTGTCCACGCGTTCAGCAACATCGCTTCCGGGCGTTTTGTATCCTCCGTTTTATTATTTTGTTTATTTCAGCCGATGACCTGAATAATGCTGTGGATATCCACTCTGTCAACGTCGATATAGGCTCTGCCGTTTTCGTACCGGGCGGCAAGCTCCCTTCCCTCCGGCCGGAGCACAAAGCGCGTGCCCTCGCCTGCTTTCACGGAGAGGGTGATATTGCAAACCGGGGGTATCATGTCCCAGGTGGCGTGGGACTTTCCGCCGTGGTTGCAGTTGGAGTTCACAAGCTGGAGCATGAGCTGACCGTCCTTTTCCAGAGCGGTGAGCTCTAAAAGGCCGAGTGCACTTTCGATCGCGGCAAGGGGAGAATAGAGCTTTTCGCAGAGGGCGGAGATCAGCTTGCGGTAAGTGTACTGGGCAGATTCGAAATACGCTTTTCCGATGTTTGCGCCCACGAGAGCCAGCTTTCCCCGGCCGAAGGGGATGACGACGGCAAAGGGTTTTTTGGCGTCCCGGTGGGATGGGGCAAAGCCCGCCACGGTGAGTGCGGAAGCTGCCTCGAAGGTGAGAGCGGAAGAAACTGCGCCGAATTCCGTGCCGTTGCAGGTGAAAAGTCCGTTTCCGCTTTCGGCGGCGGTGAAGGCTCCGGTGGCCTTTTCAAAGATGCGGCAGGTGTTCTGCCCGGTGAGCAAGAGGCTTCCGCCGTTTCGGGCGTAGGCGAGGAGCTTTTCAACGGTGTCCTCCCGAAGTCCCTCAAAGAGCTCGGGCAGGGCGATGAGGGGGTATTTATCGTAATTGCCCTCTAAGGTGTGCTCGGAGACCAGCTCGGTGGACTGTCCGGCGTCGGCAAAGAGGCTCACAAGCCCCATGATCTTTTCACAGCCGTTTCTGGAAAAGAGGGATGCGGACTCTCTGTGGCGGTCGTGGGTGGAGAGAAGTATCGCCGCCTGGTGGACGGCTTTGCCCCGGAAGCAGTAGGGCTCACGGGCGCGGGCAAACTCGCCCACGGCCTTCATGGGCATGATCTCGTCCATTCTGGGTGCGCCCTCGGGGTACTGGGTTATGTAGTTCTGGAAGCCGCCGCCAAGGGAGATGACCGCCGCAGCCTCCTGCATTATCTGAGTGGGGTGCTTGGGAACGTGGCAGGGGATGATACTGTCCTGGGCGCGGAAGTTCCAGGACATGAGATCCCAGGTGCGGTTCTGCTGGGCAATTGCCCGGGCGGCATATCTGGCAGAATCGAAGGAGTCCCAGGGGTTAAGGTCGCCGGAGATAAAGTCCACGTCTGCGCTGACGGGCTCGGGCATGTGGTCGGTATAGGCCCAGTTGGAGGCTATCTGGAAATCGGGAGCCACTCTGTGGACCTTGTTCACGTATTTGCGGACGTGGCTGCGGAAAAGCTCACGGCAGAACTCGCGGTATTCCTCGAAATAATCATCGCCCCTGTTTGCGGGAAGCTTTCCGCCAAGGTCGATGCCGGTGGCCTTTTCAAAGGCCGCAAGGGTGTCGGGGTGGAAGTCGGCCTCGGTGCCCCAGCAGTCTCCGTCCACCCAGACTCCGTCAACTTTGTATTTCAGAGCCAGCTCGGAGAGCTGGGGGATCAGCAGATCGTCGGCGTAGCGGCCGAGGGTGCGTGCGGCGTATTCACTGCGGCTTCCGTCGGCGCGGAGAACGGTGTCATCGGGGTGGGCGGCGCAGTATTTTGCGTCCCACACGCCGGAATAGTGCATATAAAGGGCAACGCCCTCTTCGGCGGTGACCCTGCGCCAGAGGGCAAGGGGATCTCCCTCGAACTCGGGCATGGCGTTTCCGCAGGCGGTGGGGTAGGATGCCCAGCCGGGGTGCCCCTTGCAGTCTATCTGAATAAAGTCGGGACGGACCTCCCGGCAGATCTTTCTTATCTCTTCTTCCTTCAGCGTTGCGCCGACGGGAACATGAGCGCGGTCGGGAGTGGCGTGAAAGTCAAAATGCAGGCCAAAAAAGCTTTCGGAGCGTCTTTTCAAAAGTATCAGTCCTTTCCGGTTTATCCTCAAGGCTATTTTACACCATTTGCAGGGTGCCCGTCAATATAAAAAACGTTCCGGGGAGAAAATCCCCGGAACGGCAGAAATTTAACTTTCGGTGTAATACTGTGCCTGGGAGTTCCAAAGCCGGGCGTATTGTCCGGCTTCGTCTGCCAGAAGCCCGGCGTGGGTGCCCTGCTGGACGATCTCGCCGGCGTGAAAAACTGCGATCTCGTCGCAAAAGCGTGTGGAGGAGAGCCGATGGGAGATATAAATTGCGGTTCTGTCCCCGGAGATATCGTTGAACCGGGAATAGATCTCTGCCTCCGCCATGGGGTCGAGAGCGGCGGTGGGCTCGTCAAGAATAATGAAGGGGGCGTTTTTGTAGAGCGCCCGGGCAATGGCCAGCTTTTGGGCCTCTCCGCCGGAGAGGTTGACTCCGTCCTCAAAGTTCTTGTAAAGCCAGGTGTCGAGCCCGTCGGGCAGGGTGGCAAGCCTTTCGGAAAAGCCCGCTTTTTCGAGGCTGTCCAAAACTTTTTCCCTGTCGTAGTCTCTGCAGCCCCCAACGTTTTCGCCCAGCTTAAAGGCCAGCAGACGGAAATCCTGGAACACAACGGAAAAAACGGACATGTAGTTTGCATAATCGTATTTCCGTATGTCTATGCCGTTAAGAAGTATCTCGCCCTCGGTGGGGTCGTAGAGCCGGCAGAGCAGCTTAATAAATGTGGACTTGCCCGAGCCGTTCTGTCCCACTATGGCAAGCCGGGAGCCAACGCGGAACTTCATGCTCACGTTTTTCAGCGCGTAAGCGTCGCTTCCGGGATATTTGAAGCTTACGTTGCGGAACTCTATCTCATAATTTCTGTCCCGGCGCTTTTCAACGGTGAGAGTGCCCCGGTACATCTTGTTGGGGATGCTCATGAATTCAAGACTGTTTTCAATGAAGGGCGCATTATTTCTCATTTCGCCGATGGAAGAGACCAGACCGGAAACACTTCCCGATAGCTTGCTTATAGCTCCGACGTATTGAGTAACCATACCAACACCGAAGGCACCTCCAAGCGCTTTCAGACATACAAAAACGTAGGACAGGCCCGTGAAAACAACGCCAAGTGCCGACCCGGCAGCCATCAGAAGCCCCCTTTCCCTCCAGGAGATCCGGGCAAGCTCACCCTTGGAACAAAACAGCCCAAACTTTACGTTTTTTTGGTAACCTTCTGCAAATTTTTCCTGAGAATATATTCTCATTTCCTGTGCGTGTTCGTCTTCGAACAGATCCCAGCCAAAGTATGAGAACAGTTTGTTTGCGCTAAGGTGTTTGTTTGCAAGTCTGGACCAACAGCTGTCTGCGCGGCTTGAAAGACGCGGTGCAAAATAGGTTATGCCGATCATGGCAAGAATTACTGCGATAACAACGACGGGATTGTTAAGCAGTGTAAGCTTTCCGCCGCTTTCGGGAACGGTCTGGGTGAAAAGTGTGACCGAGAGAGCGATTCCGCCAAAGAGAGAGCAGAAAGAGGAAATCATCTTTTCGGTGTTGTTTAGCAGACGGTTCATTCCCCAGTTTCCGCCCCACATGAAGTTTTGGATCGCTGTGTACTTTTCGCGCACGGCGGGGTCATCCGCATCCGGAAAGTCCATTGCACCAAACTTTTGGTGATACATATGGCGGAGTGAGTGCCATCTCAGGGCGTTTTCGGTGTTTTTCCATTTTTCGAGCAACGCCGAAACGAGCTCTGCTGCAAATACGCTTGCAAGTGTCAGAATGGCAAGACGGATAAGGGTGGCGGGATCTTTTCCGAAGGCTATTGCATCTATTAAACGGGCTGAAAGCCATACGGTAACATAGGGGGAAAGGGCTTTCCACGCCGCAAAGACTAACCTCGAAATCACTGCCGGACCGCAGTGGGAAAACAGCAGTTTAAGCCCCCGGAAATTTACTTTTATTGCTTCGTTCCAGGACGGAAGCTTGTTTTCATTTGCTTTCTTCACAGATATTCTCCTCCTCTCTGTAATATCTGCTTTGAACCTCAAAGAGCCTGGCGTAACCTTCTCCACGGGAAATAAGCTTCTCGTGAGTCCCTTCCTCGGTGATCACGCCGTTTTCGAGAAAGATAACTCTGTCGCAAAAGCGGGTAGAAGCAAGCCTGTGGGAAATATACACCGAGGAGCGGGAGGCGGTCATTTGGTTGTATTTTGAATACATGTCTGCCTCGGCTATCGGATCGAGAGCGGCTGTCGGCTCATCCAGGATGATAAAGGGCGAGTTTTTGTACAGCGCACGGGCAAGCATGAGCTTTTGTGTTTCGCCCCCGGAAAACTCAGCGGCATCGTCGTAAACTCTTCGTTCAAGCAGTGTGTCTATCCCCTTGGGAAGAGCGCGAACCTTTTCGGTAAGTCCTGCTTTTTCAAGACATTCCCATGCAAGGGGAATGTCGACGTCTTCTATGGATTGGGCAATGTTTTGGGCAACCGTTGCGGCGATGAGATTAAACTGCTGGAAGACCGCCGTGAAGAGCTTGTAATAATCATTGCGGTTGAAGTTCCTTACGTCCGTTCCGTTTAAAAGGACTCTGCCCTCCGTTGGGTCGTATAAACCGCACATAAGCTTAATAAGCGTTGTTTTTCCCGCTCCGTTTAAGCCTACCACAGCAAGCTTCTCTCCGGGACGGAGAGTGAGGTTGATGTTTTTGAGAGTGAAATCTTCGGCGTTGGGGTAACGGAAACTGACGTTTTCGAGAACCAACTCATAATTACCGCCGCTGCTTTCGGGGATGGGTTCGCCGTCTTCAAATCTGAATATTTCGGGCTCATCGAGAAATTCGCGAAAAATGGAAATATCGAGACTCTGCTTATGGAGCGTTGCAAATCCGTCCAGTATTCCGTTGACCCATGCGGCAAAACCCTCGGTTGCAGAGAAGAACAGCAAAAATTCTGCGGCACTTAATTCTCCTGCTGCAATGGCGCGGATAAGCACGAAGTAGGCGATGCCGTTGCGCAGGACGGTCAGCACTAAGTTGCAGAGCGTTCCGAGAAAATAAACACTCCGTGCTTTTTTGCGAAGTGCAAACAGAACTTTGTAGGCATCGGCGTAAACCTGATTTACCCATGGGAGGAGACCGAAAAGACGGATATCCTTTGCAACCTCACGAATGGAGGGGACATTCCCGGCATAGTTAAGCTTTTTCTCGGCGTTTTGGATCTCCTCTTTATGTCGGTACTCATAGCCGTTGAGGTGTTTTGAAAGGAAAAAGGCGGGGACGGAAGTTAACAAAACGGAGATAAAAATAACGGGGTGTAACCTTGCTATAAGGGCAATATAAATTGCAAAGCCTGCAATGTTTACAATAATATTTGTAAACGTTTCCCAGATGGCTTCTGTTCCCGAGCTGTTATCGGAACAGCTAAGAGCAGCTTTGAACCATTTATCCCGATATGCGCTGTCCTCGGTATTGGGGTAAGAAGTCGTGCCTTTTTTTATTGAGACGGTCAGCAGAAGATTGGTGCGGATGGTGGCCCGTCCGAAGAGGGTGTTTGCAGAAATATACTTTTGCGCGGCGGAGAAGAGCATTAACAGAACTGTGAAGACAAGCGTAGTTGCAATCAGCTCACTTACAGGGGCTTTTTGCTCGATGGCAGAGAGAATGGCAGGGGCGATAAAAAGATTTACAAGACTGCCTCCCACGCTGAACACTGCCCCGAGCAGACAGAGCAGAAGCACTTTTTTCTCTTTCAGCTTCCAGGCCTGGCCGATCATCCAGGCGGAGTTCTGCCACATATTGTATTTTGGTTTGGTTCTTTTTTCGGTCATAAAGAAAAACACACGTCCTTTCTCTGCCTGTCATTTTAGCATATCCGAAAGGAGGTGTGTTATTTGGGGGACGGAACGTTTTCCCGGGGGGACGAAATGCATCCGGGGTCCGGCAGGAGTATCTCCGTTGTAAAGGCGCCGTCCTCGCTGGCGCGGTTGAGGTAGCCTCCCAGGCGGTCAACGACGCTGTCTATGCGCCTCAGGCCAAAGCCGTGGTTCTTTCCCTTGGTGGATGCAAAGCCCCGGCCGATACGGGGAAGCTTGCTGTTTGCGGTGAGGTTGGTAAATGAGATGTAGAGCTGTGTGCCCTTCATGTCCATATAGATGCGGATCATGCGCTTTTCGGGGGGAAGGGAAAGGCTGGCCTCGATGGCGTTGTCGAAAAGGTTGCCGATTATAACGCAGAGGTCTATCTCTGAAAAGCCGAGGGCAACGGGAATGCTGGCGTCTGCGGTGACGGAGATGTCCTTTGACCTTGCAAGGGAGATCTTGCTGTTCAAAATGGCGTCGGTCATTTTGTTCCCCGTGCGGATCACCGTGTCCACGGTGGCAAGGTCGGTCTCAAGCCCGTCCAGATACGACCTTATGGCCTCAAGGTCTCCGGCGGCGGCGTAGGCCTTCATGGTCTGGATATGGCTTCGGTAGTCGTGGCGCCAGGAGCGTATCTGGCGGTACATATTGTCCACCTCGGTGTAGTGGGTCTCGATGAGCTCCCGCTGGTAGGCGGCTATTTTTTTGTCCGTGCGGCGGGAAAAGATGGACATGGTTTTGCTTATCCTCATTTCATGTTGATTATCGCCCGGTTCAGCGGCTCGTAAACGCCCCGGGAAAGGGGAACGGACTCTCCGGAGGAGAGCAGTACCTCGCTTTTGGTCACCCGGCGAACGGCGTTTAAGTTTACGATATAGCTTCGTCCCGTGCGGAAAAACCTCTCGTCCAGCATTCCCTCCAGCTCGGAGAGGGTGCGCTTGACGGTGATATCTCCCTTTTGGGTGTGGAGGGTAACGTAGTTTGCCCGAACCTCAAGCCAAAGCAGGTCGCCAAGGGCGATGCGCTCGGTTGCCTCGGCGGTCTCAAGGGTGAGAAACCTGTCGTTTTTTGCAATTGCGTCCACGGCGCGGTCCAGCACGGGAAAGAGCTTTTCCGGGCTGACGGGCTTTAAGAGATAGTGGAGCGCGGCGACCTCGTAGCCGTCGAGGATGTATTCGGAATAGCCCGTGGTGAAGACCAGCTGAACGGTCTTGCTCTCCCGGCGGATGCTCCGGGCAAGGGTGACCCCGTCGGTGGAACCCATTTCGATGTCAAGGAGCAAAACGTCCCAGCTTTTGTCCCCGTCCCAGGCAAAAAGAAAGCTCTCGGCGGAGGGAAATGCCGCGGTGCTCACTCCAAGTTTCCGCTCAGAGCCCCAGCTTTCGGCAAGTGTGCGGATATATTCTCTGTCGGCGGAGGAATCGTCGACGATGGCGATCTTTAAGTCCATTTTTATCTTTCCTCAAACATGTGCCGGGGTTCCACGGGCAGGATGCGGCCGTTGGGGGTCTCGCCGGGAACGAGGGTCATAACGGCGTAGGTGGCCTTCTGGACGGAGCGGAAACGGGCGGTGCCGGGGTTCACGACGGTGAGACCGGAGAAATTGTCCCAAAGGGGAATATGGGTGTGTCCGTAGAGAAGCACGTCCGCGTTTTTCTCCAGTGCGGCGTAGATTCCCCGCTGGGGATCGAGGCGCATATTTTTCGTGTGGCCGTGAAGGGCAAAGATCCGGTGGCCGGCAAGGTCAACGCATATCTCCGCGCCGTCGGTGCGGTAGGGATCGTCGCAGTTGCCCGGAACGCTGTAGACGGGAATATCTTTTTTCAGAAAGGACATTTTAAGGTCGGTCTGCATATCTCCCAAATGAAAGAGCACGTCCGGCGATTCTGCCCGGATGAGTCCGTCGATAACGGAGGTACAGCCGTGGGTGTCGGATATGATGAGAAGCTTCATTTTTTTACCTCCGGAGGACATCAGGAATTCGTTTCGTTTATCATTGAGCCGCAAAGCTCTGCCAAAGCCCGAACTGTGTAGCGGGCGCGGGCAAGGGCGTTTTTGTAGTCCGGAGAGCTGCGGAAAACCGTGCTGTCCAGAAGGGACACGGTGAAGAGCTTTTCGCTTGCCCCCCGGGTGCGGAGGGTGAGGTAAAACTCGGTGCATTTTCCGTTTTCCGGCAGGCGGACGTTTTTGTGGCTGTCTGAAAAAAGCGCCGTGGAAAAGGGCTTTCCCGCAGTTGCGGAGAGAATGAGATTTCCGCTCTCCCGAAGCTCAAAGCCCGCAAGCTCCCGGGCGGGGCGGACCTCAACGAAGCTGGTCTCAAGGTCCGTGCGCACAAACCAGCTTCCGTGGTCGGCGTCGATATAGATCTCGGCGGCGGGAGCCAGGAGAGAGGCTGTTGTGGTGAAGTTCATCGCCTTCAGCCTTTTGCGAAGCTCCTTTGAGGCCTCGTGCTTTTTGTAAGCCCCGGCAATGGGGTAGAGACAGCAAAAGACCAGAACACCGGCGATTATGGCTACAAATTCCACGTGAAGACCTCCTTTTTTCCGAACCTCTGTTTTTATTATAAGACAGAGCCAAAGCCCTTGTCAATATCCCCGGGCTTTCGAACAGACAGTTTTTTCCGGGAATAGGCTTTTTTGAGATGAGAAGAATAGTATTTGCCAAGGAAATTTTTCGTTTGAGAAGAGGAGGGAGAGAGCCATGTCCTTTATGTCCTTTGTCCGGGGGCTGATAATCGGAATGCTCACGGCGGCTTTGGCCGTGCTTATATTTTTCCCAAAGCGCCGCCGCACCATGCGAAGACTGAGGCGGTGCGTTAACCGGGTCAGCCGCCGCATTTCAGGCGCGCTGGATATTTTCGGCTGAGAAGAAAAGCGGTTTTTTGGGCGCAGAGCAAAAACGACGGCTCTGCGCCCGAAAAATTTTGCCAAAAAATGGGGACAAGTTCGGATTTACGTATTTTGTTTTTCTCCGGTTTGTGGTACAATAGTAGAGATAAAGATTTCGGAGGATGAGCATGTCCATATTCGACGTATTTAAAAAGCTGGAGGAGAGCTCTGCCCCCCGTCAGCCCGTTGGCTATGTGGTGTGCTGTCTTGGAAACCCCACCTCGAAATACGAGGGAACCCGTCACAACGCGGGCTTTATGGTGGCAGACGTTCTTGCCCAAAAGCTGGGGGCTAAGGTCGACCGCATGAAGTTCAGCGGACTCGTTGGCGAGGCGGACACCAAAGCCGGAAGGATCGCCATATTAAAGCCCCAGACCTACATGAACGAGAGCGGCATTTCCGCCCGGGCGGCCCTTGACTGGTACAAGCTCACCCCGGACAGGCTCATCGTCGTTTGCGACGATCTCGAGCTTGCCCCCGGAAGGCTCCGGGTTCGCCCCAGGGGTAGCGAGGGCGGTCACAACGGGCTGAAAAGCATTGTTGCCCACGTTGGAACAAAGGAGTTCCCCCGGGTTCGCATCGGAATCGGCCGTCCAGGCGTTCCGGGATACGAGGTCATCGACTGGGTGCTGGGGCGCTTTTCTGCGGACGAAGCCCCGAAGATCAAAGAGGCGGTTGCCCTTGGGGCAGACGCCGTGCTTGAGATAGTTTCTGCCGGGACGGAACCGGCAATGAATAAATTCAACGGACATAAATAACTGAAAGGCAGGCAATAACTGTTATGGAAAGCAACACCGGACGCGTATTTATCATGGATCACCCTCTGATCCAGCACAAGCTCTCTATCATCCGCGACAAGAACACGGGCGTTAAGGAGTTCCGCGAAATGATCAGCGAGATCGCCACCCTTATCGCTTACGAGGCTACCAGAAACCTCCCCCTTGAGGAGACTACCGTCGAGACCCCCATCTCTCCCGCAAAGTGCTACCATCTGGCAGGCAAAAAGCTGGCCATCGTTCCCATTCTCCGCGCCGGTCTTGGCATGGTTGACGGTGTTCTCACCCTCATCCCCGCCGCAAAGGTTGGTCACATCGGCCTTTACCGCGACCACGAGACCCTCAAGCCCGTAAAGTACTACTGCAAGCTTCCCTCCGACATCAGCGAGAGAGAAGTTTTCGTCGTTGACCCCATGCTGGCCACCGGCGGCTCCGCAGTTGACGCTATCAACTTTATTAAAGAAGAGGGCGCGGTTAAGATCACCCTTATGAACATCATTGCCGCTCCCGAAGGCATCGCCGCCGTTCAGGCCGCCCACCCGGACGTTGACATCTACTGTGCCACCGTGGACGAAAAGCTCAACGAAAACGGCTATATCATCCCCGGTCTGGGCGACGCAGGCGACCGTATTTTCGGCACTAAGTAATTTCGTTTAAGGAGACCCACTGATGGCAAAAGTACAGATACTTGCAGATACCTGCTGCGACCTCACTTCGGAGCTGAAGGATCAGTTCGGTGTGGCCACCGTTCCCCTCTACGTTGTTCTGGGCGAAAAGATGTACCGCGACGGCGTGGACGTTGAGCCCCGCATGCTCTACAAATATTTCGAAGAGACCCAGCAGACCCCCAAGACCTCTGCCACCACTGTGGGCGACTATATGGACTTTTTCAGGCCCTACGTGGAGGCGGGAAAGGACATAGTCTATATCGGTCTTTCCGAAAAAATGAGCTGTACCATGGCAAACGCCCGTATGGCCGCCGAGCAGTTTGAAGATGCAAAGATCTTCTGCGTGGACTCCATGAATCTTTCCACGGGCATCGGTCTGCTGGTGCTCCACGCCGCAGACATGGCCGCCGAGGGTGCGACCGCAGAGGAGATCGTCGCCTCTCTTGAGGAGCTTCGCCACCGTGTCCGTGCAAGCTTCGTGCTTGACACTCTGGAATATCTCCACCGCGGAGGCAGATGTTCTCTGCTGGCGATGATGGGTGCAAGCCTTCTCAGCCTCCATCCCGAGATCGCTGTTACCGACGGCAGTATGGCCAGCCGCAACAAATACCGCGGCAAAATGGCGGTCGCCGCAAGAAAATATGCGGCAAACCTGGCGGCAAACCGTGAGAACATCGAGAAAAAACGGGTTTTCGTCACCTACACAAAGGATACCGACCCCGAGATCGTAGACGCCGTTGTGGAAGAGGTGAAGGCCGCCGGCTTTGAGACCATACTTCAGACCAACGCCGGAAGCGTTATCTCCAGCCATTGCGGCAAAAACTGCATCGGCTTCCTCTTCGTGGAAAAGAAATAAACCGCATTTCCCCTGGGTAAATCAAAACGCCGTCATTTTGGTCGTTGACCGAAATGACGGCGCGTTTTTTTGTTTTCAGCCGGGAAGCACCATGTCGCAGGAGTCTGCAATGCCAAAGGCTTTGTTGTATTTCTTTTCCATGGGTATCCAAATGCGGTCGAACTTGTCGAACATCTCTTTTCCGTCGCGGCGGAGTATGCGAAGCTCCTGTTTGTCCGGAGAGATGGGGGAGAAGACCGTGAGGTCGGCGTATTTTCCGAGGGCGGGATGGAGACAGTAGGCGCCTTCCACCACCGTGAGCCTCCGGGGGGAGACCGTCACGGGAGAGAGCTCGCCGGTGGAGCAGTTAAAGGCGTTGTAGGTGAACTCAAGACCCATGCGAAGGTTGGGAATAACCTCTGCGGCGAAGCGCTCGCGGTGGAAATTGCCGCCGGGCTCGGAGAGCCTCTCCTTTGAGCGCATATCAAAGGGAAGAAAGAAATCGTCGGCGTGGATGACGGATGCGCCGAAAACTCCTGCCAGCAGACGGGACGCGTTTGTCTTGCCGCTGGCGGCAGAGCCGTCTATGGCCACCACCACGGGTACGCCACGGGAGAGCAGGGCGGAGATCTTTACCATGAGCTCGGCGATGCGGGCAAAGCCGGAGTCCACGACCCTGTAGGAGGGAAGATAGGCCTCCCGGTAGGTCTCGCTGTGGTGAAGAGCGGGACAGCCGGAGGCCCGGTATTTTTCAAGAAAGCTGTCGTAATCTGCCGGTGTGAAGGAAAAAATGCCCTCATCAACGGAGTCACGGAGGCGTTCCAGCTTTTCTTCGAAACTTTCCATGGTTCCGCCCCTGTTGGAGGAGAAGACGAACATTCGGTTGATAAGCTCCGGGCCGAGAGCGGCGGCGGTCTGGCTTGCAAGCTCAAGACGGGAGCGGTGGTTGCCGATGGGGGTGAAGGGGGGACGGGAGTCCGGAGCGATTGGGGCCATTTCCTTTTTTAAGTATTCAAGGGTGGCGTCCTCGTTGGTTATCATGTGCTCGCCGCCAAACTCGTTCTGGTAGATCAGCTTGACAGCGTCTGCGGGGCGCATTTTGGGGTATTCACGGGCGTGCTGTTCAATAGCGTCAGAGAGACTTCTCATTGGAAAATAAACCGGCCTTTCTCAGAGCAATGACCAGTATCGGAATGATAACGAGCTGGATGGCCGTGCCGGGAAGGGTGGTGACCATCATGGCTGTGGCGACTTCGCCGAAGCCAAGGGAGGTGTGCTGGATGCCGGCGATAATGAATTTGACCGCGGCGCCGACTATTCTTCCGGCGAGTATAGCGCCCACGAGGTCAACGTAGAGCCAGGGGAGCTTTTTGGGAAGCAGGCGGTAAAGCAGTCCGGAAACAAGACCGTAAACAGAGAGCTCGAACATCATTGCGATAGCGGTTGTAAGGGGGGGCGCGTTAAAGATAAGATGCCTTGTTATTGGGGCGATGAAGCCGACTATGGCTCCCACGGGACCTCCGCACACGAAGCCGCAGAGAATTGCAGGGATGTGCATAAGGCTGAGCATATTGCCCAGCTGATAGTTGTTTCCCGTAAACAGAGGAAGCACCCAGCAAAGGGCAAGGCACATTGCGGCGATGACCAGGGTCTTTACGTTTTTCTTCATAAGCGTGTTCTCCTTTTTTTTGTGTGTGGCAAAAAAATAAAACGCCGCAAAGCTCCAAAGAATTCTCCTTTGGATACAAGCGACGTCTTCGTGACCTCATTGACAGAATTATATCACGGGGCGCGTACGCTTGTCAACAGTTTTTTCTCCGTCGGCATAGAATGATGGGGACGAGGCAAAAATAAAAGCCGGAAGGAGATGTGCTGAGCTTGAAGCAAAAAGAAGAAAAGAAAAAAAGTGGACCGCGCTGTCTGCCGGGGCATGCCATAATGGAGATAAAGGACGTTTCCTCTGTGGAGCCTTCAACGGGGAAAGCCCGTCTTTCAGACGAGGCCGTTGAAAAGGGCAAGGAATGGACGGAGTTCACACGGCTTTGAAACCTCCGTTGCCGAGGTATATTATAGCACAGGCTGTCAAATAATTACAGACCGGGGTTTGACAAGGCTTCCGTTACGGATTATAATAACAGCAGAAAGACCGAATGGGAGGGTGAAACAGCCGTGTTTGACAGCGAAAGGATCGTTTACAAAAGAGTCGGGGACAAAGAGGTGACCGCCCTTATCTACGAGCCGGAAGATGCCGGGGAAAAGGCTCCGGTGTGCTTCTGGTTCCACGGGGGCGGATGGTGTGTCGGAGACGGTCACGAGCCCGAGGTTGTGCCGGTCTTGCTCAGAGGCATGCTTGAGGCGGGAATACGCGTTGTCTCCTGTGAGTACCGCCTTGCCTCCGGCCGGGACGTCTTATGGCCGGAGGTCATCGGAGACTGCTCGGACTTTGTGCGCTATTTTACGAAAAACGCCGGAAAATACGGGCTGGACATGGACCGGGCCTTTGCCGCAGGCATTTCCGCAGGGGGTCACCTTGCACTTCTGGAGGCCTTCGGCGGAAGGTATTTCGGCACGGAGGACGGAGAAAAGTTCCCGGAATTCAGATTTGTTCTGGATATGTGCGGCCCTGTGGATATGCGCCTGGCGCTGGAAGTCGGTGACAGCGGAGCGATACGGTCGCTGCTGAGAAAATTTCTGGGCAGGGACGATTCCGCCTGGGCAGAGATATACCCCCGTATCAGCCCCATCGACTTTGCCCGGAAGCTCAGGGCGGAAGACCTGCCCCCGGTGATCGCCGTTCAGGGCACTGCGGACGAGGTCGTGAACCCGGGCCAGCCTCTTATCCTGAGGGAGCTTTACCAAAGGCAGGGGCGTGAGTTCGTGCTGGTGGAGGTTGAAAACGGCTCCCACGGGTTCACGGCGGTTCCGGGAGGCCCGGCGGTGAGCGTGAGCTTCGAGGAGCTCCAAAGGGCTCAGCTGGATTTCGCTCTGGCGCATTTGTATTAAAAAAACTCAGCGGACTTTCCCACGGAAAAAAGGAAAGTCCGTTTTTATATGCATAAAGCGCTTCTTTGCGGCAGATAATACTTTTGCGCCGTCAGCATCTGACGCTGCGCGGAAGTATTATACCGAAACGGAGAAAGCAATGAAAAGAGCAGCTGCTGTATTGCTGAGCCTTGTCTGCGCCGCCCTTGTTCTCACCGGCTGCGCAAACGGACGTAAAGAAAAAGAGACAACCAAAATGACCACTGCGGCAACCACTGCCGCAACCACCACCGCCGCAACCACGAAGGCGACCACCGTGGCGACTACCCGGGAGACCACCTCCACCCAGCCGGAGATGACCTCGGATATGCCCGCGGTCACCTCGGATATGCCCGCGACAGAGGGCGCAACGGAGAACCCCGGAACCGGAACCGGTGAGACCGGCCCGGCATCCGGCTCGGAAATGCCCGAGGCTACCGGCGGGATCGGCGGAAGCGGAAACTGAATAAATTCCGCGCCTGCAGACACCTCTGTATCTATCCGGAGGTGTCTGCAAGGGCGTTTAGGGGATAAAAATTTTTGCTGATGGACAGAATAGACAAAGAATACTCTTGAAAAACCGGACGAAATAGTGTATCATATATGCAGAACTATGCTCCCGTATTTTGGGTAACTTAGTTTGAATACTGATTGGGGGATCATTTTATGTCAAGACGTTTATTCCAGAACCTCTCTCTTCAAATGAGGGATGCTGTGCGCCGCAACGTTGGTGTTGTGGACTACGAAGGCACGGTAATCTCCTGCAGTGACCTGAAACGAATTGGCGAGAACTTTGAATCCGCCGTTGAAGATCTGAATATGACCGGTGAACCCGTTGTTATGGACGGGTTGACTTTCCGTTCTCTTGCGGCAAGGGGCGTTCGCCTTGAATATGCTGTTTTCATCGAAGGCACCGACGAGGAAGCTCTCCGTCTCAGCGCGCTGGCCGTCGTCTCTCTTAACGGCGTTAAGCAGTACTACGACGAAAAGTACGACAAGGCCACCTTTATCAAAAACATCATGCTGGACAACGTTCTGCCCGGCGATATCTACATTAAATCCAAGGAGCTCCACTTCGGCGGAGACGTTACCAGAGTCGTCTTCCTCGTTCGCATGGTGGACAAGTTGGACGTTGCCACCAACGACGTTATCGCCGGACTTTTCCCGGATAAGCAGAAGGACTTTATCATCTCCGTCAACGAGAGCGACGTTGCCATCGTCAAAGAGGTCAAGCCCAACTGCGACATCAAGGAGCTCCGCAAGATCGCCAAGGGCATTGAGGATACCATCAACTCCGAGATCTACCTCAAGTGCGTCATCGGCATAGGCACCGTCGTAAGCCAGCTCAAGGATCTTTCCCGTTCCCTTAAGGAAGCTCAGGTCGCCATTGAGGTCGGCCACGTGTTTGAGCCGGAAAAGACCATTATCAACTACGAAAATCTGGGTATCGGCAGACTTATCTACCAGCTTCCCACCACCATGTGTGAGATGTTCCTGGGCGAGGTCTTCAAGAAGGGCTCTGTGGACTCCCTTGGTCAGGAGACCATGATGACCATTCAGAAGTTCTTCGAGAACAACCTCAACGTTTCCGAAACCTCCAGAAAGCTCTTCGTCCACAGAAACACCCTGGTCTACAGACTTGAAAAGATCAAGAAGATCACCGGTCTTGACCTGAGAGAGTTCGACCACGCCATCGTCTTCAAGGTCGCGCTTATGGTCAAAAAGTATCTGGAGTGCAAAGAAGAGGGCGAGATCTGAAAGAACCCCGGCTGAGGTTTGAGCTATGATCAGATTTACAGATACATACGTTGAATACCGAACGGGCACCAGAGCTCTTCGGGGTGTGAACATGGAGATAAACGACGGTGAATTCGTTTTCATCGTCGGTCCCTCCGGAGCGGGAAAATCCACCCTCACAAAGCTTCTCACCGCCGAGCTCAGACCCTCCTCCGGAACGGCCATGGTGAACGGCTTTTCCATCGGCAGTATGAAGCGCAGGGAGATCCCTGCCCTCCGCCGGACGGTTGGCGTTGTTTACCAGGACTTTAAGCTCATAGACCGCATGACTGTTTTCGAGAACGTGGCCTTTGCCATGCGCATCGTTGGCGAGCACGACCGGGAAAAGATAAACTCCCGGGTCACGGAGGTTCTGGACCTTGTGGGGCTCAGGGGAAAGCATATGCGCCTCCCCGGTGAGCTTTCCGGCGGCGAGCAGCAGCGCGCCGTTATTGCCCGGGCCATTGTCAACAACCCCGGAATGATCATTGCGGACGAGCCCACGGGTAACCTTGACCCCGCCCGTTCCTTTGAGATAATGGAGCTTCTCGTGAAGATCAACGAGATGGGCTCCACCGTCGTTGTCATAACCCACGAGCGCGAGCTTGTGGACAGCTTTGAAAAGCGCGTTATCCTCATCGAAGACGGCCGGGTTGCAGGCGACCGCGAGGGCGGCTACGTTGACACCATGGTCTCTGACGGAAGCGAGTTTGCAAAGCCCGCCGTATCCGAGGCTGAGCCCGAGCCTGAGCCTGCCCAGGAGCCCGAGGCGGAGGAGGAGGAGCTTTCCGAAAAGGTCTTCGTTCCCACGGCCGAAGATGCTGAGATCAGCGCCATTATCGAAGAAGAGGGCACGCGTTTTATGTCCGTTGCCGACGAGCCCGAGTTTTTGCGGGTGCTTATCGAGGGTGACGGTCCCGACAGCGACGCCGACACACCTGCCGATGAGGATACACTCATGGCAATTCTTGGCTCCGAAGACGATATCGATACCGATGTCTCACCGGAGGGCACAGAGGAAGGGAGCGAAGAATGAAGGGCTTTTCATATCAGCTTCGCGAAGGTCTTTCTTCCGTTCTGAGAAACCGACTTGTTAACACCGGTGCTGTGGGTCTGCTTATTACGTGCCTTGTTATGACCGGTGCATTTGCCATGTTCATGGCGAATATAAACCGCATGGTGGACGAGATCGGCGCGGTGAACGAGGTGAGCATTTTCATGGACGAAAATGCCCCGGATTCCACCGCAGAGTCCGTTAAAGCCTCCGTTGAGGCTCTGGACAATATCGCCTCCGTTACCTACGTTTCAAAGGAAGACGCCCTTGAGTCCATGAGGGACGATTTTGGCGACCTTTTGGACGGACTTGAAGAGGATAACCCCCTTAGAGACGGGTTTGTGGTCACCCTGGAGGATCAGGAGCTAATGGAAGCCACCGTTGAGGCTCTGGGTCAGATAAAGGGTGTTGTAAAGATCAGCTATAACGGCGACGTTGCCGAAAAATTCGTGGACGTGCGCAATTTCATCGCAATGCTTGGCATCGGCGTTATTGCCGTGCTTGCGGTGGTCTCGGTGCTTATCGTCACCTATTCCGTAAGGATATCCGCCTATACAAAGCGCGAGGAGATCGAAATTATGAAGATCGTCGGCGCAACGGACGGGTTCGTACGCGCCCCCTTCGTTATCGAGGGCATAACTCTCGGTCTCATCGGCGCCGCCGTTTCCTACGGCATCGTGCTTGCGGTCTATCTGAAGGCATTTGTCCCCGGCATTGAAAAGCTGAACTTCGTCTCCGCCGTTCCCTTTTCTGAATTTGCCCTGCCCCTTGGCCTGATATACGTTGCCGCAGGTGTGCTCATGGGTGTTTTCGGCGGGACTTTGGCAATCAACCGCTACCTCAAACACTGAGGTCTTCGTTTTTTTTTCAGAGGATCGAGATCACATGAACGTAAACAAAAAGCAAAAACTGAAAAGGGTGCTCATCTGGCTGCTTGTGGCGCTGATGGTCTTTCCCACAGTCGTCACTTTGGCAATGCTTGTTCGGGCGGACGAGATTTCCGACCTGAAGAGCGAGCTTGCAGATGCCCGCGCCGAGCAGGAAAACCGCCAGTCCCTTATAAACGAGGCCAAGGAACAGCAGGAGGCTCTGCTTTTGCAGCAGGAGGCCACCAAAAAGGAGCTTGAGGCTCTCCAGGCCGAAAAAGCGTCCATCTTCGAACAGAAGGTTCTGCTGGACAAACAGATCGGCATTTTAAACGACAGGATCAGCGTTATCGACACCACCGTTGCCGAGCTCGAGGCGGGCATTGCCGAATACGAGGCTGAGCTTGCCCGGCTGGACGCTGAATATGCCCAGGCTTACGCCTGTTTCCGCAACCGCATCCGCGTGACCTACGAGGACGGAACGGCATCTTATCTGTCGATCATTTTGGATTCAAAGAGCATGAGCGACCTTGTGGCCCGCATTCAGATGGTTGCGGACATTTTGGCAAACGACCGCAAAAACATGGAGGAGCTTGAGCTTTTGGGCGAGACCATCGACGTCAAGCGCGCCGCCCTTGAGAGCGAAAAGACTGAGTACGACGCTATGATCGTATCCCTCAGCGCAGACCGCGCCGAGCTTCAGCTGATCGTTGACGAGTCCATTGCCATCATGGCAGAGCTTGCCGACGAGGAGACCGCCAATGCCGAGCTTTTGGCAGAGTACGAGCGTCTCTGGCAGGAGGCAAACGAGGAAGAACAGCGCCTTGCGGAAGAATATGAGGCCGCAGCTTCGGACATTGCCCTGAACGAGGCGGCACTTTCCTCTGCAATTCAGTCCCGTGAGGAGGCTGAGTCCAGATATCTTGCATGGAGCATTTCCGACTCCATCGCCAAGGCTCAGGCCACAACCACCACCAAGCCCCCTCCCAGCACCACCAAACCGCCCAGCGGAAACGGCGGAGGCAACTCCGGCGGAAGCGGAAAATATATCTGGCCCACTCCGGGATACTACTGGGTGACCTCCGACTTCGGCGGACGTTGGCACCCCGTTACCGGTGAGTGGAACTACCATTCCGGCATAGATATCGGCGCGCCCTACGGCACACCCGTTAAGGCCGTCGCCGGAGGACGTGTTATCCAAAGCGAGTATAACGATATCTTTGGCTACTGCATCCGCATTGACCACGGTGACGGTATGAGATCGCTCTACGGCCACTTTATGAGCCGTCCCCTTTACTCCGTTGGCGAATACGTGAGCCAGGGCACGGTGATCGGCTACGTGGGAAGCACGGGCATGTCCACAGGTGCACATTTGCACATCACAATGATAAAGAACGGTTCCCAGGTGGATCCGGAGAAGTATCTTACCAAGTAAGAAAGAAAAATTTTAGCGCAGGGGCGTGGGGATAAAGATTGTGTCCGTGCCGCTGCGCTTGTTTTTTACCAAATCACTTCATTTTCAGGAAAAGGAAAAAGTATTATGCAAAACAGAAGACCGG
>SVLY01000046.1 GCA_015067715.1 Oscillospiraceae bacterium | reverse complement strand
TTGGCCGATCCAGCTCCCTCGGAGAGGGAGCCTTGGGTACGTGCTTTTATTTTTAGCACTATCCTATCTTTACAGCCCGTAGGGGCGTTCTGTGAACGCCCGAAAACGTTGCCATCGGCGCGGTATTGCCGGGAAAGGCAAACGGGATGACACGGCAAGACAGGCGAACGCAGTTCGCCCCTACGGCTCGCGGTTTACTATGGGCGATTTTTAAATCGCCCATTGCGCCCTACCGGGGCGCACAACAAAAAAACCAGCCGCATTTCACTTGAAATGCGGCTGGTTTATAAAATAACAGCTTATTCTTTAGAGAAAGCGTCCTTGCCTGCACCGCAGAGGGGGCAGACGAAATCTTCGGGAAGATCCTCAAACTTAACGCCGGCTTCAATGCCGTTGTCGGGGTCGCCGGTCTCGGGGTCGTAGACCCAGCCGCAAAGATCGCAAACGTACTTTTCCATGATTATTTCTCCTTTGACTTAATATTATTTACAGAACCAGGGAGGGCGCGGTGTAAACTCTTGCCGCAAGCTCCTGGTTCAGCATATACAGGCTCTTGGGATCGGAGCCGAAAAGCTCCATTTTCGAGATAAGGTCGTTGGCATTGGTCTCTTCTTCGCCCTGTTCCTTAACGAACCAGTCCAAAAACTGCATGGTGCGGAAATCCCGGACGTCGTAGGCGGCGCCGTAGATATCGTTGATAAGGGAGGTGACGTATTTTTCGTGCTCAAGACCGGCCAGCAAAACGTCCATGTGGCTTTCAAAGACCTTGTCGGGCTTTGCAATTGCCTCTAAGGTCACGGGCATATTTTCGTTCTGCAGGTAGGTGTAGAACAAAATGGCGTGGTCTCTTTCCTCCTGAGCCTGAACCATGTACCAATTGGCAAAACCGTCCAGACCCTTTGCTTTGAAGTAGTTGGAAAAATCCAGGTAGAGATAGGCGGAGTAAAACTCCTTGTTAATCTGCTGATTCAAAAGCTGGTGTACCTTTTCGTTCATATTTATTTCCTCCATTTTGGTTTTTTTACTTTATCTCTTCAAAATCTGCACTTCCGTGCTTGCAGAGGGGGCAAACGAAGTCTTCGGGGAGCACGTCGCCCTCGTAAACGTAGCCGCACACCTTGCAGACGTAGCCCTTTTTGCCCTCGGTCTCGGGTTTGGGCTTGACGTTGTTCTGGTAATAGGTGTAGGTCATGGTGGGTCTGTCGGAGATAACTCTTGCCTCGGTGACGGAGCAGATGAACATTCCGTGGGTGTCAAGGTCAACGTACTGCTCGACCTCAAGGCTCATAAATGAGTTGATATATCTGGGAAGGAACACAAGGCCGTTGTCCGAGCGAAGGGGGGCGCAGGAGGCAAACTTGTCCGTATTGCGGCCGCTGGTGAAGCCAAAGGTCTCAAAAACCTTGAAGGGGGCTTCCTCGGAGAGGCAGTTTATGTTCATCTTACCCGTCTGGGCGATAACGTGGTGGGAGTAGTTCTGCTTGTTTACGGTGACTGCAATGCGGTTGGGGGTGTTGGTGACCTGAGTTACGGTGTTAACGATAAGGCCGTTGTCCTTTTTGCCGTCGTTGGTGGTGACGACGTAAAGGCCGTAGCCGATATTGAACAGGGCGGTAAGGTCGTTTTTGTTGGCGGTCTCGTCCATGCGGGCCAGGTACTCCCGGCAGAGCTCCCGTGCCAGTTCGTCGATGGCGGCGGCGCTTTCTTCGTTCATGGCGGAGAGAATGCGAACCTTCGTCTCGGCGTAGGTGATGTTTTTGCTCTTTTCCAGCATTCCGCTCATGACCTTGGCGGCCATGGGAGCCCAGCTTCCGTTTTCGATGAGGGCGACGGTGCGGTTGGAGAAATTGCGCTCGGTGAGATGGTCGATGAACTCACGCATAAAGGGGAAGATATCTGCGTTATAGGTTGTGGTGGCCAGCACCAGCTTGGAATAGCGGAAAGCGTCCGCAACGGCGGCGGCCATGTCGGATCTGGCAAGGTCGTAGGTGACGACCTTGGGGCAGCCCATGGCCCCAAGCTTTTCGGCAAGTCTCAGCACGGCCTTTTTGGTGTTGCCGTAAACCGAGGTGTAGGCAATGACGATACCGTCTTCCTCGGGAGTGTAGGAAGACCAGGTGTTGTAGAGGTTAAGGTAGTAGCCAAGGTTTTCGTCCAGCACGGGGCCGTGGAGGGGGCAGATCTTTGCAATGTCCAGCGTGGCGGCCTTTTTCAGCAGAGCCTGAACCTGGGCGCCGTATTTGCCAACGATCCCGATAAAATATCGTCTTGCCTCGTCTGCCCAGGGCTCGGTCACGTCCAAAGCGCCGAACTTGCCAAAGCCGTCTGCAGAGAACAGGACCTTGTCCACACTGTCGTAGGTCACGATGACCTCCGGCCAGTGGACCATGGGAGCGGTGACGAAGGTGAGGGTGTGGCGTCCCAGGGAAAGGGTGCTTCCCTCGCCAACGACGATACGGCGGTCCTCGTAATCCGTGCCGAAGAAGTTCTTCATCATGGCAAAGGCCTTTGCGCTGGAGACCACGGTGGCTTCGGGATAGGCTTTGAGGAAGTTTGCGACGTTTGCAGAGTGGTCGGGCTCCATATGCTGAACGACAAGATAGTCCGGTGCTCTTTCCCCAAGGGTATCGCTGATATTGTCCAGCCACTGGTGAGTGAAGTTTGCGTCCACAGTGTCCATGATGGCGATCTTTTCGTCGATTATGGCATAGGAGTTGTAGCTCATGCCGTTGGGAACGCGGTACTGACCCTCGAAAAGGTCTACCTTGTGGTCGTTAACGCCGATGTATTTAATGTCGTTTGAAATAAACATTGTCTTTTTCCTCCGTCGGGGATAAGTCCGCCGGGCACTTTGGACCAGCCTTGACTTTACATATATATTATACTATAATATAGCAAATGATGCTGTTGTTTTTGCAACGGAAAGAAGAAATTTTATGGAAAACTTTATTTCGGTCTTAAAAGGCACCCGGCTTTTCGCCGGAGTGGACTCAGAAGAGATAAACAGAATGCTGGGCTGTCTGCAGGCAAGGGTCGGCAAATTCTCCCGGGGTGAGTACGTTTTTCACCGGGGAGACGAGGCCGGGGCGGTATGCGTTCTGCTTTCCGGCGAGCTCCACGTTCAGAACGACGACTATTGGGGCAACCGGAGCATAACCGGCCGGGTTGCCGTTGGCGAGCTTTTCGGAGAAGCTCACGCAACCGAGTCCGGGGGAACCATAATGAGCGACATCGTCGCCCAAAAGGACAGCACGGTGATGTTTTTCAACGTGAGAAAAATGCTCACCGTCTGCTCCTCTGCCTGCCGCTTCCACACCGCCGTGGTGCAGAACCTTTTCTTCTCCGTTTCCGAGAAAAATCTGGGACTTGAGAAAAAGCTTGACCACCTCTCCCGCAGGACGACCAGAGAAAAGCTGATCTCCTATCTCTCCGAGGAGGCGCGGCTGAGCAACAGCCCATCCTTCTCCATTCCCTATAACCGCCAGCAGCTTGCAGACTACCTCTCCGTGGACAGAAGCGCCATGTCAAACGAGCTCTGCAAAATGCGGGACGAGGGGCTTCTGCTCTTCGAAAAGAACCGCTTTACCCTTTTAGAGCACTGAGACCGGAGAAAAACCATGAATGAAAAAAGAAAAAAGCTTTTGCGCCGGGGACTTATAATTCTTCTTGCGTTTATCGTCAGCATACCCACTCTTCAGCTCCCCGTGGCGACCGTTATTATCTACGAGGCCATCTTCCACACAAGATACGAGACAGCTCCCTGGCTGGGTTTTCAGCTTTCGGACTTTCCGGGGCTGTCCTGCTCTGAGGTCACCTTTTCCGCCGACGGAGAAGAGCTGAGGGGCTATCTCTACACCTCCGGGGCATCTCCGGCGGATGCCGGGGGCATAGTTATCATCTCCCATGGCCACGGCGGCGGCGGACAGAACAGCTATATGCCCTTCGCCGACGTTTTTGCGGATGCAGGCTATCTCGTCCTTGCCTACGACGCCCCGGGAAACGACCAAAGTCCGGGCTTTGTAGGGGGACTTCCCCGGGGAGTTTTGGCGCTTTCCGGCGCGATCGACTACGTTTCCTCCCGGGATGATCTTTGCCACCTGCCCATAATGCTCTTTGGCCACAGCTGGGGGGCATATTCCGGGGCGAACGTTTTGAACCTCCACCCCGAGATCGCCGGAGCGGCCTTTGTTTCCGGCTTTAACGAGAGCGAGGACATGATCGGCTATTACGCCAGGGAATACGTCGGCCCCCTTGCGGATCTCACCATGCCCTACATAAGCTTTTACGAGCGGCTGAAATTCGGCAGGGAGGTCACCTCCGTCTCCGGTGTCAGCGGCATGGCCGCCACGGATGCACCCATTCTCATCGCCCACAGCTCCGACGACGGCACCGTGCCCACCTATTGCGGCTTTGAGACCTACGCCCGGGAATTCAGGGACGATCCCCGCTTTACCTTCGTGGAGTTTTCCGACCAGGGACACACCCGGCTTCTCTATTCCCCCGAGGCCGATACGCTAACTGCCGAGTTCAACTCCGGCTACACGGCCTTCGTTGAGGCCAACGGCGGAGAATACAGCGAAGAGATGCGCTGCGCCTTTATAGAGGAATTCGGCGGCATCGAGCCCTGCTTCGAGCCGGATGGCGAGCTTATGGCATTGATCCTGCAGACCTACGCCGCCGGAGCAGCAGCGGCGGAATAAATATACCGCCCAAAAGGCACCCTCCCCAAGGAAGGTGCTTTTTTACGTCTGGCCTTCGCCGGGTTTTCGGGGGGACGGTGAACAGCCGCGGCAGGGGCGCGGACTATATTGCCTCTGTCAGACGGGCGTAGTTTTCTCTGGTGTCCACGTCGAAAAACTCCCGGGGATCGGCAATGGGGTGGAGGACGAGCGCCTCTGGGTGGGCCCGGATGACGGCGCGGCCGCCGGTCTCGCCGGAAAGGGAGCGGAGCTCGTCTCTGAAGCAGGCAGGAAATATCACCGGGTTGCCCGGGGTGTCTCCGCAGACCGGGCGGAGGATGCATTCCGGCTGAAGGGCAAAATCTGCCGCCAGCGCCACAAAGGTATCCCGGCTTAAAAAGGGCTGATCCCCAACGCAGAGCATATAGCCATCTGCCCCGGGGCAAAACTCAACACCCAGACGGATGGTGTCTGCAAGGGCGGGCTCGTCGTGGACAAGCGCCGAAATCCCGGCGCTTTTTGCAAGCTCCGCCACGGCTTCGTATCTGGTCACGGCGACGACGGTGTCAAACAGCTCCCGGGGTATGGCGGAAAAAAGCGAGCTCACCAAAGGCGCGCCGTTGAACTCTGCCAAAAGCTTGTTCCCCGAAAAACGCTCCGACCTGCCCGAGGCCATAACCACACAGCAGAGCTTCATGGTCTCAAACCGGGCATACCACTGGTCCAGATCCACCACAAGGGCGTCCTCCCGGTCGAAAAGGGGGGAGGGCTGCTTGCGGAGCACCGCCGCAACGGGGACTCTGTCCAAAAGGGCATCCAGCGCGGCACAGTATTCCGGGTCGGAGCTTTCAAGAAAACCGATCTCGTCGATGAAAAACGTCCCCTCCTCCCAGGAATTCAGGGTATCGGCGCCGTGGTCAAAGCCCCCGGGAACGGGGGTCATTTTTCCGTTTTCAAGCCTGCCGCTAACCGAGGCCCGGCCGGTTTGGGCGTTTTTCAGCTCAACGAGCCCGGCATCCCGGTCAAATCGGCTGAAAAGTCCGGCATTCTGCCCGAACATGGCGGAAAAAAGGGTGCTTTTGCCCCGCTGTTTTGAACCGGTTATAAACAGATGGCGCTTTCCCGAGCGGCGCCAGAGGTTTTTTACGCACTCTGCCCCGATACTCACCGGGGGTCGGGTCATCTTTTCCACGTTTCTTCCTCCTTACCTCTCCCCCAGCCACGAAAGGCAGAGCTCTTCCCCACGGGAGTACAGCTCCACTCTGCCGTAAAGCCGGGCAAAAGCCGCCTCCAGCCGGGAGGCCTCTTCTTTTTTGGGGCAAATATCTTCAAAAATACGTCCGGAGTCCAAAAACAAAAGCCTGTCGCAATATTTAAGGGCGAAGTTCGGGTCGTGGAGGCTCAGCAAAACACACCGCCCGTCCCGGCTCAGCGCTTTTATGCGCTCAAACACCCGGTGGCGGTTTGCAAAGTCAAGAGCGCTGTCCGGCTCGTCCATGATCAGGTTGTTTGCCCCCTGCATTACCGACCGCGCCAGTATCACAAGCTGCTGCTGTCCGGCGCTGAGAAGTCCAAAGTTCTTATCCGGGGGTATCTGCCCGAATTCCTCCAGCAGAGCCTCTGCGCGAAGCTTATCCTGCCGGGAATAGTCCCCGAAAATCGCAGTTCTTCCGTGGGCGCCCATGAGCACCGCATCCCGTGCCGAAACGTTCAGCCCCAGCCCCGCCTTTTGTGGCACGTAGGCCACCACCCTGGCAAGCTCCCGTGGGGGCGCAGAGCTTGGGATATTATCCACGAAGCAGGCGCCTTTTGTGGAAATTCTGCGGCAGATGCCCTTGAACAGCGTGGACTTTCCCGAGCCGTTTGCCCCAAGGATCCCTGTGAGCATTCCGTCTTCGATCTGAAGCGTTGTGGAAAACAAAGCCTCGGTCCTGCCGTAAAAACAGCGGAGAGCTTCGGTCTTTATCATACTCTGCCACCTCTTTTCACCATCAGCCACACCAGATAGGGCGCGCCGATAAGGGAGGTGAGAATGCTGATGGGAAGCTCACGGGTTAGCAGGCTTCTTGCCAGGCAGTCTGCACCCAGCACCAAAATACCCCCCATGAGCATTGAAAGCACCAGCGTTGCCCGGCTGTTGTTTTTTAATATAAGTCGCGCTCCGTGGGGTGCCAAAAGTCCGATGAAGGAGATAAGCCCCGTTATGCTGGTGACGGCGGTGACCGCGAGAGTCGCCAGCAATATCACCAGCCCCCGCATTTTTCCAACGTTCACGCCCAAAAGCTGAGCCTCGTCGGAGGGCAGGCTGAGAAGATCCACGGTCTTTGACATTGCCACCAGGGGAACTATGCCCAAAAGGGCAAGAATGCACACGGGCAGAGCCTTATTCCCGGTGACCGCAGAAAGGCTTCCCATGAGCCAGTATTCGATGGAGGCAAGCTGGCTCTCCGGGTCGGCGGCCAGCTTTATGGCCATCAGGGCGCTTTGGGCAAGAGAGTTCACAACGATTCCCGCCAGCAAAAACGCCGCGGTGTTCTGTGAACCTGCGCGCCGCACAAGGGCAAGGGCCATCACAACGGCCAAAAAGCCCCCCGCCATCGCTCCGCAGGCGGTGGTAAGCGCGCCGGAGCCAAATATCAAAATGGCGCAGGCCGCCCCCGTTCCCGCTCCCGAGGCAACGCCGATTATGTCCGGCGAGGCGATGGGGTTGGAAAACAGGGTCTGGAACACGTAGCCCCCAAGGGCAAGTCCCGCTCCGGCGATAAGGGCAACGGCGGTGCGGGGAAGGCGCAAATTGAAAAACACCCGGAAAGACATGCTTTCCGGGCGGAGTATTTCGGCCGGAGATATAGAATAGCGCCCCACGAAAAGGGATATTCCAAAGGCCAGAACGGCCAGAGCGGCAAAAAGCCCCAGTGTTTTTCTTTTCATAGCTTAATTTTCGGGCTCAAAACCGTAAAACCCGGTGTAAAATTCCGAAAGAGCGGCGTTAAAGTCCGCCTCGGAGAAAACGTCTCCGTGGAGCTGAGAGGCCAGCCACAGAGAGCCCAAAAACGCCGAGGGCACGGGGGAGTCCCAGGACTCGTAATCGTCGGGCATTTCCAGCACGCGGCCGTTCTTCACCGCAGACAGACCGGAAACGGCGCTGTCCCCCAGAACGTCGGCGGCGGTGTAGTCAGCCCCGGGAACGATGACGATATAGTCCGGATCCCAGGCCAGAAGCTGTTCGTAGGAGACTTCCGCCCAGTAGCTGTCGGAGATATCTGCGGCAACGTTGATCGCTCCGGCGTTTTCAATGAGGCTGTGCTGGTACATTGCGCTGCCCGCGGTGGAGAGGAAAGCGGAGTTTCCCCCAAGGTAGACCGTGGGCGCCTCGGCGCCGGAAAGATCGTCGGCAAGGTCAGCAAGAGCCTTCTCGCCGTGGGAGAGAAGCTTTTTTGCGGCCTTTTCCGCGCCGGTGAGGGTGGCTATCATGTTGACGGTCTCTGCCATGAGCTCGTCGTTCTCCGGGTTAACGCATATGGCGGGAATGCCCATCTGGGTCAGAGTCTCCGCCGCATCCCGGAGCTTCAGGGGAAGAATGACAAGATCCGGCTCAAGGGCAATACAGCCCTCAAGGTTAAAGTCCTTTGCCGTGCCGACGTTGGGAAGCTCAAGAAGCTCCGGCGCGGCAAGGGCGTAGATCGGACGGGAGGCAGCCTTTGCCTCTATGCCAACAAGCCTGTCGTCAAGATCCATGGCGATGAGCATGGACGTTGCAATGTAATATCCGCTGACCAGCTTTTCCGCCTCGCTTTCCAGCTCAACGGTTCTTCCGGCGTGGTCGGTGACTGCAAGGGCCTTTTCACCTCCGCCGGCGGTACAGGCGGCAAGGGAAAAGAGCATTACAATACAGAGCAAAACAGCGATAAGCTTGGTTGATTTCATAGTGACAGGGTTCCTCCGTGGTGATCAGTAAGTATTTTTGGGGGTAGGGCTCAGAGAGAGGTGTTTACGATATCGGCGATGTTGGCGATCTCTTCTTCGGTCCAGTCGGGGCTGACGAAGATGTAGGCGGTGCGGGCCAGAAGGTCAAGAGCGCGGGGGCACATATCCATGGTGTAGTCGGACTGGAGACCCTTGTTGGCTTCCATCTTGTAGGGGTCCATAAGGGGGTGATGGGCGCCGCGCTTTTCCATGATCTGGGTCCAGTTGGTGTAAACGTGCTTGCCGGTGTCGATGGGGCGGGTGATGCGCAGACCCTTTTCGGTGCACCTGGCTTCAAAGCTGATGGCCTCTTCTGCGGTCTCGAAGCGGAAAGCGATGGTGGTGGCGGCGTCGCCCTGGGCGTCGTGGGAGGGAGCGATGACGGCCTTGGAGCAGAGCCTGTCGATAACGGCAAATTTGCACTTGTGGAGGTCGCCGATCATGTCGGGCAGCTTTTTCAGCTGTTCGCGGAGAATGGCGCCGGTGATGTCGGAAATACGGAACTCGGTGCCGCCGAAGAGGGGCTCGTTGATGCCGTCAAGCTGGGTGCCGAAGAAGGCAACCGCGCTGGCGTCGTGGTAGATAAGAGCGCGCTCGAAGATCTTTCTGTTGCTGGTGACAAGGGCACCGCCCTCGCCGGAGGTCATGACCTTGAAGTAGTTAAAGCTGTGGGCACCGGCGTCGCCGATGGCGCCAAGGAACCTGCCCTTGTACTTACCGCCAACGGACTGACAGGCGTCCTCTACCACGGCAATGCCGTACTTTTTGCCCAGAGCCATAAGAGCGTCCATGTCGCTGGGGAAGCCTTGGATGTGTACGGGAATGACGGCCTTGGTGGCGGGGGTGATGTGCTTTTCAACCTCAACGGGGTCGATGGTGAGGGTCTCGTCCACGTCGACGATAACGGGGATGGCGCCCACTGAGGTTACGGCAAGTGCGGTTGCGATGTAGGTATAGCCGGGGACGATAACTTCATCTCCGGGGCCGATGCCCAGACCCACCAGGGCGCTGGCAATGGCGCCAAAGCCGGAGCTCATCAGCAGGGAGTACTTTGCATCGATGTGGGCGGCCCACTCTGCATCAAAGTGCTGGACCTCCTGGCCGGAGCCGTTGATCTTGAAAAAGTCGTGGGTGTTAATTGCCCGCGCGACGGCCTCGATTTCTTCTTTGCCGATTCTGTACATTTTTGATTCCTTTCTTATTTGAGAGATTTAAGTTCCTGGTTATTTATCAAAGCATTCCGTTTTCTCTCAGAATGCCAAGAGTTCCGTTGATAAGGTTCTGATCGGTGCTCTCTTCAAGGGCAAAGAGATGTCCAACCTTGAAGCACTCGACCTCGTAGCCTCCCCGGCAGAGCTGATCTTCTGAGGGCAGATAGCCCAGAGTGCCGTTTGCGTTGGTCAGCACGAGAGTGTGAGGGAAGGGAGAATACTCTCTCAGGCGCATGGCGATCTCGGAAAAGAGCTCGTAAGGGTAGGGCACGAAGAGCACGTCCCCAAGGGAGATAAGGGTCTGGGGCAGAACGAAGGGGGCTTTTTCCGGGCATTTTCCGGCCTTAAGGTGCTCGGCTACCTCCACCCAGTGGGCGTAGTCCAGCCTGCCCAAATTGTTAAGGGTCTCGGGATGCTCATATTTTGCCGCGCCTGCAAGGGCGGTCTCAAGGGAGGGGAGCTTTTGGTAGGGCAGGGAGAGCTCTCCGGGGAAAATATCCAGCTTTGCCTCACGGTAGCCTCCAAGAGCCTTGTAGGCTCGCATTGCGTCCAGCGCCGCCGCTCCGCCCAAAGACTCAACGTGGCGGATATCGCCGGTGGTGCCCCCGTTTGTAAGCCGGGGACCCACGTCGCCGCAGGCTCCGTTATAATAGGCGGTGAGAGTGCCCGTGTCCTCTTCAAGGCGGTCTATGAGAATTCCCGACCAGTCACGGGTTATCTCCCGGTTAAGCCCGGCGGCCGTGCCGTGACAGCTGTAGTGCACAAGGTTCAAGATCCCCTTTTTCGTTGCCTTTTCCCGGAAGGAAATAACGGTCATATATGGGTCGAAGCACCCGTGGGGGTTCTGACCCAGAGCTATGCTTCCGTCAATGCGCTGTTCACGGCGGTTTATGCCCACCCGGCTCTCGGTCACGCCAACGGCGTACTCCGCGCAAACAAGGCTCTCCACGGCGTTCTTTGCCGCAGAAATTGCTCCGGGCAGGAAGAATTCATCGAAATATTCCCTGTCCACCTCGCCCCAACCGTCCGTACCTGCAAGGTTTGGCGCAGAGTGGGTGTGGGTGCAGGAGATGAGGACGTTTTCAAAAGGCACTCCGCACCGGGCAGAAATTGCGGCTCTGGTCTCGTCGGAAAGCTCCGTCTGAAGGTTTCCGATCTCTGCGGTCATCACAAGTGCGGTCTTTTCCCCGTCGGACAAGGCAAGTGCGGTGACGGAGAGCTGGTCGTGGACGGATTCCGAACGGTGATGGGGCACGTAGCCGTAAAGACAGGTGCCGACTTTAGGGGTGATAATGCTTTTTGCGGCTCCGGCTTTGAACATTTCGTTTCACTCCTTTTCTCTTTTTGCAGATGCCCGAAGCTCTCCGGGGGTGAGACCCTCGATCTCACGGATCACCCGGGAAAAGGTCTTGGGCTCGTGAATGCCAACGGTACGCCCCACCTCCCCGATGGGGATGCTGGTGGAGGTTAGAAGCTGGCGCGCCGCCCGAACGCGGCGAAGGGTGAGATATTTGTGAAAAGACAGCCCCGTTGCCGCCTTGAAAAGCTGGCAGAACCGGGTCTTTTCATAGCCCGCAAGCTCTGCGGCTTTGGCCACGGTGAGCTCACCCGGATAGTTGTTTTCAACGTAGGTCAGCACACCCTGCATGGCAACAACAGCTTCGATCTGTTTTGCATGGGCTCTGGGATGGTCTGCCATGGGCATATGCCGGGCAAGCCCGGACGCCAGCATATACAGCAGACCTTCCATATACAGCCTGTCGGCGACCTGCCAGCTCTCCGCAGGACCGGACAGGCCGGAAAGATGGCGGCGTATTTCGCAAAAAGTGCGCTCGGTTTGACCCAGGGGATCCTCCGGGGAAAGGGCCGCGTAATTAATTACAGGGCGGAGAAAATATTTACCCGAAAATGCGGAAAAATCCTGTCCCAAAAGGGAAAAGCCCATCTCCGCCACAAGATAGACCCCGCCCGGGCTTACGCGGTTTATGGCGTGCACCTGGGTGCCGGCAACAAAAGCAGCAGTTCCCGGCAAAAGCAGGTGATCTTCCCCCTCTATTTCCACTGTTATTTCTCCGCTGTCCCGGGGAACGTAGATAAACTCAAGCTCTCCGTGCCAGTGAGCGCCGAAACACATCTTCTCCACAGCCCCGTGGAAGGGCACGCTGGAGATAAACGGCGGCTGGTAAAACGGTCGTTCCGGCATGGTGGGTAACATCTCCCCTCAGGTACAATTATACAGCTTTTTTCCCTTTTGTAAAGACCCCGGCGCAACTCTTTTTTACCCAAAAATTTAACGTCGGCCCGCGCACCTTGAAAAAGGGCGCAGGCCGACGGTTTTGGAGCTTTTATATCTGCTGCATTGAACGGAGCTTGTAGAATTCTCCCTGGCGCGCCATGAGCTCGTCGAAGCTGCCGCATTCCACGCAGAGACCGTTTTTGATAACGGCGATCTTGTCTGCGCTCTTTATTGTAGACAGTCGGTGGGCAACGATGAAGGTGGTGCGTCCGTGGGTGAGGTTGTTTATTGCGTCCTGGATCAGCCGCTCGGAAACGCTGTCCAAAGCGCTGGTGGCCTCGTCCAGAAGTATAACGGCAGGGTCGCGGATAAGGGCGCGGGCGATGGAAAGCCTTTGGCGCTGGCCGCCGGAGAGGTTTGCGCCGTGCTCCTCAAGCTCGGTATCTATGCCCTCGGGCAGGCTCTTTATAAATTCCGTAAGGTTCGCCGCATCCAGCGCCGCCCATATCTGCTCTTCGGTGACCTGGGTCATACCGTAGGTTACGTTGTCCCGGATGGACCCTGTGAACAGCACGCTGTTCTGGGGCACCGTGGAGATGAACCGGCGATAGCTGGGGAGGTTGAGCTGGGTGATGTCCACCCCGTCCACGGTGAGAGTGCCGGAGTTTGGCCTGTTGAACCCTATCAGCAGGTTCATTATGGTGGTCTTGCCGGAGCCCGATTCGCCCACGAAGGCCACCGTTTCGCCCCGGTTTACCTTAAGGTCAAGCCCCCGGAGAAGGGGCTGATCGTCCTCGTAGCTGAAGCACACGTCACGGAACTCGTACTCGCCGCGGAGCTCTTCCATTATCTGCTTGCCCTCGTTATCCTCAATGTCGTCGGCGCGGAGAATATCTCCCACGGAGGCAACTGAGTCAAAGCCCTTTGAGATCACCGGAAGCAGGCCGATTATCGTGGACACCTGACTGGTGAGCATGGTGAAATAGGACTGGTAAAGGGAGATATCGCCGATACTGATCTTTTCGGTATAGGCCATGTAGGAGGAGAACAGCAGGCAGATAAACTGGAATATCTGGAACATTACCCAATAGGTCGAGCCGAACACCGCCGTGACCATGTCAAGCCGGTAGCCGGTTTTTGCCATGCTGGAGAGGATGCCCGTCATCTTTCTCATTTCCGTCTCTTCCAGAGCGTGGGCGCGGGTGATCTGGGTCATCTCCACCATGTCCATGACGTTTGCAGAGGTGTATTCCATTTCGTGGCGGAAAGCAGCGTTAGAGCGCTTTATGGGTTTTTGGAAGGCGCGGACGGTGAGAATTGAACAGGGAATGCACAAAAGGAAGAATGCAAACACCGTCAGGTTGTTTGAGATGACCACCACCAGAGCAGTCAATACGTTTATGGCAATGCCCGGAAGAGTGGTGAACATCTGGGAAGAGAGCGCCTGAATGGTCTCAACGTCGCGCATGAGCTTTGACTGAATACGTCCGCTCTGCATCTCTTTGTGGAAGGACATTGAGAGCTGCTGGAGCTTGCGTATCATTGCGCCCCGAAGACCTGCCTCAACCTTTCGGGCGACGATGGAGTAGAATTTGAACTGGAGGATACAGGTGGGAATATTCATCACCGTCAAAAACATCATTATGGCGGCGTAAATTGCGATCTTTGTAAAGAAATCCTCCGGCTTTTCGTCAACCAGGTTGATTATCTCCGCGGTGATGACCGGCAGAACCAGCACCGGCAGAGTTTTCAGCAGATAAAAGATCAGCGCAAGAATAACGTCCTTGACGTACTTGCGGTACATTCTCAGCAGGATCTTTACCGGCCGCTGATCCGAGCGGACGTAGTTATCCAGAATGTCCTGTTCAAGAGCGAGGATCTCTTCGTCGGTAAAAACCTGTTTTTTGGTCTTAATCCGGTTACCGTCGGCAAAATATTCTTCCGGCGGCATTTCAAAGCTTCCCCTTGCTGCGCTTTTCATAAGGCGGCACCTCCAGAGATCAAAGACAGATGCTTTTTTGCTTAAAGTAACTATAACAGCTTTGACTCCCCCTGTCAACAGGCCATAAACCTTTGTTTCCGTATAGATATACAGCTGTTTTTGCAAATTTCTTTTATTGAACGGAGGTTTTGTTTCGTAAAAAATTTTTCCGGGCGGTTTTAAAAAATTTGCCGCGATGATTTAAAACCCTGTTTTTTTGGCTCTGTTGCCCTTTTCCCCTTGACAAAATGAGGACAATAGCATATAATATTCAAGCGTGCTGGTGTGGCTCAGTCGGCAGAGCAGCTGATTCGTAATCAGCAGGTCGCCGGTTCAAGTCCGGCCACCAGCTTAGAAAAAGAACCCTCTTTTGTTGGAAGACAAAAGAGGGTTCTTTTTCAGTGAAATTTGCCCTGCGGGCAAATGAAATCGCTTCGCGATGAAATATTTACTTCGTAAATATGAAATATTCGCTGACGCGAATATGGGCAAAATATATTTCTGTCCGCCCTACCGTGCCCTCTCCGCCCCTTCGGGGCACCTCCCCCGAGAGGGGGAGGTTTACAAGGCTTCCCCTTGCAGGGGAAGCTGGATCGGCCAAAGGCCGAGACTGAGGGAGTGAATGCACCGGCGTATCATCCCGTTTGCCTCTCCCGGCAACACCGTGCCAAAGGCGACCTTTTCCGGACGCCCCGGGAGGGGCGTCCCTACGTTTAATTAATTCATTCGCCCCCTCCGTGCCCCCTCCGCCCCTGCGGGGCACCTCCCCCGAAAGGGGGAGGTTTATATACGGGTCGATTTTTAAATCGCCCCTACCGCAATTATTCATTATTCATCAGCGAAGCGGCTTCATTATTCAATATTCATTTGTTCCCCCCCCCGTATCATCCCGGTTGCCTCTTCCGGCAATACCGTGCCGATGGCAACGTTTGCGGGAGGCTGATAGCCTCCCCTACGGGCACAAAGACAACCCATGCGCCGTAGGGGCAGATATCATCTGCCCGCCGAAGGCACCAACGTATCATCCCGGTTGCCTTCCTGCAACACAGTTTCACACATTCATCGCAGCAATAAGCCCCCCTTGCCTAAAGGGGGGGTAGGGGGGGATTCCGTAAGCCTCTCCCGGCAACATCGTGCCGATGGCAACGTTTGCGGGCGAACGCAGTTCGCCCCTACGGCCTGTAAAGATAGGATAGTGCTAAAAATAAAAGCACGTACCCAAGGCTCCCTCTCCGAGGGAGCTGGATCGGCCAAAGGCCGAGACTGAGGGAGTGAATGCACCCCCGCATCATCCCGGTTGCCTCTCCCGGCAACACCGTGCCGATGGCAACGTTTGCGGGAGGCTGATAGCCTCCCCTACGGGCGCAAAGACAACCCCTGCACCGTAGGGGCAGATATCATCTGCCCGCCGAGGGCACCAACGTATCATCCCGGTTGCCTCTCCCGGCGTCATTGTGCCAATGGCGACCTTTTCCGGACGCCCCGGGAGGGGCGTCCCTACGGGCAAACAGATAAACCGCACACCGTAGGGCGGGGGCTTGCTCCCGCCGAACCCCTTTGAAGGCACATGGTTTACAAAGTGTGTGAGGACAAGGCTTCCCCTTGTAGGGGAAGCTGGATTGCCGCAAAAAGCCCCCCTTGCCTAAAGGGGGGGTAGGGGGGGATTCTGTAAGCCTTCCCCGGCAATCCCGTGCCCACGGCAACGTTTGCGGGCGAACGCAGTTCGCCCCTACGGCCTGTAAAGATAGGATAGTGCTAAAAATAAAAGCACGTACCCAAGGCTCCCTCTCCGAGGGAGCTGGATCGGCCAAAGGCCGAGACTGAGGGAGTGAATGCACCGGCGTATCACCCCGTTTGCCTCTCCCGGCAACATTGTGCCGATGGCAACCTTTTCCGGACGCCCCGGGAGGGGCGTCCCTACGTTTTATTTATTCATTCGTCCCCCTCCGTGCCCCCTCCGCCCCTGCGGGGCACCTCCCCCGAGAGGGGGAGGTTTATTTGGGTCGATTCGTGAATCGACCCTACCGATTCTCTTCACTTTTCACTATTCTCTGTTCACTCTTCACTTAATCCCAATGCTCCACGTTCTGTATACTCCTTCGTCCTCCCCGTATCATCCCGTTTGCCTCTTCCTCCCGGCAACACCGTGCCGATGGCGACGTTTGCTTCGCAAATGTGAAATATTCGCTGAGGCGAATGTGGGCAAATTCGTGCAATTTTCACTTGAATACGCCTTTTCGCTGTGCTATAATATCTCACCGGAGAGAAGAAAAGGAAGGAGATCGGGAGAATGCTTCTTGCGGCGGATATCGGAAATACGAATATCACCCTCGGCGGCTTTGAGGGGGACAGGCTTGTCTTCACGGCCCGTCTTGCCACCGTCAGCACAAAGACCGAGGACGAATACGCCGCGGACATTATGGGCATTTTTGCCCTCCGCTCCATCCCCCGGGAAAAGATAACCGGCGCCATAGTGGCTTCCGTTGTGCCTCCGCTGAACCCGGTCATAAAAAAGGCCTTCAGCCTGCTCTTCGGGGTGAACGCCCTGCTTGTGGGTCCCGGGGTAAAGACCGGCATAAACATCCATTGCGACACCCCCTCTTCCGTTGGCGCGGACATTATCTGCGCCGCGGTTGCCGTTAAGCATTTTTACGGCGCGCCCGCCCTTGTGGCGGACTTTGGCACGGCAACGAAAATGCTGGTCATCGACCGCTCCGGCGCTTTTATCGGCGTTTCCATCATCCCCGGCGTTGCCATGGGGCTGGACGCCCTCTCTTCCGGCACGGCTCAGCTTCCCAGAGTCAGCCTTGAGGCCCCCGGCTCCGTCGTGGCGAAAAACACCGCCGACTGTATGCGCTCCGGCGTTATCTTCGGAAACGCCGCCCTCACCGACGGCATGATCAGCCGCATTCGTGACGAGCTTGGCTACGAGCTTCCCGTCTACGCCACCGGCGGCCTTGCCCCGCTGATCCTTCCCCACTGCCGCACCAACATAAAGTCAGACCCCGGTCTTGTTTTAAAGGGGCTGAACCTTATCTGGCAGAAGAACAGCTGAAAAAACGTATATCCCGTCCCTCGAGAAAAAACGGGGGACCCGGTATAAATTTATTTGCGTTGTACCGGCGCACCGCCGGACGACAGCAAGGAGGAAAAAATGAATAAAACCAAAAAGATCACCACCCGCGATCTTGCCCTTGGAGCTCTGCTGACAGCTCTTGTGGCCGTGCTTGCCTACTTTGGCGGCTTTATTAAGATCGGCGGTCTGGCATCCGTCTCTCTCACACTCATCCCCGTTGTTCTGGGCAGCGCCCTTTTGGGTCCCTGGGCCGGAGCATGGCTGGGCGCAGTTGCGGGAGGCATCTTCTTCACCACCGCAGACTCCGCCTTTTGGATGAGCCTCAGCGTTCCCGGAACCATTATCACCGTTATGGTGAAGGGTATCGTCTCGGGTCTGCTGGCAGGCCTTGTCTACAAGCTTCTGGAAAAGTACAACAGGTATATGGCAGTCCTTGTCAGCGCCATCGTCTGCCCCGTTGTTAACACCGGCATCTTCCTTTTGGGCTGCCTTGTATTCTTCATGGACGCCGTGAACGCAGGCGCTCTTGAAAAAGGCATCTCCGCCGGCGCATATATGATACTCTTCTACGTGGGTCTGAACTTCGTCTTTGAGTTCATTGCCAACGTGGTCGTCAGCCCCGCAATTCTGCGGCTTATCAACATCAGAAAGAAAAAGTAACGAGCTTTAACGCCCCTGCCGAAAATTTCGGCAGGGGCGTTTTTTAACTATTCCAGCTCGACCTTAACGGGCTTGCCCGATGCCATGGACTCGTTGCAGGCCATGGTGAAGGCAAGGGACTTCAGCGCGTCCCGGTAGGGGGATCGGACCTTGGATCCGTCACCGGAGATGACCGCCTCGATAAAGGTGCGGTCGCAGAGTATACCGGCGTCGCCGTCCTGGCGGTACTGGGTGATAAGCGTGTCGCCCTGAACCATCGCTCCGTCACCCTTGACGATAAAGCCGTCGCTTTCGGCCTTGTCGGCGGGGCGGTTAGTGAACACTTCGAAGCTTCCCAGGATCTTCAGCTCTGCACGGGAGTCTCTGGTGGAGAAGACGATCTTCGAGTCAAAGCTTTCGCCCTTTGTAGCGTAGTCGCCGGTGGAGATGGTGCCGATGGCGCCGGAGGCGAACTTTACGATGGTTACCGAGCAGTCTTCGGTGTTGTAATTCTCCCACTCGTTAACGTAGCCCCGTGTGCCGTAGGTACAGACCTCAACGGGCTCGCCGAAAACGTAGCGGATTATATCGAACTGGTGGATGGTCTGCTCAACGATCTGACCGCCGGAGACGTTCTTATCCCTCCACCACCACATCTCAGGCACTCCGCCGATACGGGTGCAGTCAATGAAGATCACCTGGTTTTCTTTGCAGAACTTAACATTGGGCTCAACCAGGTTTGAATAGCGGCACTGGAAGCCGGAAGCGGTGATAAGGCCCTTTTCCTCGGCGGCGTCCCGAATGCTTCTTGCAAGGTCAAGGTCCAGCGCCAGGGGCTTTTCCACAAAGAAGTGGATGCCGCGCTTGATGGTCTCGAACTCGATCTCTCCGTGGCAATAGGGCGGAACGCAGATAAAGACCATGTCGGGCTTGACCTCGTCGTACATTTCAAGATAATTGGTGTATGCCTTTCCTCTTCCGGCGCGGCGGACGAAATCCTCGGCCTTTTCGGGGATCAGGTCGCAGAAGCCGGCAAGCTCAACAATGTCCTTAAAGCCCAGAAAATGACCCAGATGGTAATTGCCGATGCCGCCGCAGCCTATCATAGCAAGCTTTTTCATATGCGTTCTCCTTTTTGTTATCTTTTTTTATATTATGGACGCCAGCTCTCCGGCGACCTTGCGGTAGTATTCTTCAAAGGACATTTTCTCATCTGCCTTGAAGACCTCGGCGGTGAGATAGCCGTCGAACCCGATCTTGCGCAGCGCGGAGATGATCTCCGGCCAGTTTGCGCTTCCGTGGGTGATATCCTCCCATGTGCCGCCCTCTGCCAGACTTCCAAGGCGCTTATAGTCCTTGAGATGGACAAAGCCAATGCGCTCTCCCAAAACCTCGACCCAGTGCTCCGGCACGGAAAAGGCCAGCATGTTTCCCAGATCCAGATACGCCCCGACCATGTCCGAGCCGATGGCGTCTATCATGCTCTGCATATCAAAGGGGGAGAGGAAAAAACCGTTCCACACGTTTTCCAGACCCACGAAAATGCCCTCGCGTTCGATCTCCCCGCGCATACTGCGGTAGAATTCTATGGAGTTTTCTCTGCCGCTTTTGAGAGCGGCGCCGCCGGGCACGGTGAGAATTCCCTTTGCCCCCAGAGCCTTTGCGGCTTCAATCTGCTTGCGCAGAAGTGCCCGGGCATAGTCCCATTTTTCCGGCCTTCCGGTCTCGCCTCCCCACAGAGAGGTGGAAATACTCACCACGGGCAAGGAATATTTTTGGGAAAGGGCGCGTATTTTGGCATATTCTGCCTCGGTAGTCTCCATAGACAGGCCGTGAGCCGCGCCGGGACGGTCAATATTGAGCTCTATGCCCTCAAATCCCGCGGCACTCACCGCGGCAAAGGTCTCTTCAAAAGAGAGTGAGCTCTCAACAGTCCATGCATTCAGGGATCTTTTCATGTTTACCTCCTATAAGCGCTTTTTTTAGGTATATACCATACAGTCTCAAAAATCAACGTCTTTTTGCCGGGATGATACGCACTGACGGAATCCCCCCTACCCCTCACCCGGCAAGGGGGGCGGATAAGGAAAATTTACGGAATCCCCCCTACCCCCCCCTTTAGACAAGGGGGGCTTTTGTTGCGGCGAACGCATGAAATTGCGCCCGTAGGTTGGATTTAGAGAAGAGTGAATAGTGAAGAGTTGCGGTATGGGCGATTTTAAATCGCCCATATTTTAATACCGGGATGACACAGCAAGATAGGCGAACGCAGTTCGCCCCTACGGCTCGCGGTTTATCTTTCTGCCTGTAGGGAATCCCCAAACGTTTCGGCGGGAGCAAGCCCCCGCCCTACGGTGTGCGGTTTATCTGTTTGCCCGTAGGGACGCCCCTCCCGGGGCGTCCGGAAAAGGTCGCCTTTGGCAC
>SVLY01000045.1 GCA_015067715.1 Oscillospiraceae bacterium | reverse complement strand
TCACCGGGCATACAAGGCGAAAGCCCACAGCCGCCCAGAGCATATAGCTCCACTTTTTTGGAGCCTTTTTAAGCAAAAGCCGGATGATCACCACAGCCGCAAAGACGATTGCGGCTGTGATATTCATTTTCAAGACAGTTTCAAACATGAAGACGTATAGTCCTTTCAATAGTTGGAAATAACGTAGTCCACAGTGATATCAAAGCCGGAAGTCACTTTTTCCCACTGATCTGTATCTCCTATACGGCGCAGAGCTATCCAGGTTTCTGAGACTATCCATTCACCAACCGGGTAAGCCGCTCCGGCGTACATATAGCGGCTTATGTCCGCAGGCTTTACCATTTGATTGATATAGAACACGACGATATTTCCGTCCTCCGAGGTCTCTTTAATGCTGTAATCGTTCACGGCATAGTCAACGATACGGCTGTTATTCAGCTCCGAATAATTCATGCTCGATGCAAAAGCGCTTCCTGAGCAATAGTCTTCAACCGCATCTTCAGCTGTGGCGCCGTGGTAATATGTTTTTTTCACCATCTCAATGAATGTGAACGTGTATACGACCCTGTCCCACAGAACGCTTCCCGAAGCACTCTTATCCGTCGCAACAAAGCAATGGCGGTCACCGTTTTTATCTGTTACAACAAGTGCTCCAAGGCCGCTGTTGTAAAATTCCACCTGAAGCGGAGCGGCTTCATCAAAATAAAGCCTTGCTTTCTCGTTCACCTGATCGACTGCAAACTCTTCTTCGTCGACCTTTGTCATTCCGAAGCTCCTAAGATCGGCCAAAAGGCTTTCAACAGGATGGAAGGATTCTCCCGGAGCAGTGGAAATGGCATATTCTTTTCCGTTGTGCGTCATCTCATAACCGTAATAACTACACCCGGTATACTGCCACTTTATATCACCCACGAGGGAATCTTCCGTAAATAGGCATTCAGCGCCGGTCTGCTCCGTGACAACCGGCTCGGTTTTATCCTCTGTTGTCGTTTCGGCAGTTGATGTCTGAGTAGTCTGAACGTGTATGGAGCTTGATTGGGTTGTCTCAGGCGGGGCTGTATCTGCAGTCGTCTCCGTAGTCGCCTCCGTAGTCGCCTCCGTGGTCACCTCAGGCGTTTTCTCCGGTTCGCTTGAGGGTTCTTTTGCGGACGGATCCAAGCTGCAGGCACAAAGAACCGCAAGAGCCAGAACCGGAGCGGCAATTGCGATCACTCTTCCCGGACGGCGCCAGACAAGGGCGTTTTTTATCCGCGCCTTAACTCCGCTCTCCCCAAAACCGATGGGACAGGGGGAGGGAAAGCTTTTTTTCTCTGCAAGAGCAAGCAGAGTCTCGCTGTAGCGCACGCTGTCTATATCTCCGTTTTTCAAAACCCGCTCGTCACAGCTCATCTCCATATCCTTGCTCATCAGAACAAATGCGATCCAAACAAAGGGATCAAACCAGTGAACGCAGAGCAAAAGGTATGAAACAAGCTTTACTGCGTGGTCAAGGCGCTTAAGATGGGCTTTTTCGTGAGCCAGAACTGTATTCCGCTGGTCTTCGTCAAGACCGAAGGGAAGATAGATCCTTGGGTTTCCCAGACCGAAAACAAAGGGAGAGGCGATTTTGTCGCTGAAATAGATATTGTCCCGGTATTTCACGGCACACCGAAGCTTTCGGCTAAGACTTATGCTGGAAACAACTCCCCAGGCAAGCATGAGGGCAATTCCGGCAAGCCATACAATGGCAAGAATCTCCGTAAGCTCAATTCCGGCAGAGGCTACAGGCGCGGATATGTCCGTGCTGAGCCCCGGAACATTTCCGGTCACCGGAGGAAGAGCCTCAGGTGTCACGGGAAGAGAGGGCACAGAAGGCAGAGCAGGCTCGGCAAGCTCAGTGACCCCGGTACTGCGAAGAGGGGTGAATATGCTGAAAAAAGATTTTAAGCTCACCGGGCATACAAGGCGAAAGCCCACAGCCGCCCAGAGCATATAGCTCCACTTTTTTGGAGCCTTTTTGAGCATAAGCCGGATGAGAATAACTGCGGCAAATACCACCGCGGCTTTCAGGTTCATCTCAAGCACTTTTTCAAATACGTTTGCTAACACCAAAGCTCACTCCTTTCGGTGTTGGTCGATAAGCTGTTTTAATTCCTCCGCTTCGGATTTCGAAAGCTTTTTGTCCCCGAGAAAAGCTACCAGAAAACCCGGAAGGCTTCCGGCAAAGGTGTGGTCCACAAAGTGCTCGCTTGCGGCGCGGCAGACCTTTTCCTTGGGGATCAGAGAGGTGACGACGGTCTCCTCGTTTTTGGCAAAGCCCTTGTCAATGAGCTTTTTAAGGGTGGTATAGGTGGTGGGCTTTTTCCACCCAAGACGCTCTGCGCAGAGCTCAACGAGTCTGCCGGAATGAAGGGGTTCGTTTTCCCAAATAACACACATAAAGCGATAGTCGCTTTCACAAAGCTTTAAGTCTTCCATAGTCGGTATCCTCCTTTGATAGGGCGGTATTGGTTGGTTGTTACCAACCGCATATTTAGTCTATAACAACCAACCGGATTTGTCAAGAGTTTTTTTCTTCTCCCGGGCAAAAAATTTTTTCAGCTCAAACAAAACAGACCGCACGGGGAAAACTCCTCGTGCGGTCAAAAATTCGCTGTTTAGTTGTTTTTAAACTCCACAACGGTAACGCCGCTGTCGCCTTCACCGTAAACACCAAGGCGGTAGCTCTTTACAAAGCGGTTGTGGCGCAGATAATCCTGGGCGGCCTCACGGAGCTTTCCCGTGCCCTTGCCGTGAACAACGGTCGCGGCGGGCATATGCTGCATAACGGCGCGGTTTACGAAAATATCCAGCTCGGCCAAAGCCTCGTCCACGGTCATGCCCCTAAGGTCACAGCGGTATGCCGCAACGGCGTCCTTGATGCCAACGGTCTTGACTGTTACCCCGGGAGATGCAACAGCCTTGGGCTTTTCCCTGGGAAGCAGGCTTATATCTGCAAGGGCAACGTTCATCTTCAAAATACCGGCCTGAACGGAAACGTAGCCGTCCTTGGGCTTTTTAAGAACAACGCCGTCCACGCCCATCTTTCTCAGATGGATCTTTTCACCCACCTCGGGCATACGCTCCAGCTCGGGTACAGACTCGTCCGAGCCTCCGGCGGCGTCCTTGCGGGATTTGTTTTCAAGCTCGTTGAGGCGCCTGTTTACGTTGGCGTGCACCTCGTTGAGGTCGATCTGTGAGGCATCCTTTTTCTTGAGAACGTCTCTAATCTCTGCAATAAGCGCGGCGGCCTCGGCACGGGTGTCACGAAGAATACGGTCACCCTCGGCACGGGCGTTTGCGGTAAACTTGGCACGTTCTTCGTCAAAGTGCTTTTCACGCTCTCTGGCCTTAATGCTCAGCTCTTCGATCTCACGGCGAAGGCTTTCTGCCTTGCGCTTTTCCTCTTCGGTCTTAACTCTTGCCTCTTCAAGGCGGTCGATAACGTCCTCAAAGCGGAGCGTCTCGTCGTTAACAAGGCCTCTGGCGTGCTCTATAACCTCGTCGGGCAGACCAAGGCGTTTGGATATGGCAAAGGCGTTAGAGCGCCCGGGAATGCCTGTGAGAAGGCGGTAGGTGGGCTGGAGAGTTTCAACGTCAAACTCACAGCAGGCGTTTTCAACTCCGGAGGTGTTCAGAGCGTATACCTTAAGCTCGGCGTAGTGGGTGGTCGCGGCAATTCTTGCTCCGCTCTGGGCGGCGCGCTCGATGATCGCAATGGCAAGAGCCGCGCCCTCGGTGGGGTCGGTTCCGGCACCAAGCTCGTCAAAGAGCACAAGACTGTCGGAATGAGTGTTATCCAGAATGGTGACGATATTCTTCATGTGGGAGGAGAAGGTGGAAAGGCTTTGCTCAATGCTCTGTTCGTCGCCGATGTCCGCAAGAACGGCGCCGCAGACGGAAACGGTGGAGCCTTCGCTTGCGGGAATGTGCAGGCCGCACATGGCCATCAGCGTGAGCAGGCCGAGAGTCTTCAAAGATACCGTCTTACCGCCGGTGTTGGGGCCGGTGATTATCAGGGTGTTGTAATCGCCGCCAAGGCAAATGTCAATGGGGACGACTTTTTTGGCATCCAGAAGAGGATGGCGGGCTTTCACAAGGTCAAAATATCCGTCGGTATTTATCCTGGGCTTAAAGGAATCAAGAGCAAGAGCAAGCTTTGCTCTGCCAAAAATAAAGTCAAGCTCGCTTAAGAGCTTAAAGTCCGTCTCAAGCATATCCTTGTGCTCGAATATCCGGGCGCTGAAGTCCGCAAGAATGCGCTCGATCTCATTTTTCTCTTCGGAGAGAAGGGAGGTTATCTCGTTATTGGCTTCAACCACAGCGATGGGCTCAACGAAAACCGTTGCGCCGGATGCGGAAACGTCGTGAACGAGGCCGGGAATGTCCTTTTTGTTCTCAGCCTTAACAGGAACGACGAAGCGCCCGGAACGCTGGGTGATTATGTTTTCCCGGAGGAATTTTGAGGTGTTTGCAGAGGAGATTATCCGGGAGAGTATATCCCTTACTCTGTTCTGGGCAATGCCGATACGGCGGCGGATATTCGCAAGGGCAGGGCTTGCCTTGTCGGACATTTCGTCCTCACTGAGTATCGCGTCTGATATTTCGGTCTCAAAGCTTCTGTCGGAGCGAAGCAGGTCGAAATACTCGTCTATGCAGGTCTCGCCGGTGTCGGTATCGTGCATACGGTAATCGTGGGCAAGCCTTGCGGCGCGGAGCATTGCTCCAACCCAGAGAATCTCACCCATGGTGAGAACACCGCCGCGGCCTGCCCGCATGAGCTGGGGCTTAAGGTCGCGTACGCCGTAAAAAGAGGGACTGCCTTTTTTGGTGGCAAGAGAGATGGCCGCGGCAGTTTCGTCCTGAGCGCGGTTGATCTCACGAAGGCTCTCCATGGGGACGAGCTCGATGGCACGCTTTTTGGCGCCTTCGGAAACGCACATATCCGAGAGCCTTGAGAGAATCTTGTCAAGCTCAAGGGTGTGCATTGATTTTATGTAAAAATCATCCATAGTTCAACATTCCTTTGTAGTAATTGCGTGATGCCTTTCCGCCCACACGGGACTCAAGCCAGGCCTCGGTAACGGATACGAGATATCCGATATCTCCCGGAGAAAGGCTGATCCCAAGTAGCTTTTTCAGCGGAGCGGACAGAAAATATTTCAGCGCCCGGTAAGCCTCAACGGATATCGCTTTCTCTTCGCCGTATTCCCCGGGGCAGTTAACGCACCGGACGGTAAACTCCGATATAGAGATTATGGGCGTATCCGGCTCACAGCCGCATCCGGCGCAGACCTCGATATCCGGCATATATCCGCCGCAAACCAGAGCCCGTGCCTCAAAGGCGCCGCGAACGAGCTCAGAGGGCACGTCCAGCCTGCAAAGGGCGTACAGCATATTCAGCGTAAGCCTCAAAAGCTCATCTGAAACCCAGTCTGTCTGGCTCAAAAGCTCGCATATCTCGCAAAAATACGCCCCGAGAGAAAACTTGACCGGATCGGTCTGAAGCTCGGAGAACATATCCACGGGAGTTGCCTCGGTGACGGTATAGTATCCCCGGTTTTCATAAAGGGTAAAATCCGACCAGCAGAAAAGCTGACAGGACGCGGAGTTTTTGCTCTTGTCCTTCATAACGCCCCTGGCCTTAACGGTCATTTTGCCCTGTCCCGGGCAAAGGAGCGTCAGAAGCTTGTCCGCCTCTTTTATTCTGGTCTCTCTTATCACAAGACCCTTGGTTTTCAGATACACTGTTTTTTCCTCCGGCATAGCAGAGATAGGCCTGGCACAGACCCGTAGACATAAACAGCTCCCAGTATCCCCCTTGTTCTTCCATTAAAGATATCCGCCTCCGAGCCTAAAATACAGGTTACGGAAGGTAGCATTGGCAAAAAGCAGGGGAGTTATGAGCGGTTAATTTTACCTCACACGTTGAAGGTACCCTCGCTCTTTGCCAGCTCGGCAAGGAAGGAGGGGGAGTTTTTCCAGTCGTTTTTAACCTTGACCCAAAGCTTAAGGAAAACTCTTGCGTCGAGAAGCTTTTCGATCTCGGCGCGGGCCTCGCTTCCGGCGGCCTTGAGCAGAGAGCCCTGGTGGCCGATGACGATGCTCTTGTGGTTTGCCTTTTCGCAGATGACCAGAACGTCGATCTCGATCATGCCGTCTTCACGTATCTGGAAGCGCTCGGTCTCGCAGGTTATGCCGTGAGGAATCTCCTTTTCAAGCTTCATCATAAGCTTTTCGCGCACCATTTCGGCGGCAAGGAATTTCTCGGGAAGGTCGGTGAGAGCATCCTCGGGATAGACGAATTCGCTCTCCGGCAGAAGCTTTGCAAGTTCTGCAAGAAGGGTGTCGCATCCGTCGCCGGTTCGGGCGGAGATGGGAATTATCGCCGCAAACTCACCCAGCTCTGCGTATCTTGCGATAATGTCCAGAATAGCGTCCTTTTTGACCTTGTCGGTCTTGTTCAGAGCCACGATAACGGGGATCCCGGAAGAGAGAAGTCTTTCCGCAAGCTGACGCTCGGGCTTACCCGGGCGCTTGTCCGCTTCGGCAACGAGAACGGCAATATCCGCATCGTCCGATGCGTTGTAAACAGAGCGAACCATCATATCCCCAAGGCGGGATCCGGGCTGATGCAGGCCGGGAGTGTCCACGAAGATAAACTGAGCCTTGTCACGGGTGAGAACGCCGGTTATCTTCGTGCGGGTGGTCTGGGGCTTTGGAGTGACGATGGAGACCTTTTCACCGATAAGACGGTTCAAAAGGGTGGATTTGCCGGAATTGGGGCGTCCGACAATGGCAATATTGCCGCATACGGTATCAAAATGCATATCTTCCATGAGTTTTCAAATTCCTTTGTGTCTGTAGATTTCTATCGGGTCAGACCCGCAGAGGTGAGTATTTTTTCCTGAAGCGCAAACTGGGCTTTCTCTTCTTCGGGGCTTCTTTCGTGATCCCAGCCCAAAAGGTGGAGCAGGGAGTGAGCCGCAAGAAAGGCATATTCCCGTTCATTGCTGTGGCCAAAGCTTGCCGCCTGTTCTTCGGCGCGGGTTTTACATATCACAACGCTGCCAAGAAAAAGCTTTCCATCCCAAAAATCTCCGGGAGAAGCGACCTCGAGGGGGGATCGTCCCGGTGCAAGGTCAAGCTCCGGGAAGGACAGCACGTCGGTCACAGCGTCCTTCCCCCGTGTTTGGGCATTGAGTGAGCGAATTTCGTCCCCGTCGGTAAAAATAAGCTCAATTTCGGCTCTGACCTCCGGAATAAGCCTCGCGGCACCGGCGCGGAGGGCTTTTTTGGCGGCGCGAATATGGTCTTCCAAAACGCCGGAGCGGTTTTCCGTGCGGATGAATAGCTTGCTTTTTTCTGCTTTTGCGACCATCTTTTTACGGCCTCCGGAAAAACTTTTTCTGTTCGGCGGCACGATCCTTTTCGGCCTTGCGAATTGAATCGTACTTGTCGTAGGCGTTAATAATTCGCTGGACAAGCTCGTGGCGCACAACGTCCTGAGCGGTGAGCGTCATGGTGGCAATGCCATCCACGTCGCGGAGTATCTGCATTGCCTCGGAAAGTCCGCTCTTTTTTCCGTTGGGAAGGTCGATCTGAGTTATGTCGCCGTTCACGACGATCTTTGAACCGAAGCCAAGACGGGTCAGAAACATCTTCATCTGTTCGGGCGTGGTGTTCTGCGCCTCGTCGAGAATAATAAACGAATCGTCCAGAGTACGGCCGCGCATATATGCAAGGGGAGCCACCTCGATATTGCCCTTTTCCAGGTACTTATGGTAGTTTTCCGGCCCCATCATGTCAAAGAGGGCGTCGTAAAGGGGGCGGAGATAGGGGTCGACCTTGTTCATAAGGTCACCGGGCAAAAAGCCCAGCTTTTCTCCGGCCTCAACGGCGGGACGGGTGAGGATTATGCGGTTAACGGATTTCTCCCGGAAGGCCGCAACGGCACAGGCCACGGCAAGATAGGTCTTGCCTGTACCGGCAGGGCCTACGCCGATGGTGACGGTGTTGTTGCGGATGGCTTCAACGTAGCGCTTCTGACCCAGGGTTTTGCCTTTTATGGGCTTACCCTTGGCACTTACACAGATAACGTCGCCGGCAAGCCTGGTTATTCTGTCTTCCTCGCCGTCGTCCACAAGGGAAATGCAGTAACGCACGTTTTGAGGAGAAATTGGCTCGCCCTTGGCGCAAAGGGCAAAAAGCCCGGATAAAACCTTTTCTGCCTTGGAAACACAAAGCGCATCCTCTCCGGATATTCTAAGCTCGGTGTCCCGATTTACAATGCGGACACCGTAGTTTTGCTCGATAAGCTTGATATTGCCGTCAAAGCTCCCGAAAACGTCAAGAACGTCCTCAAGTCTTTCGGCATTGACAGTTACTTCGTACATTGGCTAAGATCAACTCCCGCTGTCATTTGCGGACAACACCCTGCATGCGCCTATCTGTTCAACACATTCGGCATTCAGCCGGACACAGTAAGCATCCTCTGCCAAAACCGGCCCGACCTCAAATGCCGAGATACGACCGGAATCCATGGACAGACACAGCACAGCCGTCAGCCCCTCGGAAAGCCTGTCTTCCTCGCTTTCGGGAAGAAGTATTCCGTCAGACATAAAGAGCCGGTTTTCTTCAATGCATAAAAAGGCATTAAAGCCAAGGGCATAATCCTTTAATATTATATCACAATCGCCCCCATGATTTCCATACCCAAACCCCAAATTGATGCGTCTGTTTCCGATTTTCAGATAAACTTTTCGTTTAATTTTGCCTGTGAACACCTTTTCACGGGCCTCTACAGGGGAGTAAGCTGTAAGATCGTACCAGGTCCTTCCCCAAACCTCTCCCCGGGCATGAACGTAACGGTAAGTAACCTCGTCGGACCGGTTACTGCCTATCCCCAGTTTCGAAGAGATAAGTACGTCTCCGGGCATGACCGTCTGACCGGACGTAACGCAGGGTGTACCCGAATAAGTGTTTACAAGCTTTATGACCCCGGGCTTTGTTGCAACAACGTCACAGGGCTCTTCAGTTGCGATAAGCTCCGGCTGAAGCCGCTTTAAGCTGTAGCTTACACGGGCAGTACATCCGGACAGATTCACGGCAAACCAGCCCAGGCGGTCGTCCGACAGTAAAACCGAGTTTTTGATGTGTTCGTTGTCCACAGAGTCTTTGTCCACACCCGGCATAATACCAAGTGATTCAAGTTCACGGTAAAGAAGACGGTTATTGATCCCGTCCGATAAAATATCCACCTGCCAGATATACCCTGACATAAAACCAAGAAAAACACAGCACAGCAAAGCACCGCACCAGAAAACCGGCCGTCTCCAAAGAGGCAAAAGAAAACGTATAGCTCCGGTTCTTGATATTATACGAATACGGTACCCACGGGTAAGACCAAGCTTTCTGGCGTATCCCAGATCCGGAGCAAAGATCCGGCACTGTAAAGCGCCGTTCCTGCGGAGAATGTATTTAAGTCTGATCCCAAACTTTGCGCAATTTGCCACAAAGACTTCGCTTTTTTCACCTGAAACAGATATTATAAGAAATCCATAGGGAATGAATGACCAAAATCGAATAAGCCGCAGGATCATATAAGCTCGATCCTTTCTATTCTGCCGGAAACGACACATCTGGGCTTGGAGATCGCGGCAACGCAGAGCCCCGAACCGAATATCCGATAAGAGATATCTCCGCATTTCAGCGTTATTATATTTTCGGATTGATCATCCAGATGAAAACCGCCGTAAAAAACAGCAATACGGCCGTCTGTAACGCTGAAGCTCACCTGATCCGAATACTTAAGCAACACGATATCACCTCCGCCAAAAGAACACATTTGTTCGTCCGCCAACAAAAAGCATAACAGCTTTACATCCATATAACATAAGTTATTTATGTAAGGCATTTTATTTTACATTAACTGCAAATATGCTTTACAGCACAAATTCCAAATCGCCCCATGAAATCCCACCGTACCGAATAAAAATATCACCGATAAGACCGGATTTTTTTCATGGCGGAACATCTTATACTATTTAAATCAGAGGCAAAATATGCTATAATAAGCAAAGGGTTTCTGTACCCACAAATAATGTATACAGAACAGGTTGGAAATAACACCATGAACAAGGACATTGTCAAGGCCTGCAGCTTATGCGAGTTCGCAGAATGTACCGTCAGTGAAGAGATGATCTGCCTTAAGCGCGGACCGGTGTCGGCCGATCATTGCTGCAGAAAATTCAGATACGATCCCTTTAAAAGAATCCCGCCTGCAAAAAAGAAGCTTAGCTTCGAGACCGAGATCGAACCGCTGTAGCTGTAAACGCATTATATTTTCCTGCGCTGATATAGTTCCGGTTTAGCGGGTACATCAGGACTTATCAAAGGATTTCGCCTTTTAGCGTTTGGCTTAGCGAATATCACGTCGAACGTCATGCTAATCGATGCATAAGTCTCAGGGAGGGCTCCGGCCCCTCCCGCACTCTGATTTTACTACCCCACTTTACACAAAATTTATATTTTGTGTAAAGTTTAAATTATGAGGCACCAAGTCCTCTGCCAGGTCTTTCTCTCTATTTTTCCGAAAGGAGCCCTTCCCTTTGAAGTATCAATTCTATAAGCTCCAGGGTGCCGGAAACGATTTCATCTTTTTTGAAGAGCTGAAATACGGCACCATCCCTCCCGATCCCGAAAAGCTTTCACGGGAGCTCTGCAAAAGAAATTTCTCCATCGGCGGTGACGGAATCATTTTCCTCGTGAAGTCTGATTCTGCCGATGCAAAGATGATCATCTATAACTCCGACGGATCACGGGCAAAAATGTGCGGCAACGGAATACGCTGCGCCGCAAGGCTTATGTTCGAGCTCGGTCTGGTTCACGGCGGTTCCTTGGTCATTGATTCCGACTCCGGACTGCGGACTATCAAGGTCACCTGCGTTAACGGTGAATTTTTTTCCGCATCCACCGACATGGGTGTTCCTGAGTTCACTCCCGAAAACATCCCCGTTTTGTCCCATTCATCCGACGGGATCCAGTTTGATTTCCCCGAATACGGCCGTATCGAAGTGAGCTGTGTTTCCATGGGCAACCCCCATGCCGTTGCTATCGTTGAAAATGCCCGTGAGCTTGACATATCAAAGCTGGGCCCCTATATCGAAACTTCTCCCATATTCCCGGACCGTACAAACACCGAATTCATCACCGTTTTGTCTGAAAACGAAATTGATTTCCGTGTCTGGGAACGTGGCTGCGGAGAGACCCTTGCCTGCGGAACAGGCATTTGCGCCGCGGCGGCTGTTACCGTAAAAAAAGGCTTATGCCGCTGTGACTCCCCCATCACCGTACACGCTCCCGGCGGGGAGCTTGAGGCTCTGTGTTCTTCAAACGGACATATATATCTGACCGGACCGGCAGAATTTATTTACAAAGGAGAAATTGAAATCCATGGTTAAAGTTAACGAAAACTACGCAAATCTTGCTCAGAACTATCTTTTTGCTGAGATAGCACGAAGAGTTTCCGCATACAAGGCCGCCAACCCCGACAAAAAGGTCATCTCCATGGGCATCGGTGACGTAACCCGTCCTCTCTGCAAGGCCGTTACCGACGCCATGAGCGCCGCTGTTGCCGAAATGGCCGACGCCGCCACCTTCCAGGGCTATCCCCCCGCGGTCGGCTACGATTTTCTTATCAACGAGATCGAAAACTACTATACCTCCCGTAATATTCCCGTAAAGGCCGAAGATATCTTCGTCAGCGACGGTGCAAAGAGCGACACGGGCAATATCACCGACATCTTCTCCAACGACAACTCCGTTCTCATCCCCGACCCCGTTTACCCCGTCTACATGGACAGCAACGTTATGCTGGGCAGAAGCATCTCCCTTATCGACGCTACCGAGGAAAACGGTTATCTGCCTCTTCCCGACGATAGTACCAAGGGTGACATCATCTATATCTGCTCTCCCAACAACCCCACCGGCGCAACCTATACCCGTGACCAGCTTAAGATCTGGGTGGATTTTGCTCTGAAGAACGGCTCTGTCATCCTCTTTGACGCCGCCTACGAGGCATTCGTCTCCGATCCCGAGCTTCCCCGTTCCATCTACGAGATCCCCGGCGCCCGTGGCTGTGCCATTGAGTTCTGCTCCTTCTCCAAGACCGCCGGCTTCACCGGCACCCGTTGCGGCTACACCATCGTTCCCTCCGAGCTTGAGTTTGGCGGCGTGAAGCTGGCAAAGCTCTGGACAAGAAGACAGTCCACCAAGTACAACGGCACCGCCTACATCATCCAGCGCGGCGCTGCTGCGGTCTTCTCTCCCGAAGGATACGCCCAGACCCGCGAAAACATCAACTACTACCGCGAAAACGCCCGGCTTATCATGGACTTCATGGACAAAAAGGGCATCTCCTACACCGGCGGCCAGAACTCTCCCTACATCTGGCTGAAATGCCCTGACGGACTTGGCTCCTGGGAGCTCTTCGACAAGCTTCTTAACTCCGCCGCAGTTGTGGGCACCCCCGGCGCCGGCTTTGGCAAAAACGGCGAAGGCCGCTTCCGTCTGACCTCCTTCGGCAGCAGAGAAGGCACCGTTGAAGCCCTCGGCAGACTTGATCTCATTTTCTAAGGACGATCCTTACTTTTTGGTTAAAGAGGTAATTACTTATGCTGGACTACAAGATCGGTATTATGATCGACGGATTCAAGCTTCCCATGAACGAAGCTCTTCACACCGCCGCCCTCATCGGCGCAGATGCTCTCCAGCTTACCGCCGTTGGCATTGAGGACGCGCCCCTTGATATGGATGCAACAGGCAGAAAAGAGCTTTACAGGCGCATCTGCGGCGAAGGGCTCAGCGTTTCTGCTGTCTGCGGTGACCTTGGCGGCCACGGTTTTACCCTGGCAGAAGAAAACCCCGGCAAAATCGAGACCTCAAAGCGAATCGTTGACCTTGCCCTTGAAATGGGCACCAAGGTCATCACCACCCATATCGGCGTAATTCCCGCCGTTAAAAACGAAACCTACAACATCATGCTCGAGGCCTGCGGAGAGCTTGGGCTCTACGCCCACAGCCACGGCGCACGGTTTGCCATCGAGACCGGCCCGGAAACTCCCGAGGTTCTCTGCGGCTTTATCGAGGATCTGGGCACCGACGGCATCGCCGTAAACTACGACCCCGCAAATCTCGTTATGGTGACCGGCGTTGACCCCGTCAAGGGCGTACACACACTTTCCGGAAAGATCGCCCACACCCACGCAAAAGACGGTGTTATGCTGAAAAAGACCGATCCCAAGGTCATCTACGATTTCTTTGCCGAAGGCGGCATTGGCGATCTGCGCATGGAGGACTATTTCCGGGAACTGCCCCTTGGCTCCGGAGACGTTGACATTCCCGCATGGATCAAAGCCCTTTCCGACGTTGGCTATGCCGGCTATATCACCGTAGAGCGCGAAGCAGGCCCCGATCCCGTGGGCGACATCCGCCTTGCAGTTACCACCCTCCGCAACATCTTTGCATCCCTCTGAGGTGGCCTATGATAAGCAGAAGCTATACCGGCGATGGGCTGACGGACGTTCAGCTGAAAAGCGCCGTTGACACCTTTATTTCCGATCTCCCCACTCCCCCTAAAAAAGTCCTGCTTCTTCCCCCGGACATGACCAGGCTCCATTCCGCCGGTGGAAAGCTCACCGCCATCTTCTACGCCGCGCTGAAAAACAGCGCCGAGATAAGCATTATGCCGGCGCTTGGCACTCACGAGCCCATGTCCGCGTCAGAGAGAAAGACCTTCTTCGGAGATATTCCGGACGGGGCGTTTCTCGTTCACGACTGGCGAAACGGTGTCTGCAGAATCGGCACGGTTCCCGCGGACTTCGTCCGTGAGGTCTCAGAGGGCATAATGGACGAGGATATTCCCGTTGAAGTAAACCGTGAGCTCGTCTCCGGAAAATACGATCTCATCGTATCCATGGGTCAGGTCGTCCCCCACGAGGTCGTTGGAATGGCAAACTGGTCCAAAAACATCTTCGTTGGCATCGGCGGAAGCGCAATGATAAACCGCTCCCACCTGCTGGGCGCGCTTTACGGCATGGAGCGCATGATGGGTCGGGACGGAACTCCCGTGAGAAAAGTGTTCGACTACGCCCACGAGAATTTCCTCAAGGGACTTCCCCTCTATTTCTTCCAGACGGTCACAACCAACGGAGAGAACGGTGTCAACATCCACGGTCTTTTCGTCGGTGACAAGCGCGAGGTCTTTGAAAACGCAGTCAAGCTTGCCCAGGAAAAGAACATGATCTTTGTGGACAAGCCCTTTTCCAAGGTGGTGGTTTACCTTGACCCCAGCGAGTTCAAGTCCACATGGCTTGGCAACAAGGCGGTCTACCGCACGAGAATGGCCATGGCCGACGGCGGAGAGCTCATCGTGCTTGCCCCCGGAGTCTACCACTTCGGTGAGGACGCCGAAAACGACCGCCTCATCCGGAAGTACGGCTACGTTGGAAGAGAAAATATCTTAAAGCTCTTTGCTGAAAACCCCGACCTTCAGGCAAACCAGTCCGTTGCCGCCCACCTTGTCCACGGCTCTTCCGACGGCAGGTTCAAAATAACCTACGCAACGGAAAAAGTCAGCCGTGAAGAAGTCCTCGCCGTCGGCTTTAACTGGATGGATCTTAGCAAGGCAACGTCGCTGTACGATCCTGCCGCCCTTAAGGACGGGTTTATCACCCTTCCCTCGGGAGAAGAGATATTCTATATCTCAAATCCTGCCCTTGGCCTGTGGGCCCACAAAGAGCGCTTCTACGGCACAAAATAACCTCCTCAAGCAAATATACATTGAAAGACGAAGGTTCAAAAGATGAACTCCATAAACCTGAAAAGAATTCAAAGCTCCATTTCCTCCGGCCGCTTCGGCGCACCTGCGGTTCTGGTCACCTCTCCCGAAAACAGACTTTTTGCCTCCGGCTTTGCCTCCAGCGCCGGAATGCACCTTATCACTGAAGACTCCAGCGTTTTCATCACCGACTTCCGTTACATAGAAGCCGCAAGAGCCGGAATTGAGAACACCGAGATCATCATGATCGAGCGCGGACAGCGCTATTCAGACCTTATCAACGACGCCGCAAAGCGCCTTGGCGCTGACAAGGTAGCCTTCGAGGACGTCACCATGACCGCTGCCGAGGCCGAGACCTACAAAAAGAACTTCACCTTTGAAATGGTCCCTGCAGGAAACGCTTTCTCCAACCTCCGCGCCGTTAAGAACGAATACGAGCTTTCTCTCATGCGCCGCGCCCAGGAGATAACCGACGCCGCCTTTGCGGACGTTCTCGGAGCCATCCACGCCGGAATGACCGAGCGCGAAGTCCGTGCCGAGCTTATCTACCGTCTCTACCGCCACGGCGGCGACGCGCTCAGCTTTGACCCCGTTGTTGTCGGCGGCCCCAACAGCTCCCTTCCCCACGGCCACGCCACCGACAGACCCATTGAAAACGGCGAATTCCTCACCATGGACTTCGGCGTGCTCTACGGCGGCTACTGCTCGGACATGACCCGTACCGTGTGTATCGGCAAGCCTACCGACGAAATGCGCCGGATATACGACATCGTTCTCAAAGCACAGCTTCTGGGCCTTGAGGTTGCAAAGGCAAACCTCCACTGGGGCAGAGAGTGCGACGGCGTTGTGAGACAGTTTATCACCGAAAAAGGCTACGGCCCCAATTTCGGCCACGGTCTTGGACACGGTCTTGGCATTGAGGTACACGAAAGCCTGGATTTCGACCCCGAAAAGCCCGGCATTGCTCCGGTGAACGGCGTTGTCTCCGTAGAGCCCGGCATCTACCTTGAGGGCAAATTCGGCGTCCGTATTGAGGACTGTGTTATCCTCAAGGACGGCGGAAACGAAAATTTGACAAAATCGCCAAAGGAACTTATCTGTATCTGAAAAAAAACACCTGATTTGCTCTTGTCCTTCGGGTGATTTTGCTGTATAATATAGGTGGATTACTTTTGCATACAAAGGATTTAACATAAGGGGGAAAACGTATGATTTTGGAAGAGCTTCACAATCTGCCTGCCGGTGAGCTTGCGCTTATCGCCATGCACGGCACTGAAGACATCGCCAACAGCATCAATAACTACCTTGTCCACTGGCGTCAGGACGTTGTAAGCAAGGGTCTTATCAACGAAGCCATTGTTGAGGACTATAACAAGGATACCTACCTTGTCGACGTTCGCTGCCCCAGATTCGGCAGCGGCGAAGCTAAGGGTCTTATCAACCAGAGCGTTCGCGGAAACGACCTTTACATAATCTCTGACTGCTTCAACTACGGTGTTACCTACCGCATGTACGGTAAAGAAGTCCCCATGAGCCCCGACGACCATTACGCCGACCTTAAGCGTATCATCGCCGCCACCTATGGCAAGGCTCGCCGCATTACCGTTATCATGCCCATGCTTTACGAGTCCCGTCAGCATCGCCGTTCTTCCCGTGAGTCTCTGGACTGCGCTCTTGCCCTGCAGGAGCTCACCGCCATGGGTGTTGACAACATCATCACCTTCGACGCTCACGACGCAAGAGTTCAGAACGCAATTCCCACCCATAGCTTTGAATCCATCCCCTCTACCTACCAGATGATCAAAGCCCTCATCAACAACACTCCCGACCTTAAGATCCACAAGGACAATCTTATGGTCGTCTCCCCCGACGAAGGCGGTATCAACCGTTGCCTTTACTATTCCAACTTCCTCTCCATCGACCTTGGCATGTTCTACAAGCGCCGTGACTACTCCGTTATCGTCAACGGCCGTAACCCCATCGTCTCCCACGAGTTCCTCGGCAGCAACGTCGAGGGCAAGGATATGATCATCGTCGACGACATGATCTCCTCCGGCGACTCCATCATCGACATTGCAAAGCAGCTCAAGCAGAGAAAAGCCGGCCGCATCTTCGTTTGCGTCACCTTCGGTCTCTTTGTTGAAGGACTCAAGGTCTTCGACGAAGCCTACGAGCAGGGTCTCATTGAAAAGGTCTTCACCACCAACCTTATCTACCGTATGCCCGAGCTCAAGACCCGTCCCTGGTACTGCGAGGTCGATATGTCCAAGTACATCGCCTACATTATCAACACTCTCAACCACGAAAAGACCCTCGGCGAGCTTCTTGACCCCTCCAACCGTGTCTTCAAGTTCCTCGAAAAGCACGGTTACGACGTCAAGCGCTAAGGTTTTTACCGCCCGCAAGGAAAAAAATTCGCTTTCGGCGTAAGTTTTACTTGCATTTTCAAATTTTTGTTATATAATATAGCTGTTATATAATCCTATCAAATCAAATTTTCGGAGGTCTTATAATGATTTCAGCCGGTGAATTCCGTAACGGCGTTACTTTCGAGATGGACGGCAACGTCATGCAGGTTATCGAGTTCCAGCATGTTAAGCCCGGTAAAGGTGCTGCATTCGTTCGCACCAAGATCCGCAACGTCATTTCCGGTTCCGTTATCGAGCGTTCCTTTAACCCCACCGATAAGTTTCCCCCTGCCTACGTTGAGCGTAAGGATATGGAATATCTTTACAACGACGGTGAGCTCTACTACTTCATGGACGTTGAGTCCTACGAGCAGATTCCCCTGAGCGCCAACATCCTCGGCGATGAATTCAAGTTCATCAAAGAGAACACCGTTTGCAAGGTCCTCTCCTACAAGGGCAACGTCTTTGGCGTTGAAGTTCCCCTGTTCGTCGAGCTTCTTGTCACCGATACCGAGCCCGGTGTCCGCGGCGATACCGCCACCAACACCACCAAGCCCGCCACCCTCGAGACCGGCGCCACCATCAAGGTTCCGCTGTTCATCAACAACGACGAGCTCATCCGTATCGACACCCGTACCGGCGAGTACCTCGAAAGAGCAAAGAAGTAATTCTGCTTTCTGTAAAACAAGCGGCCGTCCCCTTTGGCGGCCGCTTTACTCTTAACCCCGGACATAATACTAACTGAAAGGATAAAACAATATGGAAAACCTCAGCCTTGAAGAAAAGCTTGCCAAGCTCCGCGAGCTTGCCGCCGCCCTTCCCGAAAACGAAGCCACCGCACCCATCCTCTGCGGCATCATCTCCGTTCTGGACGAGCTTTCCGAGACCATCGAAGCTATCGACAGCGATATCGACGAGCTCTACGACGCCATAGACGAACAGACCGAAGTTCTCGAGACCATTGCCGACACTCTCGATGCCCAAGTCAGCGACGTTGAAGACCTTGAAGAGCTCGACGGCGAAGAAGAAGAGGAAGACGATGAGGACGGCGAGGACGTTTACGAAGTTGAATGCCCCGCCTGCCACGAGACTCTCTACCTCACCGAGGAAGAGATCGCCTCCCCCGTCAAGTGCTCCTTCTGCGGCGAAATGCTGGAAGTCACCCTGGAAGACGAAGAGTAATCCCCCCCAAAAAAGTTAAACACAAACTAAGGCTGACGTCGTATTAATTGACGTCAGCCTTAAATAATTTATGCTCAGGTATCTCAGCCGCAGAGGGAAACGATAAGCCCCTGAAGGTCGTCAAAGTCGATACCCTCGGTTTTGACCTCATAATATCTGTCCAGAGAGAAAATACGCACCGTATATCTGCTTCCGCTCTGAAATACTATGGCCTGGCCTCTGCCAAAATTGCCAAGCGACCACTCAGAATCTGATCCGATCTCTGGGGTGCGTGGTAAGAGCCCCTTTTGAGCTGAGGTATATACCGTTGCGGTGCCTCCGCCGGAATGAGCATACTCCAGAACGTAGTCGGAGGCAATACCCTCTTCATAATAATCCCGAAGCTCGGCAGAAGTGACAGTAAACCCACGGAAGCTCTCAGTCATGCCGACCTGGGAACAAGCCTCATGCAAAACAAGAGAACTGTCGGGGGTATACTTTGCAGAGCCCCCGAAATACGCTCCGATTTTTGCCACTTTCATCTCACCGGGCATCTGACCCTCAGACGCAGTTGCCCCCGCAGGACAGACAAGGCAGAGAAGCTCATAAAACTCATCCTCAGTAAATATCCGTGAAGAGAGCTCAAACTCATGGTCGTTTATTCTGAATCTGGCCAAAAGCTTATCCCCGTACCTGTATACAACGGCACTTCTGCCATCCATAACCGTTGCCCTGTGGCTAACGGCGGCAACGTATTTTGGAAGCTCAGCGGCCAGAGTGATCTCAAAGCTTCCTCCGCTGCCTTTATAAACTAACGTGTTAGCGGGCTGGCCAGCTGTCCTACCGTCATCAACGTTAACTGACCTTACGTAGCTGATATCCTGCACAACGTAACCGAGATACTCGGTTTTAAGTCCATGAGCTGTTGCAAACGAGTCACTGTAATACTGCAGACCCGGATCAAAATTTAAATCCTTGGAATAATGACAGCTCACGGCCCTGTTTACGTACATTAAGGGTGTTTCCGGCACGGAAGACTGCCCGCAGGATGAAAGCAGGAGTAAGAGGGTTCCGAGCAGGGTTAGTATGAATGACTTTTTCATGTAAAATACCTCCCGGTAATCACTTGCTGATACGGCCAGCGGCACACCCCGGAAAAAGGTGTGCCGCTGAAGATAATTATTTTACAGTTTGCTCTCGATTCCAGCAATGGAGGAAGCAATGGTCTCCAGAGCTTCGGTAAGAGCGGCGGCGCGGGCCTGTTCCTGGGCGACCAGGTTAGCAGGGGCGCGCTTAACAAAATTCTCGTTGCCAAGTCTTGCGTTCAGCTTTTCAAGCTCGGCAGACTGCTTGGCGTAAGAGGCACGAAGGCGCTCAAGCTCCTTGGCAAAGTCAACAAGCTCGCCGGTGGGGATGTATAGCTTGTCGCCGCCGCAGATGATAACGGTCATCTTGCTCTCGTCGATCTCAGAAACGTCAGAGATAAAGCTGATTTCAGAGACGGAAGCCAGCTTTTCAAAGTGGGCGCCGTTGATCTCGTAGAGGGGCTTATTCTCGGTGAGAACGGTGAGGTGAGCCTTCTTGGATGGGGCAACATTCATCTCGCTTCTGCGGTTGCGGATAGCGCGGATACGCTCCATAAGAGCCTCGGTCATTGCCATCTCTGCCGGGAAATCAAGTGCGGCATCAAATGCAGGCCACTGAGAGGTGATAAGAAGCTCGTCGGTGCCGGGCAGTGCGCTGTAGATCTCTTCGGTGACGAAGGGCATGAAGGGGTGGAGAAGCTTGAGAACGTTCTTCAGAACGTGAATGAGCACGCCCTTTGCGCTTTCTCCGGACTTGCCTCCGGCACGCATACGGGGCTTGGTGAACTCAATGTACCAGTCGCAGTAGTAATCCCAGATAAAGTCGTTGACCTTACCTGCGGCAATACCTATCTCGTACTTTTCGATATTGTCAGTTACCTCTGCAATGAGCTTGTTCATGGCAGAAAGGATCCACTTATCCTCTCGCTCCAACTGATCGGCAGCCGGCAGTTCGCAAGTATCAATCGTCAGATTCATCATCACGAAACGGCTGGCGTTCCAGATC
>SVLY01000044.1 GCA_015067715.1 Oscillospiraceae bacterium | reverse complement strand
GTCCACATCCGCTTTGAGGGCGTTGACTCCGGTTTTTACCTCTACGTAAACGGCGTTAAGGTGGGATATTCCAAGGGCGCACACCTGCCCAGCGAGTTTGACATCACCGATTTCCTCAAGCCCGGCAAGAACCGTCTCGGTGTCACCGTTATCAAATACACCGACGGCACCTACCTTGAGGACCAGGATATGTGGCGTATGTCCGGACTGTGGCGCGATTGCTATCTCCTTGCCAGACCCGAGGTCTGCCTTTGGGATATGAAGATCGTCTCCGACCTTTCAAAGAACATGAAAAACGGCATCTTCTCTGCAGAGCCCGGTGTTATGGGAAATGCAGAAGGCATCACCGTAAAGACAGAGGTCTTTGCCCCCTCCGGAGAGACCGTCTTTACCGGCGAGACCGGAGCCGCTGAGAAGATCGGATTTACCCTTGAAAAGGTCCTGCGCTGGACAAACGAAACTCCCGACCTTTACCGCGCTGTGTTTACTCTTTGCCGCAATGGCGAAGCTCTTGAGTGCCTTGGCTTTAACGTGGGCTTCCGTCACGTTGAGATCGTTAAGGGCATTTTCACCGTCAACGGAGTGGAGATCAAGCTTCGCGGCGTCAACCGCCACGATACCAACCCCGACACCGGCCACACCGTGAGCATGGAAGACATGATGGAGGATCTTCGCCAGATGCGCCGCCACAACATAACGGCCATCCGTACCTCCCACTATATCAACGATCCGAGATTTTTGGATCTCTGCGATATCTACGGCTTCTTCGTCGTGGACGAATGCGACATAGAGACTCACGGCGCCCACTTCTTCCGTGGCGAGGGTCACGAAGAGCTCTATATGTGCTCCGATCCCCGTTTCAAGCTCAGCTTCCTTGACCGCTGCAACAGAATGTATGCCAGAGACAAGAACCACCCCTGTATCATCATGTGGTCTCTGGGCAACGAGAGTCAGTTTGGCGAGAACCACGTTGCCATGGCCGACTTCCTTCACGAGGTGGACACCCGTCCCGTTCACTACTGCGAGGCGGGAGATGCTCTCTGCGTTGACGTTGTAAGCTGTATGTATCCCGGCCCCATGGACAATATCCCCCGCAGATTTGCCTTGGCAAAGGGCAGACCCTATTTCTTCTGCGAATATTCCCACGCCATGGGTAACTCCAACGGCGACATTATGGAGCTTGTTGACTATATCGACAACGCCCACAACTCTATGGGCGGCTGCATTTGGGAGTGGGCCGACCACGGCATCCGCATGAAGGATGCCAACGGAAAAGAGACCTTCTACTACGGCGGAGACTTCGGCGACAAGCCCAACGACGGAAATTTCTGTGTTGACGGCCTTGTCTCTCCGGACAGAGTTGCCCGCTCCGGCCTGCTTGAGGTAAAAAAGGCCTACGAGTTCGTTAAGGCAGACCGCGTGCGCCACAGACCTGACCGTATCTCCATTAGAAACTACCGTCACTTTGCCCTGCTTGACGACGTTGAGCCCTTCTGGTCACTTACCAGAAACGGTGAGGTCATTGACTCCGGCAGAATGGGCGGCCTCTTTGGCATCGAGCCCGGCAGTGCAAGATACTTCACCATCGACGATAAGGTTCCGGACGACGGAGCAGAGTATTACTACAACGTCTCCTTCCGCCTTAACCGCAACACCTGGTACGCCGATATCGGCCACGAGGTTGCGTTCACCCAGTATAAGCTCAGCGAGGGCAACAGACTCAGCGCTCCCGCAGTTACCTATCCCGCGGGCGCCATCAGCCTTGATGACTCCGGCGACAGCGTTCTTATTAAGAGCGACGACGTTGTTGTCGGCTTTGACAAGGGTACCGGCCTTCCCTCTTCCATCGTTATGGAGGACGAGGAGCTTTTGGCATCTCCCTTTAAGTTCAACCTTGTCCGCGCCGCTATCGACAACGATATGCAGGATATCCGCACCTGGGAAGAGGAGCTTCGCCTTTACGATATGCAGACCAGAGTCGAAAGCTTTGGCCTTGTCTCTGAAAGCGAGGATGCCGTTACCCTCCACGGAACCTACGTTATCGGTCCCTTTGTTCTCACCCCCTTCTGGAAGGTCGACATTGACTGGACCGTGCTTCGCGGAGGCGAAATATTCTGCCAGATGGATGCAAAATGGCTCAAGGAAAAGACCTGGACTCTGCCCAGATTCGGCTTTGAGTTCATGCTGGCAAAGGGTCACGAAAACGTCACCTGGTTCGGACGCGGACCCAGCGAGAACTACGTGGACAAAAAGCACGCCGCACGTGTTGGCCGCTACAGCTCCAAGGTCAGGGATATGTTCACCCATTACGTCTATCCCCAGGAGAACGGCAGCCACGGAGAGACCCGTTTTGTGGGCATAACCAACCGCCGGGGCGTTGGTATTGCTGTGATGGGCATTCCGGAGTTCTCCTTCTCCGCTCACCATTACACCACCATGGATCTCCACCGCGCCAAACACGACAGCGAGCTTGTTGAAAGAGAAGAGACTGTTGTCAACATCGACGCAAAGATGAACGGCATCGGCTCTGCCTCCTGCGGACCTCACCTCCACGACAAGTATTGCTTCAAGGGCGAGAACTTCAGCTTTGCATTCCGCCTGAGACCCTTCAATTCCGAGGATATCACAGTAGACAAGCTCTACTGAGCATAAGATTAGTCCCTGACCTTTAAGTGCGATGTCCTTAACGGAGAATTTGAAATTTCATTTGATCCCTGTTAAGAACCGCCCAAGTTGATTTGTATGTACAAATACACTTGGGCAGTAGCCCAAACCCACAGAAGCAGAAAAGAGAAGACTCGTATATTAACGAGTCTTCTCTTTCTTTTTGTCTGTTAAGTGATATTCTATTCGCCCATAAACTTGCGAAGCAAATATCACTGCGTAGCAATATAACTCGCCGAAGGCGAATATAACTGCGAAGCAATATAACTGTGCCGAAGGCACAATATAACTCGCCGTCAGGCGAATAGAACTGCGTGATACTCCAAGCGGAGTATCACGCATAAGGGTCGGGGACTTTTTTGCTTTATAGCTGTGCTTCGGTGAACGCTTCCTGTATATCAATTCTTCGGTTTCTGAAATTTGCGGCAAGGAGCTTAAACACCCTGGGGTAGTCCTTCGGTAAAGGAGAAGAATTGATGAACGCTGTTTTTACGTTTTCAACCCTGCAGAGTTCAAAAAGCCGGGTGTTAAAATCACAGTGTTCCGGAGAAAAGCAATTCACAACGAAGACCTCCGTATCCGGCAGTTTAGTCTTAAGGGTCTTCAGTATTGCGGCGTAGTTTACAAGCGCCTTTTCAAAGTCGTCATCGTTTTCTCCCAACTGCAGAAAAAGCTTGCGTGGAACCAGCGCGAAAAAGCTCTGCGCCATAAGCTCAAGGGCAGCCTGGGTCGTAAGCCCGGGAATACTTCTGTTGTATATGGCGTTTTCAAAATTGCACTTCCGGCACAGCTCATAAAAGGGGAAGTTCGCCATATAGTCTGCGCCGAATATAACTATCTCCCTCTTCAGAGCTATTTCGTTTTTCCATTTCAGACTCTGTTCGTCAAATTCAATTGCAGTATTCATAAAATTTCGCTTTCCTTTTCGTTCCTGAGTTCCAGCCGACGGTTCCTGAAATAGAGCAGAAGGTCTGCACAAACCATGACAAGATTTATGCAGTACACCGCAAAGACGTAGTTCAGCCCTCCGGCGGCGATCTTTCCTGCGATGCCGGAAAGGTAGCCCGTTATTATGGCGATAATAAAAACCGGGCTCTTTCCCCTGGTAGAGCGCGAACGGTAGCTTTTCCAAACCGAGATCGGCCATGAAAGCCCAAAACAGACCAGCATGATAGTTTCAAATATTTCTGCCACAGTATGAATTACCTCCCTTTCGTTCCGGAGCTATTATACTCTTGACAGATCATAAAGTAAAATATATAATTATTATATAACTGATAAGTTTTACTTATGGAAAGGACGTTGCCGTGGATATCCAGAAGCTGAAATACTTTCACACCGTTGCAAAGCTTTTGCACGTTACAAAGGCGGCAGAGCAGCTTTGTGTTGCTCAGCCTGCTGTAACACAGTCCATAAAGGCTCTGGAGGCTGAGCTTGGAGTAAGGCTTGTTGAAAAACGGGGAAGAAATATTGTTCTTACAGAATACGGAGCTCACCTGAAATCGCGGCTTGATACTCTTTTACCGGAGTTTGAAGGGCTTGGAAATGAAATAGAGGCTCTGAAAAATAAAAGCCGCCGTACCGTTCGGCTGAACATACTTGCGGCGACTACCTTCGTTGTAAACGCCATAGTTGATTACCGGCGCCAAAATCCGGACGTTGTATTTGATTTTGAACAGAGCGCGGCGAAGAGTGACTGTGATATTGCCATAAAAACCAACGGCCCGGAGGCAGCAGACACGGAAAACTACGTACGCCGTGTTGTGAAGACGGAAAAGATATACCTTGCAGTTCCGAAAAACTCAAAGTATGCCGGACTTGAGAGTATATCTTTGGCTTCTGTCCGGGACGAGGGCTTTGTTATGCTTACAAGCTCACGGCTTTTTGGCGGTATCTGCGAGAAATACTGTCTTTCTGCGGGCTTTGCTCCGGAGATCATGTTTGAGTCCGATTCACCTGCCGTTGTGCAGAACATAATTGCAAGCGGTTCGGGCATTGCTTTCTGGCCGGAATACTCGTGGGGGCCTGTGAACACGGAAAATCTCGTTCTTCTGCCGGTTTGCGATTGCGAGTGCAGCAGGGAGCTTATATTTGAGCTTTACAGCCGGATCCCAAGGTCGGAGTTTGCAGAAGACTTTTTCAGCTTCCTTGTAAGATGATAAAAAAACCTGACCGTTAAAGGTCAGGTTTTTTTATGCCTTTATGGTGTATTCCGTAACGTCGAGGATGGTCTCACCGTCCACCTGAAGAGCGCAGGGCTTGTCAAAGCGGACGTGGATCTCTTTTCCGGTGAGCACACGGCACATTTTTGTTTTCTTAACGTGTTCGCCCTTGAAAATGGAGGGGAAGACGATAAGCGCTCTCAACGGGCCGCAGTTGTGGTAGATCAGAGTCGAGAGGGTCTTGGGAGATGCGAGCCTGTCCTGGTCGGGGGTGGGTATCATTCCGCCGCCGTAAAAGCGTCCGTTCATAGTGGGGGCAAGCCAGACCTTTTTGTAGCTTTGGGTGACTCCGTCCACGGTCACCGTGGCGTTTTTGGGCTTGAAGTGGAAGAGCAGCCCCTTAATGGCAATGGCGGTGTAGTTCACCTTTTTGCCGGGGATCTTTCTCAGCTCGTCTCCCACCTCACAGCAGTAGCCGTCTATGCCGTAGCCAACGCCGTTGAGCACGCGGTAGGTCTTGCCTTTGACGGTGGCTGTGGGAAGGTCTTTTATGTATTTGTCTATGCAGATGACCTTGCCTTTTTCTTCGCCGACGTCACGGAGAAAATCGTTTCCGCTGCCGGTGGCAAAGTAGTAAATGCTGTTTTTGATCTCAATTCCGCATGTTTCGTTGATAAACCGGTTGAGAGTACCGTCGCCTCCGGAGATTATAACTCTGTCCTCCTGGGCAATACCCGCAAAAAACTCGCTGTAGCTGCGGAGCCGGGTCATGTCACAGAAGACAAGCTCGTCTCCGGTAAGGATGCCGGAAAGAGTTTCGGTTTCTTTTTTGCCGGTGTTGTTCCCGGCATAAGGGTTGTAAAGCACGTGATACTTCATTTTCAGGGCACATCTCACTTTTCTGTTGTTATTTTATCTCTGTATTTTATCCGCCAGATTTATTATCTCTTTTCCAAGGCTGTCTGCAAGATCCACGGTGTAAGCCGTGCCTCCGCTTTTTCTGGAGAGGAAGGCAACGATGGTCTCCGAGCGCTCAACGATGGCCCGGTCCCGGAGGTGGTAAATCCCGGGGAGGTATTTTTCGCAAAAATATTCGTAGCTGTCGGCGCTTTCCAGAATAGAGCGGTACATGGCCTTATCGCCCCTGCCCCAGCGCCTGTCCTGGCCGGGAAAGGGGAGCAGAAGGTGAAGGTGAACGTCGGCTCCGGCGTTTTTTGCGGCAAGCACTGCCCGGGCGGCAAGAGTGTCGAAGCCCAGCGCTCCGCCGGCATAAAAATCCGTTGCGCCCATGGAGATAAGCAGATCCACAGTGTTGTGGAGAGCCTCGGCGGCCTGAAGGGTCTCTTCCGGGGAAAGGCTTCTGTGGCCTGTGAAACCAACTGTTCTCATATTGGCAAACCTCCCGTATGGATTCAGGTGTTGTCGGGTGAACGGAGAATGACTGTCACAAGCTCGGGGCGGTTGAAAACTCTTGGAACGTCAACGGAGTTTCCAAGTCCCCGGGAAACAACGAGCACCGAGCCGTTTTCCCGGTAGACTCCGCAGGTGTAGTCCGGGAAGAGCTCCATTGTGGGGGAGATGAGTCCGCCTAAAAGGGGAATGCGGACCTGACCTCCGTGAAGGTGGCCGGAAAGCACAAGGTCAAAGCCCATGCCGGACACCGCCGGATAAAGGTTTGCCCTGTGGCAGAGCAAAAGGTTAAAAGCATCCTCCGCCGGAGAGACGTCCGGGGGATTTTGGGCGACGAATTCCGTGTCACCCTTGCCCCAGAAGGCGGGATCTGCCATTCCTGTGACCAGGATATCCTCTCCGTTGAAGGTAAAGGTGGCAGAGCTGTCTTCGAGGAGCACGACACCGTAGCTTTCGTAAAGGTCGGCAAGATCGGCTCTGTCGAAGTAGGAAACTCCGTTTTCGTGGTTGCCGTAGATGGCAAACACGGGAGAGGGGCAAATGCCCTGTAAAAGCTCTTCGATGGGTTCTGTGTCGTTAATGCGGCTGTCCAGAATATCTCCGCAGAGCACGGTGAGATCCGGCTCGGCGCTTTTAACGGCGGCAATAAGCTCTTCCTGAGCCGGGCCGAACCGGGCGCAGTGGAGGTCGGCGATCAGCAATACCCGGCACCCGTCCAGCCCGGAGGGCAGACCCTCAAGCTCAACCTCGTATTCCGTTGCGGTGAGATCGTCGTTCAGAGCGGCAAAGGGCAGAACGCACAGGCCGATCAGAATAATAAGCCCGATGCAGATAAAGATCAGTTTTCTGTTTTTTCTCCGGCGCTTTACCATGAGGCAAGGTATGCCTTCTGCTCTTCGGTGAGAGTGTCGATGGCGTAGCCGGTCTCACGGAGCTTGATAAAGGCAACCTGACGGTCAAGCTCTGTGGGCACGTCGGTGACGGCGTTGGGAGCGAGCTTATCTGAGTGGAGGGCAACGTACTCACAGCAGAGGCACTGAAGAGCAAAGCTCATGTCCATGATCTCTGCGGGGTGGCCGTTTCCGGCGGCAAGGTTAACAAGCCTGCCTTCGCCCAGCACGTTCAGAGTTCTGCCGTCGGGCAGAACGTAGCCCCGGATATTGGGCTTGCGCTCGGAGGAGGAAACTGCCATTTCGGAGAGCTGGCGGACGTTTACCTCAACGTCGAAATGTCCGGCGTTGCAGAGAATTGCGTTGTCCTTCATGACCTCGAAATGCTTTTTGGTGATAACGTCCCGGCAGCCGGTGACGGTGATGAAGATATCTCCAAGGGGAGCGGCATCGTCCATGGGCATAACGCGGCAGCCGTCAAGAATTGCTTCAAGTGCGGCGTGGGGGTCCACCTCGGTGACGATAACGTTTGCGCCGATTGCCCGGGCGTTCTTTGCAACACCCTTGCCGCAGAAGCCATATCCCGCGACGACCACGGTCTTACCTGTGACCATAAGGTTGGTGGTGTGCATTATAGCGTCCCAAACGCTTTGGCCGGTGCCGTAGCGGTTGTCGAAAAGGTGCTTGCTGTTGGCGTCGTTTACGGCGATCATGGGGAAATTCAGCTCTCCGGCGGCGGCGCGGGCGCGCATACGGATAACGCCGGTGGTGGTCTCCTCACAGCCGCCAAGCAGGTTTTCGGCGTACTCGGGGTGGGAGGTGTGGAGAATGTGGAGCAGGTCGCCGCCGTCGTCCACCATGATATGGGGACGGCAGGAAAGCGTTGCCTCAAGGTGGCGCTGATATTCCTCGGGGCTTGCGCCGTGGATGGCGTTTACGGTAAAACCGTCGGCCGCAAGGGCGGCGGCAACGTCGTCCTGGGTGGAAAGGGGATTACAGCCGGTCACGCTTACTTCCGCACCGCCTGCGCGAAGAACGTGGGCAAAATAGGCGGTCTTTGCTTCAAGGTGAATGGAGATCGCCGCTTTCATGCCGGCAAAGGGCTTTTCCGCTTCAAAACGGCGGCGGATGGCGTTGAGCACGGGCATATTGGGAACGACCCAGTTTATCTTATCCTGTCCGGAGGGGGCGAGGGAAATATCGCGGATCTCTGTGTTATCTTTTCTGTACATATAATTTCTCCATGTTATGAGCTTTGGGCTTATTGTACCATATTACAGGCATTTTTTCAAGTGATGGAGATGCCTATGTCAGGTCTTGTTTGGGCATTGGGTCACAAATGTATCAGTTTGACAAAAAATACAGCACACGCCTTGGGGATAAGGTGTGTGCTGTATCAGGCTATTCAATATCCAGCTCGGGGGGAACGTCTATCTCATCGGAAACGTATTTTCCGTTTTTCTTTCTCTGGCGGACGCACTCGGTGAGCAGATATTCTATCTGGCCGTTAACGGAACGGAAGTCGTCCTCTGCCCAGGCGGCGATGGCGTTATAGAGCTTTGGGGAAAGCCGCAGGGGAACCTGTTTTTTCTTGTTATCGTCCATAGGGGTGATATCAATAGAGGGATCCGGAGTTTACAATGGGCTGGGCGTCCTTACTGCCGCAGAGCACTACGAGAAGGTTGGAGACCATTGCGGCCTTGCGCTCTTCGTCCAGCTCGACGACCTTGTCCTGAGAGAGCCGCTCAAGCGCCATCTCAACCATGCCAACAGCACCGTCGACGATCATCTTTCTGGCGTCGATAATGGCAGATGCCTGCTGGCGCTGGAGCATGACGGCGGCGATCTCTGTTGCGTAGGCAAGGTAGGTGATCCTTGCCTCGATGATCTCGATGCCGGCCTCGTCTACGCGCTTCTGGATCTCATCCCGAATGCGGTTTGCAACGATATCGCTGGAGCCGCGGAGGCTTCCGTCATCCGCAACGCCGTCGCCGGTGGTATCAACGTTGGGTGCAACGTCGTAGGGGTAGAGGCGGACGATATTTCGCAGGGCGCTGTCGCACTGGAGGGAGAGAAACTCCTTGTAGTTGTCTACGTTGAAAACAGCCTTTGCGGTGTCAACAATGCGCCAGGTTACGGCAATGCCGATCTCGATGGGGTTGCCAAGACAGTCGTTGATCTTCTGACGGCTGTTGTTGAGGGTCATGATTTTGAGAGAGAGCTTTGCGGAGGGCATTTCGGCGGAGGTGTTTCCCTGAACGGGCTTGACCTGGCTTACGTCGCCACTCTGGTTGAGCTTTGTCTTTGCGGCGGGGTTAACGCTTCCGCAGAAGGGGTTGAGCCAATAAAAACCGTCGCCCTTGAGGGTGCCGAGATATTTGCCGAAGAGGGTCACAACGAGCGCTTCCTGGGGCTTGAGCACACGGAGGCCCAAAAGGGGTATCCAGCCGACGCAGAGCACAACTATGGATACGATAAGGATGGGGTGGGGGATAACTTCGTTCCCGGTGAGGATCGCGCCGTAGATGATGCCGGCGATGGAGAGAGCAAGAACGAGAACGTTGATGAGCAAAACGGGCAGGCCGATCTTGCGGCCCTTGAGAATTTTTTCTGTCATAGGTGAATTACCTCCTTTGATATCAATATGATATCATATTGGGTTGGAATTGTCAACAGCCGGGGGGTAAAAAACTTTTTATTTTTTTGTGGGAAGGGTATTGCATTTTGAAAACAACTGTGGTATAATATCGAGGTCGTCAGGAAAACGGCATGCGCCCGTAGCTCAGCTGGATAGAGTGACTGGCTACGAACCAGTAGGTCGGGGGTTCGAATCCCTTCGGGCGTAGAAAAAAGAAACGGCAAGTTTCGACAGAAACTTGCCGTTTCTTTTTGTTCTTTTCACTTTTCTCTTTTCATTCTTCTCTCTTCTCTCAAATTGTCGTTTCCTGAGAAAAGATAAGAGAGAGAAACGACCAAGGGCAACGGGTTTTCTAAGGCCATTTTTGTTTGTTATTTCATTGCTCTTTCCTTTTTTATATGATATAATACAGTGCAAAAATTGTGGAAGGGGCGGCTGGGCGTGGTAAAGCGATTTATAAAGAAGAACTACGGTCTTCTTGCCTTTGTCTGCGGTCTTGTGGGCGGGCTGACCTTTGTGTTTATCGTTCCCTCCGTGCTTGCCCTAATTCTTTCGGCGCTCTGCAGAAGAGACCGGGCAGGCAGACCCCGACGTGAGCTTGTTTTTGCAAAGATCGCCATGTTCATGGGAGCTTTTTCCCTTGGCTTTGGAGTTCTGGCGCTGATCTGCGGCATCTGGCAGGGCGGAGAGCTGGCGGGATATATCGCCGGTATGTCGCTGTTCGTGGTCTCCTTTGGAAGCATTATTGCCTGCGAAATTGCCTCTTCGTCACGAAAAAAGAAAGCGCCCCGGGTTGAGCCCGAGAAAAAGCCGGAGTGCCCAAAACCGGCATTTTGTGAGCCGGAGTCAAGCTTTGTCATAGTTCCGCTTGTTCCTCCGGGCCATTCCGGCGAGACGGAATTTGGCTTTTACCTTGAATTCCGGGACGATGCATGGTTTGTTGCGGAGCATTATGCTTACGCCGAGCCCGGAGGCTCTACCCGTTACGGTCTGGGCAGAGTGAAAGCGGTGCCTTCGGATATTGCTTCCCGGGGGGATTACAGCGGGCTGATCGGCTTTGTTCGGGACAATTTTGCCTCGTGGCTGGAAGAAGCTGACGTGAAGCCGGAATACGAAGAAGCCATCCGCGGCGTGTTTGTCCGGGAATTCCGAAAGCTTGAGGTAACGGATCATCAGCCGGATATGATATTTTTCTGCCCGCTGTGCCAGACGGATATGGTCTCATGGGAGTATATTGAATACGTTGGCATAGACGTGCGTAACGGAAGACCCTATTTTTGCCGTTCGGAAGTTCGCCACGTAGGCGGCGCTTACGGTAGCCAGGAATATTTCCACCCCATATCCTACGGTGAGCTTTCTGCCCGCGCCGCAAAAGCCGGGTGCGACAGGGATCTTTCGACCCTTTCGGAGGATAACTGGAAAAGCTTTGTTCCGGAGAGCAAATGGGAAGAGGTTGAAAAGTATACCGCCTTAAAGCCCCGTGAGCTTAAGCGCGCCGTACCCCAAAAGATGACTGTAAACAGCTTTTTCATGGAAGTTCACAACGGCCATTACCACAACGTCTGCTGGTTTCGCAATACGTCTTCGGGTTACCGGGTCTTTTCGATTCACGCCTCCGGATGGAGTTATGGATTGCATTTTCAGGTTTTGCCCCGGGAAGATGAAATTGACCTTATCTTTTCCGGAAAGCGCGGTAACAGCTTTAACGCCTACGACTGTGCCCTTTCAAAGGACGAGGCTCTTGCCGTTATGGCCTTTGCCGAGAGTCTTGTAAACACGGGAAGGCCTTTGCAGGCCTATGCAAAGGGCTGGTATACGGCAAGCGGGAAGGTATATGACCTTGACGATGCCAAATGGGACATGCTGAGATGGGCTCTGGACGATATCTCCAAAAACGGATGTATACTTAAAGATGGCACACACTCTCCAAAGGTGAAATAAATGGAAATACGTAAAGCAATAAAAACCGATATAGATCCTCTTATGGCGCTCTTTGAAGAGGCAAGACAGACCATTGCCGCTCTGGGCATAGACCAGTGGCAAAACGGCTATCCCAACCCCGTTGTAACCAGCGAGGATATCGGCCTTGAACGGGCGCATATCGTTGAGCAGAACGGCACAATATGCGGTACCTTCGTCACCGTTGACAACGGCGAGCCCACCTACGACGTGATCGTCGACGGGCACTGGCTCTCCGGAGACGGGAACAAAAACTACCTTGCGCTCCACCGGGTTGCCGTTGCCGTGGCAATGCGGGGCAAGGGCGTTTCGGATATGATGGTGGACTACGCCGTGAAAAAGGCAAGGGAGGGCGGTTTTACCTCTCTGCGCATAGACACTCACAAGGGCAACGTGGTTATGCGGCGCATGCTTGAGCACCACGGCTTTACCCCCTGCGGAACCATCTTTCTTGCCAGCGGCGCACCAAGAGTTGCCTATGAAAGGCTTGTTTAATTAATGGGCAAACCGGCTTTTACTTGAAATAAATACCGTGCGGTGATATAATTTAGTCACCGCACTTTTGTTTTGTGATTTTACCGGGGGAGGGAGATGCTTTGGAGAGAATAATTGCCCTGCTTTGCCGCAGGGTTGGGGATATACTGAAGGGTGAGCCGTTCTCTGTATATATCTACGGCTCGTACGTTCTCTCGGATATGCGCCCGGGGTGGAGCGATATTGACGTTCTCATCCTCACGGAAAACCCCCTGTCACAGACACGGACAGAAGCACTTCTTTCACTTCGGCAGAGGCTCTATGCCGAAACGGGGGATGAGCGCTGTCTTGCCTTTGAAGGGGGCATAACGGATATATCCTCCCTTACCCTTGGGGGAGATAACCTCTCCGTCTACTGGGGCACGGGAAAGGAGCGGCTGACAAAGGGCTACGCTCCGGACGTTTTTGCAATGCACCAGCTCTTTTCCTCCGGAAGGCTGGTTTTCGGCTCTGACGTGAGAGAATATCTTCCCCGTCCCGGCCGGGAAGATATTCTTGAAGGCGTTTTGCGCCACTACGGGACTATACGAAAATACGTCACCGAAACAAAGCGAAGCCTTTACTCCTTTGGCTGGATGCTGGACATATCCCGCTGTCTCTATACGCTTAAAAAGGGCGGGCTTATATGCAAAACCAAAGCAGCCCTTTGGGCGCTGGAGGAAGGTCTTTGTCCCGTGCCGGATGCCCTTTTCGCCGCGCTTGAGGTGCGCAGAGACACGGCGCTGATAAACGTCGAAAAATACGCAGTCCTCTCCGAAAACATGGCGCCATTTATCCAGCGCTACGCCGACGTTCTGGGCACGGAGCTTGAAAAGTTTAAGCAGCCCAAAAGGCTCACCGTTGGGGATGACCTGCCCGTCACCTCCCGTAAATACCGCTGTCGGGGAATAGTGTGTCGGGAGGGGAAATACCTGATAACCGATCAGCAAAAGGTGGGCTACTGTCTGCTTCCCGGAGGGGGGATCGAACCGGGTGAGTCTCCGGAGGAGTGCATCGTCCGTGAGGTATCCGAAGAGGCCGGACTTATTGCAGAGATCGGTCTGCCCTATCTTGTGCTCACAGAGCGCTACGGCGGAGAAGAGACCGTAAGCCGTTTTTACAGTGTGCAGATAAAAGGCACCTGCGAAAAGCTTTTGACGGAGAGTGAAATTGAAAAGGGAACTGTGACACGCTGGGTGGACAAAGCTGAGCTGACAAATATCTTCGGAAGCTACGGGGATTACGCTCACACCAACGAAGACAAATACCGGGTATACCTCAGAGAGTATACGGGGATAAAAGCGTTCTTTGACACAGAGGGGGAATCTCTTTGACCGGACAGGATATTATGGCCGCAAGGCTTGCCGGAAGCCGTCTTGTATATCCGGAGAAGGACGTGAACCTATTGCTCAAAGAGCTTTGCGGAGTACAGGCACAGTATTTCTCCAACGCGGAGCACTCTGTGTTTATCCGTTCCGGAGTGAGGAATGGGGACTTTTCTGATTTTGCAGTTAAAACCTGGACTCTCCGTGGCACGGCGCACCTTGTGAGCCGGGAGGATCTGCCCCTTTATATGGGCAAGGACTGCCGCAGTACGGATTTTTCCAAAGAGAGCTTTTGGAACACGAGGGACTATTGGTCTCTCAGCCCTGAAAGGCAGGAGTATTTTTCCCGACTGATAATTGATGCTCTGGAGAGAAAGGTAATGTCCCGGGAGGAGCTTAAGACCCTGTGCCGGGAAAAGGGAATGACTCCGGAGGAAGAGAACTGTATGTTCCATCCCTGGGGAGGGGGAATACGGGAGCTATGCGAGAGGGGATTTATTGCCTACGTTCCCTGTGAGAAAAAGCTTTTCTGCGCCCTTGGGGAGTATCGCCTCGTTGAAGATGCTCTGAGGGTACTTGCAGAACGGTATTTTAGAGCTTACGGTCCGGCAAAGCTGACAGATGCGGCGAGGTTTTTGGGAACGACCGTTGCAAAGGTAAAGGCCGCAGTTAGTGAGTCTGAGCTTTGTGAGTGCGGAGGAATGTATTACGCCGGAAGCGTTTTGCCCTCCGGCGGAGATATTCCGCCCGTTTTGTTTCTTGCCGGGTTTGATCCGATTATGCTGGGGGTTGCAAAAGAGAATAACCCCTTTTTGCCGGAGGAACACGTCAGAGGTATTTTTACCCTTTCCGGCACAGTAAACCCGGCAGTGGTCTTACACGGCAGAACTGTGGGGCGGTGGAAGAAAAAGGGAAAGAGTCTGAACGTCGGCCTGTTTGAGGATATTACCCGGGAGGATGAAAGGCTTACCCTTGGAAGCGCAGAAGCGCTCTGGCAGGAAGAGCTTAGCCTGAGCTGTGAAAGACTATAGCTAAATTGGAGGAGAAAGCATGAGCGAAGTTACCTTTCGCCCGGCGACCGACGAAAACGGGTATATACGTTTTCAAAGCCGGACCCACGAGATAAATAACAGACCCATGGTGAGCCTGGCTTACGGAAAGGGAAACCTTGCGGACAACGGCTGCGGAGCCATTGCCCTGTACAACGCTCTTCTCCACGCCGGGGCGGAGCGGGATATCGAAAGCCTTATGTCAGAGCTTATCTGCGAGGGCGGACTTTGGTTTGGCGGACGCTGGGGCACAAAGCCCCGGGTGCTGAAAAAGTGCTTTTCCCGGTATTTTGAAAACACGGTGTCTGCCTTCAGCTTTGAAGGGCTGATGGAAAAAGCGGAGTCGCCACAGGCTGTTGTGGTCATGACGGCAAAAAAGAAGTCCATGCACTATTTTTTAGGCCTTTCCGACGGAGCGGGAAGATACCGCTTTTATAACTCCGCCCTGAGATCCGACCCAAACCGAAGGGGCAGTATAGACGGGACGTGCCTGACCCTTGTTGAGCTCCGAAAAGTGCTTTCTGAAAACGGGACGAGGCTGCTCTGGCTCATCGGAGCGGGAAAAGTCAGATAAACCAAGTATGTGGTATAAATAAAAGCGTGAGATATCACTTGAAAGGAAGGGATATTATGATCAAAACTTCAAAAAAACTCTGTGTTTTCGTTTTTGTTCTTAGCCTGCTGGTGCTTTGGGCTGTTCCCAACGCATCGGCCGCCGAGATAGCCTCCGGCACCTGCGGAGATGCTATTGTCTGGACTCTGGACGATTCCGGCGTACTGACCGTGTCCGGTGAGGGGGAGATGTACGACTATTCCGAAACCTATCTGGTGCCGTGGACGGTGCAGAGCAGAACGGTAAAGAAGCTGGTCATATCTTCCGGGGTTACGGGTATTGGCAGTAATGCGTTTAACGGCTGTGACGCTCTTGAGGAGGTCCTTCTTCCTGAGACACTCGTTGATATTGGAGAATATGCATTCAAAAACTGCAATTCGCTCAAAGAAATTGTAATCCCGGCAAGCGTTCGTAGGCTTATTGGTTCGTGTTTTGAATCCTGCTACAGTCTTTCAAAGGTATCTTTTTCAGACGGTCTGGAATATATAGGGGATTCTGTATTCCGTTACTGTTGGTCTCTTGTTGAGGCGGAGCTTCCGGACAGCCTTACGTATATCGGTCCCGGTGCTTTTTCGGGAGCCTGTATGGAAACTGTGGTTATTCCGAAAAATGTAGAGCTTATCGGGTACGGCGCTTTTTCCGATAATCCCGTTCTGAAGGAGGTCTATCTTTCTGCCGGAGACCTCTATATAGACGACTATGCCTTTTCGAACTGTCCTGAGCTTACCGACCTGTATTTCAACGGATCATACGTTCAGTGGAACGCCATTCGTTTCGGCAGTGATCTGGGTCTTGAAAACGTTACCGTACACATCGAACAGGACACTCTTGCAATGAGGATCTACGGCGAAGACCGATATGAGACCTCTGTTGATATAGCCGAGACCATAAAGGATATGGACAACAAGCAATATTTTGACAATATCGTTGTGGCAAGCGGAACAGATTTTGCGGATGCGCTTTCGGGAAGCTATCTTGCCAACCATAAAAACGCCCCGATCCTGCTTGTGCGCAATAAAAATATCGGGGAGATACAGCGCTATATTCTGGAAAATCTTGCCCCGGGCGGAACGGTGTACATCCTCGGGGGAGAGAATGCGGTATCCCGTTCCATGGAAAATGGACTGTCCGGGATAAACGTTAAGCGCCTTGCCGGAGCTACAAGATACGATACCAATCTCGCTATACTCAGGGAGGTTGGTTTCCAGCATGACGGCACACCGCTTATTGTCTGCACCGGAAAGAATTTTGCGGACGGTCTTTCCGCCTCGGCTACGAATATGCCCATACTTCTTGTAAAAGACAGGCTCACTGCCGAACAGAAAGAATATCTTGACACTTTGGTTCCGGGCTTTGAAATATTCGTTGCCGGCGGAGAAAACGCCGTGAGCAACAGGGTTGCCCAAGAGCTTCTGAACTACGGCTACGTTTACCGTATCAACGGGGCAAACAGATACGAGACATCGGTTGTTATAGCTGCGCTGTTCTTCCCCGATGCATACAACGTTGTTCTTGCCTACGGCGAAAATTTCCCGGACGGACTCAGCGGAGGACCTCTGGCATATCAACTTGACGCTCCGCTCCTGCTCACAGCCCCGGGAAAAGAGGCCTATGCCCAGACTTATACCGATTATCTGTGGATAAGCACCGGTGCCGTGCTTGGAGGCCCCGGACTTATTCCGGACAGGACGGTACGGAATATGTTTGCCCTGGACGATAGCTACGTTATTGACGTGAGATAAGCAGGGATCAATTGTAAAAGAATTCCCCTGTACTGCATTTGCGGTACAGGGGAATTTTGCATATCGGAAGTTTTTTTAGCAGAGAGCTTCCATCTCGTCGATAAGCTCGCCGAAGAGCTTGAGAGCGTTGTTTACGGGCTCGGGGGAGCTCATGTCAACGCCTGCGATCTTCAGCAGGGAGATGGGATCGGCGCTGCCGCCGGAGGAGAGGAACTTCTTGTAGTCGGCAACGGCGGGCTCGCCTTCGGCCAGAATGCGGTTTGCAATTGCAACTGCGGCGGAGAAGCCGGTGGCATACTGGAAGACGTAGTAGTTGTAGAAGAAGTGGGGGATGCGGGCCCATTCGAGAGCGATGCCGTCGTCAGAGACCATATCCGGGCCGAAGTAGAGCTTGTTCAGCTCGTGGTACTTGGCGCAGAGAGCGTCTGCGGTGAGTGAAGCGCCGCCTTCGGACATCTTGCCCATTTCAAGTTCAAACTCGGCAAACATGGTCTGGCGGTAAACGGTACCCTTGAACTGGTCGAGGAAGTGGTTGATAAGGTAGGCTCTCTTCTGCTTGTCGTCGGTCTTGGAGAGCAGATGGCGCATGAGGAGTATCTCGTTGCAGGTGGAGGCGACTTCGGCAACGAAGATAACGTAGCCGCTCTGGCAGATGGGCTGGTTTTTGGTGCTGAGATAGCTGTGGAGCGCGTGACCCATCTCGTGGGCGAGGGTGAACATGCTGTCCAGATTGTCCTTGTGGTTCAGCAGAACGTAGGGGTGGGGACGGCTGTTGCCGGAGGAATATGCGCCGCCGCGCTTGCCTTCGTTTTCGTAAACGTCGATCCAGCGGTTTTCAAAGCCCTCGCGGAGCATATCGAGATAGTCCTCGCCAAGAACGGCAAGAGCCTCCAGAACGGTCTCCTTGGCTTCTTCGAAGCTGATCTCACTGGCGGCATCCGCAACAATGGGGGTGTAAACGTCGTACATGTGGAGCTCGTCGACACCGAGAAGCTTTTTGCGCAGGGCAACGTAACGGTACATCTTGTCCATGTTGGCGTGAACGGCCTCGATAAGGCTGTGGTAAACGGAAACGGGAACTTCGGTGCGGTCGAGGGAAGCCTCGAGAGTACTGTTGTATTTTCTGGCGCCGGCGAAGAAGCGGAGCTGTTTGAACTGGAAGTCCAGAGTGGAGGCGATGGTGTTCTTGTATTCGCCCAGACGGTTGTAATAGGTCTCGAAAACGGCCTTTCTCAGATCAACGTCGTCGCTCTCCAGCAGGGGGACGAGAGAACCGTTGGTGAGGGGGTGGGTGACGCCGTTCTTGTCGGTGACAGGGGGGAACTTCAGATCGGCGTTGCGGAGCATACCGCCGATGCTGTCGGGAGCGCGGGATATCTCGCCGGCGGCGGCAAGAAGCTTTTCTTCCGCGGGGGAGAGAATGTGTTCTGCACGGCGGCGGATGCGGTAGAGAACTCTGCGGTAGGTCTCAAGCTCGGGGCACTGGGCGTAGAAGGAGTTGAGAGTTTCCTCCGGGATAGCCATTATCTCCGGAGTTGCAAAGGCGCCTGCGGAGGAGAGGGCAACCAGAGTTGCGGTGGCCTTGCCGCGGAGATCCTGGTAATAGTTGTTTCCGGTGTCGCTGTCGCCGGAGCAGCTTGCATAGCCGTAGAATCTGCCGAGACGAAGGTCAAGCTCGTCATCCAGCTTGAAATATGCAAGCAGGTCTTCTGCGCTGCGGCCGAGAGTGCCGGCCATGGCGCTTATTTTCTGGGGGTATTCCTTCAGAACCTCGTACTCAGCCAGCCAGGCCTCGTCGCTCTCGAACATGTCTTTAAGGTTCCATGTGAGATTTTCGGGTACTTCGGATCTTTTGGGGATCTTTTTCTCAGACATATGTAAAACCTCCGTGGTTTGATTTGCTCGAGGTCTATTATACCACTTTTTTTGCCCCCTGCATAGAGGAAAAGCAAATTATGCTTTTCTTTTTTTGTGCTTTAGTGTATAATACCCTGTGTAAATACTTCTCAGACGCAGAGACCGGAAGGATGGTACCCCCCATGAAAACGAAGCTCTCTTCCCGCTTTTGGGTGGCTTTGGTGATGTTTGGCCTTATGGGTCAGATCGCCTGGGTCGTTGAGAATATGTATCTCAACGTGTTCATATATAAAATGTTCAACGCCTCTGCGGGGGATATTTCCGCCATGGTCGCCGCAAGCGCCGTGTCTGCGGCGCTGACAACCCTGTTTATGGGCGCGTTGTCGGACAGGGTCGGAAAGCGGAAGCTCTTTATGTGCGGCGGATATATCGCCTGGGGCGTGTCCATTCTGGGCTTTGCCCTTTTGCGCGTGGATACGCTGAGCGCCATCGTTCCGGGAACGGTGAGCGCCGCATCTCTTGGGGTGGGGCTTACGATTTTCCTTGATTGCCTTATGACCTTCTTCGGCTCCACCGCAAACGACGCGGCATATAACGCCTGGCTCACCGACAGCACGGACAGCACCAACCGGGGCGCCGCAGAGGGCGTTAACGCCATGATGCCCCTGGTGGCGATCTTAGCTGTGTTCGGTGGCTTTATGGCCTTTGATCTGAACAGCGAAAAAAGCTGGACGGTCATATTCTGCATTATCGGCGGCGTGACTCTGCTTATCGGCGTGCTTGGCATCTTTTTTATCCGGGACAGCTTTGTCAGGCCGGACAGCTCCGGCTTTTGGAAAAACGTGGCCTACGGCTTCATGCCCAAAACCCTTAGGGAAAACCCGGAGCTCTATAAGCTTCTGGGCGGCTTTGTTATTTTCAATATCTCTATTCAGATATTCATGCCCTACCTCATTTTGTACTATGAGGTATCCCTTGCCATGACCAACTACGTTTTCGTTATGGCTCCGGCAATTATAATTGCCTCTGCCGTCACCGCACTCTGGGGCAGGGTGTACGACAAAAAGGGCTTTTCCTTCTCGGGGTGGATCTCCCTTTTGTGGCTCTGCGCCGGATATATCCTGCTTTTCTTCTTCACAAACACCGCAATGGTGTTTGCAGGCTCGCTTCTGATGATGTGCGGCTATCTTTCAGGCATGGCGGTCTTCGGCGCGGCCATACGTGACAGTATACCCCGTGGCAGGGCAGGAAGCTTTCAGGGAGTTCGCATTTTTGCTCAGGTGCTTCTTCCCGGTGTTATCGGCCCGTATATCGGCAAGCTGGTTTTGGCCTCCGCAGAAACTGTTGCCAACAGCGACGGAACCAGCTCCTTTGTGCCAAACCGGGGCATATTTATGGCGGCGCTGATATCGGCCTCGGTGCTCTGTGCCCTTATGCCCATTCTGACGAAGAAAAAGCGCCCCACCGTTGACCTTGAGACCCCTTATACTCCGGACTGGAGCGAATATCCCCGGCCGGAAATGAGAAGAGAGAACTGGATATGCCTTAACGGAAAGTGGAACTTTTCCGTTAAAAACGGAAAGAGCGAAAAAAGTCTTGGGCAGATCAACGTGCCCTTCCCGGCAGAGTCAAAGCTTTCCGGCGTGGAATACTCCCACAAAAAGGGCGATCTGCTGGTATACGAGAGAAGCTTTGACCCCGGCGAGCTGAAAGCGGGGGAGAGATTGCTTCTTCACTTTGGCGCCGTTGATCAGCAGGCAACGGTTTTTGTCAACGGAAAAGCCGCCGCTGTCCATGTGGGTGGATATCTGCCCTTCAGCGCCGACGTTACGGATATGCTCGTTTCCGGAGAAAACCGGATCACCGTTGAGGTGACGGACGAGCTGAACCGTGATCTGGCATACGGCAAACAGAGCAAAAAGCCAGGTGGAATGTGGTACACTCCCGTCTCCGGCATATGGCAGACGGTGTGGGCGGAAAAAGTGCCGGAAAACTATATCCGCAGGGTGCGTGTAAACGCG
>SVLY01000043.1 GCA_015067715.1 Oscillospiraceae bacterium | reverse complement strand
CAGAGCTTATCGCCGCAGACCTTGCAAAAGCCGGGGTGAGCTGTACCGTTAAGATATCGGACAATGTTGCCGCCGCCATGGAAAACGGCAATTTCGACGTTGCCGTGTGCGAGACCACCCTTTCCCCGGACTACGATTTCACCTATCTTCTGGCCTACGAGGGCAGCGAAAACTTTAACCAATTCGTCGTTCCCGGGCTGGACGTGCTTTTGTCCGACTTTCTCGCCGCAGGCCACACCAACGGCGCTGACCTTTCCGCCCAGATAAACGCCGTTCTGGCAGACAGCATGCCCATTATCCCCATCGGCTACAAGCAGGACACCGTCTGCATAAGCCGTGAGTTCGCCTTCGGAAACGTTCAGGTCAGCGAAAGCGACCCCTTTATCAACCTTTTTGACTGGATCAGCTACAGATAGCGATCCGCCCCTGAAAACAACACTATGAAGCTTGTTCAGTTCGGGGACGTTCACCTTGACGCCCCCCTTGAAAAATTCACCGCCCAAACCGCCCGGCTTCTACGCGCCCGGGCAAGGGAGCTGGTCTCCCGGGCAGTTGACCTCGCCGCAAACCAAGGGGCAGACGCGATTTTATGCACGGGGGATCTTTTCGACTCCCCAAGACCCTATCTTGACTCCGTGCGCTACGTTCGCGATCAGTTTGCCAAGACGGATATCCCCGTTTTTATCTCCCCGGGCAACCACGACCCCTTCACCCCATCCTCCCCGTGGGCGGCGGTGAACTGGCCCGGAAACGTACATATCTTTTCCTCTCCTCACGGGGAAAGGCTGGTTCTTCCCGGCTTTTCCGTTACCGGCTGGGCAAACACCGCCCAAAGGCAGAGCCACGCTCCCCTTGAGGGCGCCTGGGAAAAGAGCGATATTTTGCTCTTCCACGGGGAGATCGCAGAGGATTCACCCTATTTCCACGCATCCCAGGCCCAAATCACCGCCTCCGGAGCCGGACTTCTCGCCATGGGACATATCCACGGGCATTTCACAAAGACTCTCGGCCGGACCCTGGTTTCAATGAACGGCGGTCTTCAGGCCACGAAATTCGGAGAGACCGGCCAAAAGGGCGCCGTTATCATCAGCCTTGACCCCGGGGAGGTAAAAGCCGACCTCGTTCCCCTGGGCGGCACGAGATGCTTTGAGCTGGCTTTTTCCGACGGGGAGATCCCGGATCTTTCCGCCCTTTGCCCCTTCCCCCCGGGGGATACCCTTCTCGATCTGACCCTGACCGGCGCTCCCCTTACCTCCCGGGAGGAGCTTCTGGCCAAAACAGAGGGGTTTTTGCAGGTCCGCATTACCGATCTGCGCCGGGCTCCCCGGGAGCTTCCCACAGGCAAGAGCCTTGGGGCGCTGTTTTTGCGCCGGGCGGCAGAGACAGAGCTTTCCCTCCTTGCAACGGAATTCGGGCTTGCCGCCCTTGAAAACAGGGAACAGCCCCACGCAGAGGAATAAACAGATATATATTATAGAAAGGAAGGCAGATGACCATGGTATACCGCTGGCTCAAAGGCGATTTCGGCGCTTTTTCAGGCAGTGTGGAATTTTCTCCGGGCCTTAACACCGTCATCGCCGGAAACGAGAGCGGAAAATCCACCCTCTCCGCAATGATACGCGCCATGCTCTACGGGGTCAACACCGCCGAGCGCGAGCGCGCAGACAAGCTCCCCGACAAGCACAAATACCAGCCCTGGAGCGGCCGCCCCATGGGCGGAAGGCTCTGCCTTACCCACGGGGGACGGGATATCGTCCTCTCCCGAAGCTCACTTCACGGGCCCATGAAGGATTTTTCCGCAACCTATTCGGACACGGCTCAGCCCGTTCCCGGGCTTAACGGCGCAAACGCTGGAGAACTGCTCTGCGGAATGGACGCCGAGGTCTTTGAAAAGACCGCCTTCTGCTCCGGGGAGAGCCTCTCCGTTAAAAACAGCGCCGCCCTTGAGGCCGGAATTGCCTCTGCCGTCGGCTCCGGCGGGGACGAGGCCAGCCCCTCTGCCGCAGACGCCCGGCTTGCCGCCTGGCAGAGAGAACGCAAAAACGGAAAACGGGGCACAATTCCCGCCCTTGAGGCCGAGATCGACTCTCTGGAGGCCGCTCTTGAGGCCATAGACAGCAAAAACGGGGATATACTCGCCCTTTCTGCAGAGATAAAGACCCTCCGGGCAAAAAAGCTGGTGTTGGAGACCGAGCTTGCCGCCTCGGAGGACAGGGAAAAGAACCGGGAAAAAGCCCTTTATCTTAAAGAGGAATACGCCGCGGCCTGCGCCGAGACCGACAGCTTCATCCGGGAAAACCGGCTTGAGGGCGACCGTGGGGACAGAGAGACCGTCGCCGCCGCAGAAAACGCCATACGCATTGCCCAGGGACTTGAAAACGACCTGCGCCTTGCAAAAACCGAGATATATAAAATGAAGGCCGCCTACGCCTCCGGCCAGATACCCGCTGAGCTTTCCGTTTTCGAGGGCTGTTCTCCGGAATACGCGGTGTCCGTTGCGGACAAGGCCAGAAAAAGATACGCCGCGCTTATGTCCGGCGGGCCGAAATATTGGCTGTTTATCATTGCCGCCGGGCTTATCGCCGGTGGAATTGCAATTCTGACACTTCTTGATCCCGGCCTTCCGGGCATACGCTTTCCGGCCTACGTCTGCTTTGCCGCCGCGCTTCTGATGGTGGTGCTGGGCATAACCGGCACGGTCAACGCCGCAAAAAGAAAGCGGGAGGCACGGGAGATGCTTGGGCGCTGGGGCTGTACCCGTCCCGAGCAGTTCCGGGACATTGCCCGGGGCTACGAGCTTTTCTGCCGGGGACGTGACTCTGCCAAGTCAGAGATCCGCGCCGCCTCCAGAGCCTCGGAGGCTCTGGAGGACAAGCTGATCTTCCGCAGAAAAAGCGCCGAGGACTATATTTTCCGTCTTGGGCTTTCAAAGACCGACCCCCTTCGGGATGCCGCCGTGCTTCTCACCAAAAACGGCGAGCTTGAGCGCCTGAGAAAAAAGTGCGAAAAGGCCGAAGCCGCCCTTATGGTCTATTCCGAGCCCGGCGTGGCCTCCGATGAGATGCTTCGCCCCACTCTGGACAGGCTGAACGCCGCACTCCGGGAAAAAGAGCTGGCTCTCGAGCGCACTCTGGGCTCCCAGACCGCCCTTGGAGACGGTGACGCTCTGCGGGCAAGACTTTCCGCCGCAAGGGCAGAGCTTGAAAAACAGCAGACCGAGCTTGAGGCAATTCTTGCCGCAAGGGAGCTTCTCGCCCGCGTCGGCGAGGAGTTTTCCCGGGACATGACCCCCCGCATTGCCGCCCGGGCAGAGGAGCTTTTCACCAGACTCACCCACGGGCGCTACGGCGAGCTTGAGCTCACCCGTGACATGGAAGCCTCTGCCGTACCCGCAGGGGAGGCCGTTGCAAGACGGCTTTTGTTCCTCAGCCGGGGCGCCGCAGACCAGGCGTGGCTGGCTGTCCGGCTTGCCCTTTGCGAGACCCTCTCTCCCGACAGCGAGGCCGTGCCCCTTATTCTGGACGACGTTTTTGCCATGTACGACGATGCCCGCGCCGAAACCGCCACGCAGCTTCTGGCGGATCTTGCCAAAACGCGGCAGATAATCCTCTTTACCTGCCGTGAGCGCGACGCTCTTCTTTCCCAAAAGCACGGCGGAAGCGTTATCAGACTTTCTTGACCTTCACCCCCCATATTCACATAAGGATCGGAACATATATGTCAGACATTTCCAAAATTCGCAATTTTTCAATCATCGCCCACATCGACCACGGCAAGTCCACCCTTGCGGACCGTCTGCTTGAGGCCTGCGAGGCCGTGAGCTCCCGGGACATGACGGATCAGCTTCTTGACAACATGGAGCTTGAAAAGGAGCGCGGCATCACCATTAAGGCACGCGCGGTCAACCTGAGCTACAAGGCCTCCGACGGCGAGACCTACGAGCTTAACCTTATCGACACTCCCGGCCACGTGGACTTTAACTACGAGGTCTCCCGCTCCCTTCGCGCCTGCGAGGCCGCGCTTTTGGTGGTGGACGCTTCTCAGGGCGTTGAGGCACAGACCCTCTCCAACACCTATCTTGCCATAGACGCCGGTCTTGAGATCCTCCCCGTTATCAACAAGATCGACCTTCCCGCGGCGGACATTCCCCGGGCGAAAAAGGAGATCGAGGACATTATCGGCATTCTCGCAGAGGACGCTCCCTGTATCTCCGCAAAGCAGGGTCTGAACATCCCCGACGTTCTGGAACAGATCGTCGCCCAGGTGCCCGCCCCCAAGGGCGACCCCGAAGCTCCCCTTAAGGCCCTTATTTTCGACAGCCAGTACGACCCCTACAGGGGCGTTATCGTGTTCTTCCGCATTCTGGACGGCGTGCTCCGCCCGGGGGACACCATACACATGATGGCAACGGGAAGCAATTTCGACGTGGTGGAGATCGGCAAAATGATGCCCCTGGGTCTTGCCCCCTGCGCTGAGCTTGGACCCGGATGCGTTGGCTATCTCACCGCCAGCATCAAAAACGTCCGGGACACCGCCGTGGGCGACACCATAACCCACCTCTCACGTCCCGCCGCCGAGCCCCTTCCCGGCTATAAAAAGGCCTCGCCCATGGTCTTTTCCGGCATCTACCCCGACGATGGCTCGCGCTACCCCGACCTGAGAGATGCGCTGGAAAAGCTCCAGCTCAACGACGCCGCCCTCTCCTTTGAGCCCGAGACCTCTGCCGCCCTTGGCTTTGGCTTCCGCTGCGGCTTTTTGGGGCTTTTGCACATGGAGATCATTCAGGAGCGCCTTGAGCGCGAGTTCAATTTCGACATAATTACCACCGCCCCCAGCGTTGTTTACAAGGTGCTCATGCGCAACGGCGAGGAGCTTGTTATCGACAACCCCCAGAACTACCCCGACCCGGCAGGCATCGAATGCGCCTACGAGCCCTTCGTCCGCGCAGGGATCATAACGCCCCCCGCCTACGTGGGAAGCATTATGGAGCTCTGCCAGGAGCGCCGGGGCATTCACAAGGGCATAGACTATCTTGACCCGGACAGAGTTGAGGTGAAGTACGAGCTTCCCCTCAACGAGATAATCTACGACTTTTTCGACTCGCTCAAGTCCCGCACCAAGGGCTACGCCTCTCTGGACTACGAGCTTATGGACTACCGCGAGTCCGACCTTGTTAAGCTGGACATTCTCTTAAACGGCGACATCGTGGACGCCCTCTCGTTTATCGTCCACAACGAAAAGGCCTATGCCCGCGCCAGAAAGATCGCCGAGCGGCTGAAGGAAAATATCCCCGTCAGCTCTTCGAAATCCCGGTTCAGGCGGCCATCGGCGGCAAAATCATCGCCCGCGAGACCGTAAAGGCGCTCCGCAAGGACGTTCTTGCCAAGTGCTACGGCGGCGACATAACCAGAAAGAAAAAGCTGCTTGAAAAGCAGAAAGAGGGCAAAAAGCGCATGAGAAGCGTTGGCTCTGTCAACCTCACCCACGAAGCCTTTATGTCCGTTCTCAAGCTGGATGAGTAGCCCTCTCGGTCTTTATCTCCATATTCCCTTCTGCCTCTCGAAATGCCGCTACTGCGACTTTTTCTCCGGAAAGGCAACCGGGGAGCAGATGGAAGCCTACGTTTTGGGGCTGGAAGCAAGAATTGCCTCCCTTGAGGGGCTTGAGTTCACCTCCGTCTATTTCGGAGGCGGAACCCCCACCGCTATTCTCCCGGAAAGGCTTTGCAGGCTTTTGTCCCGTGTGAAGCTTGCCCCCGGAGCCGAGGTGAGCTTCGAGGCTAACCCCGCCACGGTAAACGGGGCCGACCTTGTCCGCTTGCGCCAGGGTGGCTTTAACCGCATTTCCGTCGGCGTTCAGAGCTTTTCTGAGGGCGAGCTTGCCGCCCTTGGGCGGATCCACACCGCCGACCAGGCAAAAAAGACCGTCCTTGACGCCCAAAACGCCGGTTTTGACAGGGTCAGCCTTGACCTTATGCTGGGCATTCCCGGTCAGACGAAGGAGAGCGCCCTTTTCTCCGTTGAACAGGCTCTGTCCCTGGGGGTGGGTCACGTTTCGGCCTACTGCTTAAAGCTTGAGCCCGGTACCCCCATGTACGCCCAGTATCCCGACGGCCGCGGACTTCCCGACGAGGACGAAACGGCGGATATTTACCTCTCCGTTGTCTCCGCCCTTGAAGCGGGGGGACTTGGGCAGTACGAAATATCCAATTTCGCCCGGCCGGGGCAGGAGTGCCGCCACAATCTTTTGTACTGGGAGCTGGGAGACTATATCGGCCTTGGCCCCAGCGCACACTCATTTTACCGGGGTCAGCGCTTTGAATTTCCCCGGAGCGCAGATTTCACCGCCGGCTTTGAAAACGTTTTTTCCGGCGCAGTCGGGGAAGAAACGGACGTTCAGACGGAATATATCATGCTTTCCCTCCGCACCGCCCGGGGCATTTCCCGGGAGAGGCTTTCTCCCCGGGCGCAAAAAAAGCTGGAGACCTACGCCGCCCACGGCTTTGCCAGAGTCACGCCGGAGGGCTTTGCTCTGACGCCAAGGGGCTTTCTGGTCTCCACACATATTATTTCCGACATTCTATTCTGAAAGGAAGCACAAATAATTATGAGAGCAGTTATCACAGTAGTCGGTAAGGACGCTGTCGGCATTATTGCCGAGGTTTCCAACGTTATGAAAAACAGGGGAGTCAACATCATCGACATAAGCCAGTCCGTTTTGTCCGATATGTTCGCCATGGTCATGATGACGGACATTTCCGCCTGCACGGTGCCCTTCGGTGACTTTGCCGAGGAGCTGAGGCTTGTGGGCGTTAAGCTGGGGCTGGACATCCACGCCATGCACGAAGACATTTTCAATTCCATGCACCGTGTCTGAGACCGCAGTGAGGAAAAGCCATGCTGAATACTCTTGACATTATCGAGACCATTAAAATGATAACCGAGGAGCACCTTGACATACGCACCATCACCATGGGCATATCTCTTATGGACTGCGCCTCGGAGGATATGGGCCGCTGTGCCCAAAAGATATACGACAAGGTCACCCGCCGAGCCGAAAAGCTGGTTGCCGTTGGCGAGGAGCTTGAGCAGGAATACGGCATTCCCGTTATCAACAAGCGCGTTTCCGTTTCTCCCATTGCAACCGTCGCCGCCGCGTGCCAGGGGGGAAATATCGCCGACCTTGCCCGGGCAATGGACCGCGCCGCCGAAACCGTTGGGGTGAACTTTATCGGCGGCTACAGCGCACTTGTTCACAAGGGCATGACCGAAAGCGACAAGCGGCTTTTGGCCTCCATTCCCGAGGCGCTGAGCGAGACCGAGAGAGTTTGCTCTTCAGTTAACGTCGCCACCACCCGCGCCGGCATAAATATGGACGCGGTGAGCCTGCTTGGCAGGATCATTAAAGAGACCTCCTACGTCACCCGGGACAGCGGAAGCTTCGGCTGTGCAAAGCTGGTGGTTTTTGCGAACATTCCCGAGGATAACCCCTTTATGGCAGGCGCCTACCACGGCATAGGCGAGGCAGAGTGCGCCATAAACGTTGGCGTTTCCGGCCCCGGCGTTGTTCGGGCCGCAATTCTCCGCCACCCCGGCTGTGACCTGACGGAGCTGGCAGAGGTGATCAAAAAGACCGCCTTCAAGATCACCCGCGTGGGTCAGCTCATCGCCGCCGAATCCTCACGCAGGCTTGGCGCGGAGTTTGGCATTGTGGACCTCTCCCTTGCCCCCACCCCCGCAGTGGGTGACTCCGTCGCCCAGATCCTGGAGGAGATGGGTCTTGAGACCTGCGGCTGTCACGGCACTACGGCGTGCCTTGCCATGCTCAACGACGCCGTGAAAAAAGGCGGCGTTATGGCCTCCAGCCACGTGGGCGGCCTTTCCGGCGCGTTCATCCCCGTTTCCGAGGACTCCGGCATGATCGCCGCGGCAGAAAGCGGCGTGCTCACCGTGGACAAGCTCGAGGCAATGACCGCAGTTTGCTCGGTGGGTCTGGACATGATCGCCATTCCCGGCGACACCAGCGCAGAGGTCATCTCCGCCATTATCGCAGACGAGATCTCTATCGGCGTTGTGAACAACAAGACCACTGCCGTGCGTCTGGTTCCCGCATGGGGCAAAAAGACCGGAGACAAGCTGGTCTTCGGCGGTCTCTGGGGCGAAGCGCCCATCATGCCCGTCCACAACGAAAGCCCCGCAAAGTTCATCTCCCGCGGCGGCCGCATTCCGGCACCCATCCATTCCCAGAGAAACTGATAATTTAAAAGGCTTTCTTTGAAAGAAATGCGTTTCTTTCAAAGAAAGCCTTTTTTGCATTAAGATCGGGCGCTTTATTTTACGAACATATCCCCGTTTTCTCTGGCGTAGAAAAAAACGTACTGCTGAACAAGACCGGCCATGTCTCCGTAGACGGAAACGTCCAGCCCGCCGGGGTAGACGGTGTTCAGCACTTTTTTGATCCACACGTCCACGGGGAAGGCGTCGGTCTTGCCAAGGCCGAAGAGCAAAACGCAGTCTGCGACCTTTTTGCCGATGCCCCGGAGGGCCATAAGCTCTCGCCTTGCCTCGTCCGTGGGAAGCCCGGCAACAGCCTGAAGATCCAGCTGGCCACCTGCCACCGCACGGGCGGCGTTTATGATATAGTCTGCCCGGTAGCCTGCCCGAAGGGGGGCAAGGTCGGAGACCTCAAGCTCAGACAGGGTCGCCGCATCGGGAAAGGCATAGCCCCCCTCCACCTCGGCGCCGTACATTTGGCACAGGCGGGAAACGATGCCCTTGATACGGGGGATATTGTTGCACTGGGAAATGATGAACGAGCACAGCGCCTCCCATGGCTCCTGCCGGAGAAGCCGGATGCCCCTGCCGAATTTTTCCGCCTCGCACAAAAAGGGATCTCCGGCGATCAGCGGCCGCACGGCGGAATAGTCCCGGTCCAGGTCAAAATAGCCCTTCCAGAAGCTTTCAAAATCCTCTGCCGGGCAGAAAAGGGTGGTCACGCCCTCTTTTTCCTCTGCGCGGATAAATTTTCCCCCGGCAATTCCGGAAAAACCCTCTCCGTCCGGGTCAAAGCGAAAGCACTGGCCGCAGAGAAAGGTCTGCTCCGGGGAAAAAGCGCTGTCCCCGGTGAGGACTGTTTTGTTTTCAAAAACCTCTATCATATGTAAAATGCCTCCCGGCATCGCTATTGAAAAAATCAGCGATCCATAGTATAATAATATTGTATCACGAAGGGAAAAGAGGCGCAAGGCATTTATGAAAGAAAAGATCTACACAATACCCATCAACGAGGCTTTTGCCGAAAAATGCGGCTGTCCCCTTTGCCGGCTCTACGGCATCAGCCGTGACAAGGCACTGGACTATATAACCGGCGCGGCGATGATGGAGCCGGACGTTCGCACCGAAAGCAACAAGCTGGGCTTCTGCCGCGAGCATCTTTCATATATGCTCACCTCCAAAAAGGTGCTTCCCGTTGCCCTCATGCTTGAAAGCCACATGGACGAGGCCGCAAAAAAGGTCTACCGCGAGAGCAAGGGTGTGCTCACCCGGGCCTTTGACCCCGAAAAGCTGGCAGAAAAGGCCGAAAAGCTCTCTTCCTCCTGCTTTGTGTGCACCCGCGCCGACAGAGAGATGGACCACTACGTCCGCAACACCGTCTATCTTTGGGAGACAGAGCTGGACTTCCGCACGGTCTACGCCGCTCAGGAGTATTTTTGCCTGCCCCACATGGCCGCTCTGCTGAGATTTGCCAAAAAGGACCTCTCCAAGCGGGAGCTGGGTGAGTTTACCAAGGTCACCGCAGAGATCTCTGCCAACTACCACGACAAGCTCCGCGAAGAGCTTGCAAAGTTCACCCGAAGCTTTGACTACCGCTTTGCCGCCGACGCCAAGGATCCCAGAGTTAAAGCCTCTGCGGAAAACACGGCGGCATACCTTGAAGGAGGCACGAAATAATGGCCATGGAATTCTTTATCAACGAGATACTTGAATACGACGAGCTCAAAGAAGCCTTGCGCTCCGACCCGGAAATGGCCGCAAAGGGCAGTGAGCTTGCCCGGGAAATGATCCGCACCAACAGCCCCGTTTCCGCAGAGCCCGGACTTTTGCCCCTTTTTATTCTCGCAAACCTTGCCGACCACACCCTTGAGCTCCACCAAAACCTCGGCATCTCCCACGATATCACCGTTGCCACCCTCAAGGACGTTAACCTTTGGATAGAAAACCACCGCGCCGTCACCGGAGAGCTGGGTCTTACGAACCTTGGCTGGCTCACCGGCCATTACCTCGGGGGACTTTTCCGCCTTGGCAGACTTCAGTTCGTCCACGCCAGAGCCCATCCCGTTGTGCCCTCCGGCGAATACGTTATCGAGGTGCACATTCCCCAGGGCGAGCCGCTGGACATCGACGAGTGCATGAAGTCCTTTGAAATGGCAAAGCCCTTCTTCGCCCGGCTCTACCCCGACAAGCCCGCGGAATATTTCGTCTGCGGCTCCTGGCTTTTGAGCCCGGACATTCCCAACGTCACCGACGAAAATTCAAACATCTGCCGCTTTATGCGCCTGTGGACCCAGCTTCCCCACAACGGAGACAAAGGCGCCCAGACCATCGAGAGAGTTTTCGGCTTCACCTTCGACCCCGCAGACATCGCCTCTGCCCCGGAAAACACCAGCCTCCAGCGCAGAGTAAAAGCCCACATCCTCGCCGGCGGCACGGTCGAAAGCTCCTTTGGCTGCATTAAAATATAAATCTGTTCCCCGTACCGGACACGGTACGGGGATGTTTTTTTTACAGTGAAATTTGCCCTGCGGGCAAGTGAAATCGCCCTACCGCAATTATTCATTATTCATCAGCGAAGCGGCTTCATTATTCAATATTCATTTGTTCCAACGCATCATCCCATCTGCCTCCCGGCAATACTGTGCCAAAGGCAACGTTTGCGGGCGTTCACAGAACGCCCCTACCTCTTCTCTTCACTTTTCTCTGTGCTCTGTTCACTGTTCTCTAAATTCCAACACAAGGAACGGCCGGCATTTCATACGTTCGCCGCAGCAAAAGTCCCCCTTGCCTAAAGGGGGGGTAGGGGGGATTCCGTAAGCCTCTTCCGGCGACATTGTGCCAAAGGCGACCTTTTCCGGACGCCCCGGGAGGGGCGTCCCTACGGACAAACAGATAAACCGCACACCGTAGGGCGGGGGCTTGCTCCCGCCGAAACGTTTGGGGATTCCCTACGGGCGAAAAGGTAAACCGCGAGCCGTAGGGGCGAACTGCGTTCGCCCGTCTTGCCGTGTCATCCCGGTTGCCTCTCCCGGCAACACCGTGCCAAAGGCGACGTTTGCGGGCGTTCACAGAACGCCCCTACCTCTTCTCTTCACTTTTCTCTGTGCTCTGTTCACTGTTCTCTAAATTCCAACACAAGGGACGGCCGGCATTTCATACGTTCGCCGCAGCAAAAGCCCCCCTTGCCTAAAGGGGGGTAGGGGGGATTCCGTAAGCCTGTAAAGATAGGATAGTGCTAAAAATAAAAGCACGTACCCAAGGCTCCCTCTCCGAGGGAGCTGGATCGGCCAAAGGCCGAGACTGAGGGAGTGAATGCACCGGCGTATCATCCCGGTCGCCCTTCCCGGAGGCATTGTACAGATGGCAACGTTTGCGGACGCCCCGGGAGGGGCGTCCCTACGTTTAATTAATTCATTCGCCCCCACGCATTATCCCGTTTGCCTCCCCTACAGGAACGAAGACAACCCTTGCACCGTAGGGGCAGATATCATCTGCCCGCCGGGGGAACCCGCGTATCATCCCGCTTGCCTCTCTCGGCAACACCGTGCTAAAGGCTGCCTCCGTGCCCCCTCCGCCCCTGCGGGGCACCTCCCCCGAGAGGGGGAGGTTTATTTGGGGCGATTTTAAAATCTCCCATACCACTTCTCTTCACTCTTCTCTGTGCTCTGTTCACTGTTCTCTTAATCCCACGTATCATCCCGTTTGCCCCTTCCGGCAACAAAAAGCCCCCCTTGCCTAAAGGGGGGGTAGGGGGGGATTCCGTAAGCCTTCCCCGGCAACACCGTGCCAAAGGCCGCCTTCACCTCATTCGCCCCTTCGGGGCACCTTCCCCTACAAGGGGAAGGCTATGCTTGCCTCTCCCGGCAACATTGTGCCAAAGGCAACGTTTTCGGACGCCCCGGGAGGGGCGTCCCTACGTTTAATTATTTCATTCGTCCCCCGTGCCCCCTCCGCCCCGTTGGGGCACCTCCCCCGAGAGGGGGAGGTTTATTTGGGTCGATTGTTAAATCGACCCTACCACTTCTCTTCACTCTTCTCTGTGCTCTGTTCACTGTTCTCTTAATCCCACGTATCATCCCGTTTGCCTCTTCCGGCAACAAAATCCCCCCTTGACTAAGTGTGATGTCCTTAACGGAGAATTTATGCTTTGAGCAAAGTACAAGCATCGCATTTGACTAGTCAAACGCAAATATGGGCAGTTGCCCAAACCCTTATAACGACAGAAAGAGATAACAAATCGGATCAATCCGAAATGTTATCTCTTTTTCTGTTGGTTTAATGAAATCGTTGCGCGGCAACGATGAAATCTTCACTTCGTTCAGATGAAATCCAAGGTCAAGCCCTTGGATGAAATCAAATCCGTCTGAATACAACCCTGCGAAGCAGGATTTCATCGCAAACGCGATTTCATCCACCGGAGGTGGATTTCACCCGTCGAAGACGGATTTGACTGCGTGTTATCCGTTAAGGATAACACGCTAAAGGGGGGGATTTTGTTTAAACTTTGAACCTCAGCATATTCCAGGAATAGGGCTTGAGGGATATCGTTTCTCCGGGCTCGACGGAGGTGGGGACGACGGGGGAGCTTTCGGCGGTGTTTACGGCGTTGAGGTCGTCGGCGATGATCTGGGTGTGGGCCAAAAGCTCAACTTTTTCGAAGCCCTGGGCATCCAGGTCGAGAACAAGCTCTTCCTCGCCGGAACGGTTTACGGCAAAGACCGTGAGCTCGGTGCCGTCTTCGTTGAGGATTGCCGAGGTGGACAGCCAGGGAACGTCGATGCCGTCGGTGGTGCGGTAGCTTTCGCAGTCCACAAGGGGACGAAGGGTGGTGCCGCGGCCAAAGGCGGAGGCGAACATGAAGGGGTAGAAGATGGTCTGTGCCCAGGCAGGACCGCCGGTCTGGGTCATGATTGGGGCGATGACGTTGATGAGCTGGGCAAGGCAGGCAAGCTTTACTCTGTCGCAGTTGTTCTGAAGGGTGATGAGCATGCTTCCCACCAGCAGAACGTCCTCGAAATTGTAAATGTCCTCAAGAATGGGCGGGGCGACCGTCCAGTCGGGGTAGGATACGCCGTTGCTGTGGTACCAGACGTTCCACTCGTCAAAGGAGAGGTTCACGGTCTTGGCGGAGTGCTTTTTGGCCTTTACCGCATCGCAAAGGGAGGCAACACTCTTGATAAAGGCGTCCATATGCTCGGCTCTGCCAAGGAAATCGGCGGTGTTGCCGGTGTGGTTGCCGTAATACTGGTGGAGGGAAATATAGTCCACGTTTTCGTAAACGTGATCCAGAACGGTGAGCTCCCAGTCCCCAAAGGTGGGCATATTGTAGTGGGAGCTTCCGCAGGCCACAAGCTCGATGGAGGGGTCCATCTGCTTCATAAGCTTTGCGGCCTCCTGGGCTGTGCGGCCGTATTCCTCGGCGGTCTTGTGGCCTATCTGCCAGTCGCCGTCCATCTCGTTGCCAAGGCACCAGAGCTTTATGCCAAAGGGCTGTTCAAAGCCGTTTTTAATGCGCATATCCGCATAATAGCTTCCGCCGGGGGCGTTGCAGTATTCCACAAGGTTCTGAGCATCCGCAGGACCCCGTGTGCCAAGGTTGACGGCCATGATAATATCCGTGCCCGCCTTTTTGGCCCAGGCCTGGAACTCGTCGATGCCGATCTCGTTGGTCTCGGTGGAGCGCCATGCAAGCTCCTTTTTTCTGGGGCGGAGCTCACGGGGGCCAACACCGTCCTCCCAGTTGTAGCCGGAGACAAAGTTTCCGCCGGGATAGCGAACGGCGGTGACGCCGATCTTTTTCACAAGCTCAAGAACGTCCCCACGAAAGCCCATTTCGTCCGCCGTGGGGTGGCCAGGCTCGTAAACGCCGCCGTAGACGGCGCGGCCAAGGTGCTCAACGAAGGAACCGTAGATCCTGGGGTCTACTTCGCCTATTTTAAAGCATTTGTTTACAGTAAGCTTTGCTTTCATTTTCCGTTTTCCCTCCTGCGGCAAAAGCTTATTCAAGACCCATTGCGGAGCGGAGCACGCCAACGGCCATGGCGATATCTCTCACGGGGTCGTCCCCAACCTCGCGCTCTATGGTGAGCACGCCGGTATAGCCCTCTTCGTCCAGAGCGGCGACCCAACGGGGGAAGTCCACGTCGCCCTTTCCAAGGGGAACCTCAAGATAGGTGTAGCCGCCGGGGTTCACAAGTCCGCCGTAGATCTGGGCGGCGGAATAGCCGCTGAGGCGAATGCCGTCCTTGGCGTGGGTGTGGGCAATGCGGTGGGAAAGGGTGTGGACAGCCTCAACGGGGTCGTAGCCGCCCACCATGGCAAGGTTTGCCGGGTCAAGGTTTGCCGCAAGCCCACGGGGTGAGATGCTGTCGATAAAGTCTGCAAGGGTCTCCGGGGATTCGGGGCCGGTCTCGATGGCAAGACGGGCGCCAACGCTCTCTGCGTAGTCTGCGATCACCCCTGCCACGGCGGCCATTTTTTCCCAGTCGGCGTTGTGAACGTCCGGAATAACGCCGATATGGGAGGTGACAACGTTGGTGCCGAGGTTAAGGGCAAGGTCAATGGACTTTTTCGCGTCCTCCACCACGCTCATGTCGCCCTCGTGGATACCGTCCAGAGCGGCGCAGACGGCAGAAACGCCCAGCCCGTGGGAATTTATGCGGGAAAGAATCTCTCTCTGCTCGCCGGGGGTAAGATCCTTCCACTCCCAGCCCACCTGAAGCTTCTGAGCGCCAATGCGCCGGGCGGTCTCAAGACCCTCGTCAAAGCCCTGGCGGAAACAGCCGAACATAACGCCAATGTCGTAGATCCTCATAAGTTTATTCTCCCTTATCTCTCAAGCCGGAGACAGGCTTTCTCCGGCAGTCTTTGCAAAATCATTATAGCATCGTCAAAAAACATTGTCAAGGCAAAAGCCTTGCTTTCGACAGGGATTTGTGCTACTATATAATGTAACCCATTTTTAAGGCGGTGAGAGCAAACACATGGATCTTCAGCGGTTTTACGCCAGCTTTTCTCCCGAAGCGCTGGAAAACGGAAAGAGAATATTCGAGGCCGGAGGAGTGACCCGCATTACCCGTGGGCTTTCCGGCAGGTTTTACGGCACCGTCCGCGACCGCTACGTTGAATACCGCACCCGTGTGACCCTCTCTCCCGACGGAAACGCCGACCAGCTTGACTGCAGCTGTCCCGCAACGGGCTTTTGCGCCCATCAGGCCGCCTTTCTCACCGCCGTCGTCCGCTCTCTGGACAACAACCCCTCCGGGGAGATGGGAAAATGCCTTTTCTCGGATCACGGCTTTTCCGCCATATGCGGAGAATATATCGCCACAGCCTCCCGGGGCAGGGAAACTCCCGCCGTTGCCCGCAGGATCACCGACATGGGCAGGGTGGATATCGTAACCGATTGCCCCCAGGGGGACAGCCGCCGCATTTTCGCCAGAGTGGGCGGTCACAACCGCTTTTCCACCGCCACGGAGGAGACCTATCTCACCCTTGACTCCCGGGGACTGCCCACTCAGGGCCGGTGCGGCTGTATGCCGGACGGCGGAGCGTTTTTGTGCGAGCACATGGCCGCCGTGCTCTTCACCCTTTTCCCCGAGGAGTCCGCGCCGGAGGTGGTCACCTCCGACGCCATACACAGGCTCATTGCCGAGTCCCGCCCCGTCCAGGCAGAGGTGGCCGCCCCGGGTTCGCTGAGGCTGGTGCCGGAGCTCACATTCACCTTCGACTCACGGCTCATGCTCAGCTTTCTCATCGGCCGGGACAGGCTCTATTCCGTAAGGAGCATTTCCGAATTTTTGGATGCCGTCAAGGCCGGCTCACCCCTTGCCTACGGGAAAAACTGCGTTTTCGACCACAATTTAGAGTCCTTCGACGAAAAAAGCCAGGGCTATATCCGCTTTCTCCGCTCCCGCCACGCCTCTGAGATGCCCCTCTACGGCATGAGCGCCTCGGCGGTGTACCTCGGAGAGAACAATATCGACGATTTCTTTTACCTTCTGGGTGAGAACCCGGTCATACTCAACAACACCGAGACCCCCGTCGCCTCCGGCGACCCCGACTTCCGGGTGCTTTTCTCCCCTGCGGGACGGTCGGGTTGCCGAATGACCTTCGACGGGGAAGAGCTCTGTATTCTGGGCTTCGGCGAAAAATGCTACGTGCTGGACTCCGGACGAATCTTCGTCTGTTCCCGGGGCTTTACCAAAAGCGTTGCCCGGCTTCTCTCCGACATGGCATCTGCCGGGAAGGACGGTCTGCTCATGTCCGGAAACGACCTTGGCAGGTTCTTTTCCCGGGTCATCCGCCCGATGAGGGAATACGTTTCCTGGCGGTTTTCCGACGCCGGGCTTGAGGCCAGACTTCCCGGGGAGCTCTCCTGCCGCATAACCGTTTCGACCCTTGGTCCGGACAGCGCCCGGGCAGAGGCGGAATTTTCCTACGGGGACAGGGTCTACCCCGTTTTCCAGCGTGTCAAGGACGCGGACACCCGGGATACCGCCCTTGAGGCAAAGATCGAGCGCGCCATTCTGAAATATTTCCCCATCCCGCTCACCGCCGACAGCGCCGCAGAGATCCGCGGCGACAGCGGAGCCATGTTCCGCCTTGCCCGGGAGGGTCTGGAGGAGCTCCGGACTCTGGCGCAGGTGGAGACGGTAAACGGCGCCGCCATTCCCCGGGTGAGAGCCACGGGAGACATAAGATTTTCTCTGGATCTTTCCGGCGGACTGCTTGACTTCCGCCTTGAAAGCGAGGACTACTCTCCCCGTGAGCTTGCCCAGGTGCTCTCCGCGCTGGACCGGGGCGAAAAATTCTACCGGTTCGACGACGGAAGCTTTGCCGACCTCTCCGACGAGACCTTCGACTACGCCGCCGAGCTTTTCCGGGGGCTTTCCCTGACCCCCGGCGAGCTGGCTCAAAACATGAAGCTTCCCCTTTTCCGAATGCTCTATCTGGAAAACGCCGCAAGGGAAAACAGCCGGCTTATCGACCGGAGCAGCGCATTCCGCCGGGCGGCGAACGCAAATCCTCCCGCTCCCGAGGACTGCGGAGTGCCATCCGAGATCCTGGGGCTTTTGCGCCCCTACCAGGAGGAGGGCTTTCTTTGGATGCGCTCTCTTGAGAGCCGGGGCTTTGGGGGCATTCTTGCAGACGACATGGGTCTTGGCAAGACCCTTCAGGCACTTGCCCTTGCGCTCTCCGCGCCGCCCCCCGACGGGGAAGGCCCGGTGCTGGTGGTCTGTCCCACCTCTCTGGTTGCAAACTGGGCCGCAGAGGTGAGGCGTTTTGCCCCGGGATTTGACTCCGTCACGGTCTACGGCACGGCGACCGAACGGGCAGAGGCAATTGAGGAGCTCAAGGAATCCGCCCTTGGCATAACCAGCTACGACTCGCTCAAGAGGGATCTGCCCTATTACCAAAGCATACGCTTCCGCGCAGTTATCGCGGACGAGGCACAATATATCAAAAACCGCACCACCCAGGCCGCCGCGGCCGTTAAGGCGCTGAAGGCAAGAGTTAAATTCGCAATGACGGGCACCCCCGTGGAAAACAGCCCCGCAGAGCTCTGGTCCATCTTCGACTACCTTATGCCGGGGTACCTCGGGCGGTACGTGGATTTCCGCCGTCTCACCGAACAGCCCATTGCCGACGGGGACAAAAAGGCGCTTTTGCGCCTGCGTCGGCAAACCGCACCCTTTATTCTCCGCCGGGTCAAGCGTGACGTGCTCACCGAGCTTCCCGAAAAGACCGAAAGCGTGCTCTACACCCGGCTTTCCGGAGAACAGAAAAAGGCCTACGCCGCAGTCTCCGCCGCGCTTATTGCCGAGCTCCGGGAAAAGCTGCTCTCCGGCGAGCCGGAGGCAAACTTCCGCTTCGACGTGCTTACGATGCTTCTGCGGCTGCGGCAGATATGCTGTCATCCTCCCCTCTGCCTTGGGGAGAGCTATTCCGGCGAGAGCGCAAAGCTTGAGCTTTGCATGGATCTTCTGGACAGCCTGAAGTCCGGCGGACACAGAGTTTTGCTCTTTTCCCAGTTCACTTCAATGCTGGACGTGCTGGCCCAAAGGCTGACCCAGGCGGAGCTGCCCTTTTTCACCCTCACGGGCAAGACCCCCGTTGCAGAGCGCCTTGAGCTTGTGCGCAGATTCAACTCCGGGGAGGGCTTTGTGTTCCTCATCTCCCTCAAGGCCGGAGGAACGGGGCTGAACCTCACCGGGGCGGACACCGTCATCCACTACGACCCATGGTGGAACATGGCCGCCCAGAACCAGGCCACCGACCGGGCCCACCGCATCGGCCAGGAGCACCACGTTCACGTGTGGCGCCTCATTGCCGAAGACACCATAGAACAGAAGATCGCCGAGCTTCAGGAGAAAAAAGCCGGCCTTGCCGCCGCCCTTATCGACGGAAGCGACGGCTCTGCCGCAAGGCTTTCGGCGGAGGAACTTATTTCCTTGCTTGAAAATTAATATTTTATCCCCCTCACCCCTCTTTTGCCCTTGACAAAAGAGGGGTTTTGGTATATGATACTTAAAAATATTTAATTATTTTTTAAGACCACGGAAGGGAGAGACCGCCTTTTGCTTTACGACGAGGTGCTAACGCTTTATAACCGATCGCGCCTTATGCACTACCGCACTCTTTTCGGCCACATCCACGAAAAGGACGGCAGCCTAAGCGCAACCGAGGCCTTCGCCGCAGACGTTATCTATCTTTTGGGCGAGCCTTCTATCAAGGAGTTTTCCGACCATCTTGGCATTTCACAGCCCAACGCCACCTACAAGGTCAACTCCCTTATCTCAAAGGGCTATATTGAAAAGCTTCCTCCCCGGGGCGACCGGAGAGAGACCCGAATTCGGGTGTGCAACAAATATTTCGACTATTCCGGCGAACAGGACGAGTTTATCCGCCGGGCAGTTGAGGCGCTGGAGAGCTCATGCTCCCCCGAAGAGCTCGCCGCCTTTGAAAAGACCTTAAGCAAGCTTTCTCTTGCCGTTGAGGCAGAAAACAGAAAAGATACAGTAAAGGAGTAGCATTAAAACCATGACAACAGGTAATTTTTGGGACACAGAGGTTTGGTCGTTCATCATAACGGTCACAATGCTTCTGGGCGCAATGATGGTGGCAAACATGCTTCGCCGCTCCATCAAGCCCCTTCGCAAAATGCTGATACCCAGCTCCGTTCTGGGCGGATTTTTGCTTTTGATCGTCAACTTTATCTACAAGCAGATCTTCAACGGGGAGAGTATGTTCTCTGCCCAGATGATGGAGGTCATCACCTACCACGGTCTGGGTCTGGGCTTCGTTGCCATGAGCCTTCGCCGCGTTGAGAAAAACAGCGACCAGCGCCTTAAGAGCTTCGACACCGGCGTTGCCGTTGTTGGCGGTTACCTTATTCAGGCGGTCGTGGGTCTCGTGCTCTCCACTGCGCTGTTCTACATTATGCAGAAGGGCTTTGCCGCCTCCGGTCTGCTGCTGCCCATGGGCTACGGCCAGGGTCCCGGACAGGCCTATAACTGGGGCAGAACCTACGAAAACCTTTGGGGCTTTGACAACGGCACCAGCTTTGGTCTCACCGTTGCGGCCATGGGCTTCGTTGCCGCAAGCGTCGGCGGCGTTATTTACCTGAACCTCCTCCGCAGAAAGGGCCGCTTTTCCGGCAGCCTGGGCGCAGAGGTCACCGAGGCCGAGGACAGCAAGGAAGCCGTCACCGCCAAGGGCGAAATTCCCCTTTCCGAAAGCCTTGACAAGCTCACCGTTCAGGTGGCCCTTGTGTTCATCGGCTATATCATGGCCTACCTCATCATGATCGGCTTCAACGCCCTTATCAACACCGGCATTCTGGGCGATTTTGGCGTAAACACCGTTCAGCCTCTGGTCTGGGGCTTTAACTTCCTCTTCGGCACCCTCTGCGCTCTTGTTCTCAAGGGAATTCTGGGCTTCTGCCGCAAGAAGAACATCATCCACAGAGAATACACCAGCAATTTCATGCAGTCCCGCATTGCAGGCTTTATGTTCGACATCATGGTGGTCGCCTCCATCGCCGCCATCGACCTTTCCGCCTTCACCCACGCCGAATTCATCGTCCCCCTGCTTTGCATCTGCATCGCCGGTGCCGTTGCCACCTATTTCTACCTTGCAAAGCTCTGCCCCATCGTCTACCCCGACTATTCCGACGAGGCTTTCCTCTCTCTCTACGGCATGCTCACAGGCACCGCCTCAACCGGCGTTATCCTGCTGAGAGAAAAGGATCCCCGCTTTGAGACCCCCGCCGCAAACAACCTCGTCTATCAGCAGCCCTGGGCCATCGCCTTTGGCTTCCCCATGCTTCTCATGCTGGGCTTCGCCCCCAAGGGAACCGTTCAGCTCTTCGCAACCATCGGCCTCTGCGCACTGCTCTTCGTTGCAATGCTGATCATCCTGCTGAGAAAAAAGATCTTCCGCAAAAAGAAATAAACCCTTCGCCGTCCGGGGAGACCGGGATTAAGTGAAGAGTGAATAGAGAAAAGTGAAAAGAAGAGGTATGGGCGATTTTTAAATCGCCCATATTTTATTACCGGGATGATGCGTGGGGACGAATGAATATTGAATAATGAAGCCGCTTCGCTGATGAATAATGAATAATTGCGGTAGGGTCGATTCACGAATCGACCCATATAAACCTCCCCCTCTCGGGGGAGGTGCCCCGAAGGGGCGGAGGGG
>SVLY01000042.1 GCA_015067715.1 Oscillospiraceae bacterium | reverse complement strand
CGTTGTTTTCCAGGAGACCTTCCTCTTTGCAGGCTCCGTTTACGAAAATATCACCTACGCCCGTGAGGACGCCACCTACGAAGAGGTCGTCGCCGCCGCAAAGGCCGCAAACGCCCACGAGTTTATTATGAAGCTGCCCGACGGCTACAACACCGTCATCGGCGAAAACGGCCACAACCTCTCCGGCGGCGAGCGCCAGCGCCTCAGCATTGCCAGAGCCGTTCTGAAAAACCCCAGGATCCTAATTCTGGACGAGGCCACCAGCTCTCTCGACCCCAAGACCGAAAACCAGATCCAGGAAGCCCTGGGCCGACTTATTGAAAACCGCACCACCATCGCCATTGCCCACCGCCTTGCCACCCTCCGCCACGCCGACAGGCTGGTGGTCATAGACAAGGGGCGCATTGCCGAGGTCGGAAGCCATAAGGAGCTTCTGGAGAAAAAAGGCATCTACTACCGCCTCGTCATGGCCCAGCGCCAGACCGCAAAGCTCAAAAATTAGTTTTCCCCTCATTTTTCCCGGCACCTTCCCGTGCCGGGATTTTTTTGTCCGCATGCGCCCCCCTTGCTGGGTGAGGGGTAGGGGGGATTCCGTAAATTTTCCCCAGCAACACCGTGCCAAAGGCCCCCCCGTGCCCCCTCCGCCCCTTCGGGGCACCTCCCCCGAGAGGGGGAGGTTTATATATGGGTCGATTCGTGAATCGACCCCACCGCAATTATTCATTATTCATCAGCGAAGCGGCTTCATTATTCAATATTCATTCGTTCCAACGTATCATCCCGTTTGCCCCTCCCGGCAACACAGTTTCACACATTCATCGCAGCAAAATGCCCCCCTTGCCTAAAGGGGGGTAGGGGGGATTCCGTAAATCTTCCTTATGCGCCCCCCTTGCCTAAAGGGGGGTAGGGGGGATTCCGTAAGCCTTCCCCGGCAATACCGTGCCAAAGGCAACGTTTGCGGGCGAACGCAGTTCGCCCCTACGGCCTGTAAAGATAGGATAGTGCTAAAAATAAAAGCACATACCCAAGGCTCCCTCTCCGAGGGAGCTGGATCGGCCAAAGGCCGAGACTGAGGGAGTGAATGCACCAACGTATCATCCCGCTTGCCCTCCCGGCAATACTGTGCCGATGGCAACGTTTGCGGGAGGCTGATAGCCTCCCCTACGGGCAAACAGATAAACCGCACACCGTAGGGCGGGGGCTTGCTCCCGCCGAAATCCTGTGAAGGCACATGGTTTACAAACTGTGTGAGGACACGGTATACGCCCAAAGGCTTCCCCTTGTAGGGGAAGCTGGCTCGCAAAGCGAGACTGATGAGGTGAAGCTTGCGAAGACTCCGCTGTTCGACATTGTGCTAAAGGCAGCCTCCACCTCATCCGCCCCTGCGGGGCACCTTCCCCTACAAGGGGAAGGCTTTTGGCGTATACCTGTAAAGATAGGATAGTGCTAAAAATAAAAGCACGTACCCAAGGCTCCCTCTCCGAGGGAGCTGGATCGGCCAAAGGCCGAGACTGAGGGAGTGAATGCACCAACGTATCATCCCGGTTGCCCCTCCCGGCAACATTGTGCCAAAGGCGACCTTTTCCGGACGCCCCGGGAGGGGCGTCCCTACGGGCAAACAGATAAACCGCACACCGTAGGGCGGGGGCTTGCTCCCGCCGAAATCCTGTGAAGGCACATGGTTTACAAACTGTGTAAGGACATGGTATTCACCCAAAGGCCCCCTCCGCCCCTGCGGGGCACCTCCCCCGAGAGGGGGAGGTTTATATATGGGGCGATTTAAAATCGCCCATACCGCAACTTTTCACTATTCTCTGTTCACTATTCACTCTTCTCTAAATCCCAACGCGCCACGTTCTGTTTATTCCTCCGTCCCCCCCTGTCCCCCTTCTTCTTTTTCTCCGGTTTTAATAATTTCTTTCCAAAAGATATTTACTTCCCGGCGAAAAAAGGCTATAATATATTAGATTAGCCACGGCAATTCTCAGGCTCGACACTCAGTTTACATATACACCCAAAGGAGAAGACCCAATGTATCTTTACAACTCCGCCAGCAGAAAGAGAGAGCTTTTCACACCCAACCACGAGGACGTAGTCAAGATGTACACCTGCGGCCCCACGGTTTACCATTATGCCCACATCGGCAACCTGCGCACCTACATTATGGAGGACGTGCTGGAAAAGGCCCTTCGCTATTCCGGCTATAACGTCAAGCGCGTTATGAACATCACGGACGTTGGCCATCTGGCCTCCGACGCGGACACCGGCGAGGACAAGATGCTCAAGGGCGCAAAGCGGGAAAACAAGAGCGTTATGGACATTGCAAAGTTCTATACCGACGCGTTCTTTGCGGATTGCGCCAAGCTGAACATCAAGATCCCGGACGTTGTCGAGCCTGCCACCAACTGCATTGCAGAGTATATCCACATCGTCGAGACCCTGCTTGAAAAGGGCAGTGCCTATCTTGCCGGGGGTAACGTCTATTTCGACACCTCCACCCTTGAGAAATACTATATTTTCAACGACCACAACGAAGAGGATCTTGCCGTCGGCGTTCGCGACAGCGTTGAAGAGGATGCCAACAAGCGCAACAAGAACGACTTCGTGCTCTGGTTCACAAAGTCCAAGTTCGAGGACCAGGCCCTTAAGTGGGATTCTCCCTGGGGCGTGGGCTACCCCGGCTGGCATATCGAGTGCTCCGGAATTTCCATGAAGCACTTAGGCGACGATCTTGATATCCATTGCGGCGGCATTGACAACGCCTTCCCCCACCACACCAACGAGATCGCCCAGAGCGAAAGCTTCCTTGGCCACAAGTGGTGCAACTACTGGTTCCACGTTCACCACCTCAACACCGACACCGGCAAAATGAGCAAATCCAAGGGCGAATTCCTTACGGTCTCCCTGCTGGAAAGCAAGGGCTACGACCCCATGGCCTACCGCCTGTTCTGCCTCCAGAGCCACTACCGCAGAAATCTTGTGTTCAGCTGGGAAAATCTGGACAACGCCGTCGTTGCCTACGACAAGCTCATCGCCCGTATTGCCGCTCTCGTCCCCGGAGACGGTGTGGACGAAGCCGCCCTCGCTTCCCTGAAGGAGCGTTTTGCCGAGGCGTTGAACAACGACCTCAACACCGCCGTTGCCGTCACCGCGGTCTACGACGCCCTCAAGGCACGTACCACCGCCGACACCAAGCTTGCCGCCCTTGCCTCTTTCGACACCGTGCTGAGCCTTAACCTGCTCTCCGCCGCAGAGAAAAAGCGCGCCGACGCCGCCGCAGCCACCGCCGCGGAAGAGACTGACCCCGTCATCGACGGACTCATCGCCCAGAGAAAAGAGGCCAAAAAGGCCAAAAACTTTGCCGAGGCCGACCGCATCCGCGACGAGCTCAAGGCCATGGGCATAGAGATCACCGACACTCCCCAGGGCACCAAGTGGAAGAGAATTTAACTTAGGTTAATATACGCAAGTGAGCTGTTCACCCCATGGGGCGAACAGCTCGTTTGCGTATTTACGGGTTTTATTTTGTAAAAGCCTTGAAAAAATTGTCGAAATATGTTATATTTAATCGTTCCCTGTTTTTTCAAGATATTTTTCATTACGGAGCGCACATGGCACGAAAAAAGCTGTCACCAATATCCACACTTCACTACGTAAAGCTGGTCTACCGTTCGCTTTTGCTCCTTGCCGCCGTTGCGATGTACCTCTTCCGCAGCCGCCTGCCCGGAGATTCCATTATCCCCAGCATTAAAAACCAGGTATGGCTCATGGTTGGGGTCTGGGTGGTCTACACCATTGAGATGCTTTTGCGGTTCTTCCCGGCAAAGCTGGAGAGCATGGGCTGTCAGAAGCAGTTCGCCCGAAACTACCGCCCCACCGGACGCACCGAGCCAAACCTCACCTCAGGCAGGCGCATCTTAGCCGTTATTGCCGCGTGGCTGGGATTGAACGGAGTCATCGGCGGGCTGTATTTCTTAGGGCTCATCGCAAAGGACGTTCTGGTTCTCGTCAGCCTTGCCTATGGGGTCTGCGACATTATCTGCATTCTGTTCTTCTGCCCCTTCCAGGCGTGGTTCATGAAAAACCGCTGCTGCACTGTCTGCCGGATCTATAACTGGGACTTTGCAATGATGTTCACGCCCCTGGTCTTCATCCCCTCGTTTTATACCTGGAGCCTTGTTGCAATGTCCGCCGCACTGCTTATCCGCTGGGAGATAACCGTGTTTGCCCATCCCGAGCGCTTCTCCGACGCCACCAACGCCTGTGTCGCCTGCGAGAACTGCACCGAAAAGCTCTGCCACCACAAGCGCCACCTTAAGACCTTCATCCGCAAAAACCGGGAGCGCTTCCGCCTTAAATAAAAACCACGCCCTCTGCTTATTAATGAGCAGAGGGCGATTTTTTCAGCAACCGACAGCAAGTCCCAGCAAAAGCAGAGCCGAGGTGAGCAAAAGGTTTGCCCCCTGGAACTTAATGCTCCAGCCAAACCATTTTCCGTAGCTCACCCTCCCAAGGCCGAGGCTGATAAGAAGCGCCGGGTTTGTGGGGTAAAAGACGTTTGAAAACCCGTCCCCAAAGGCAAATGCCATAACACAGAGCTGAGCCGAAACTCCGAATATCTCCGCCATGGGCACGATGAGGGGGATGAGCATAAAAGCCTTTGCAGAGCCCGAGGGAATAAAGAAGTTCATAACAAGAACGATGAGGTAAACAAAGAGTATCACCGTCCACCGGGGAAGATGCTCTGCAACGCCCACGGCGCCGTGGAGCACGGTGTCCAGAATATGCGCCTCTTCCATGGTATAGCGAATGGAGGAGGCCATCATTATCATCAGCACGGCGGGCAGTATTCCCAAAAGACCCTTCAGAAAGCTCTTTCCAAGGGCTTTTGCACCCATGCCCGAAACAAGGCTGGCCGCGATACCGGCGGATAAAAACATCACCGCAACGATGACCATTGTCAGATCCTGCAGAACCTTAATAAAGCCCGAGCACAGCACCAAAGCAATTCCAAAGCCCAGAATTCCCGCGAAGCACAAAAGGGCTCTGTCCTGTTTTTTGTCGGGAGAAAAGCCCTCCCCGCCGGAAATATCCTCAACGGGCTTTGCGATCTTTTTGGCGTGGAGCATCAGAAAGCCCATCAAAAGCCCGTAAATACAGACAAAGCTCACAGCCCTGAGCCATATTCCGGAAAACATGGGCAGCCCCGCAAGCTGTTGTGCAACGCCCACGGTAAAGGGGTTGCACACGCCGGAGGCAAAGCCGCAGCCCACGGCCAAAAGGCTCATGCCCATGCCGGTAAGCGCGTCCCACCCAAGACTGAGGGAAAGGGCAACGCAGATGGGAACCAGGGGCACACACTCTTCAAAAGAACCGATAAGCGCGCCCATTGCCATGAACATCAGGCTCACCAGCGCCAAAAGGCGGTATCTCACCCCGGCAAAGCGGTTTGCAATGCGGGCAAGCATATATTTCATAAGGCCGCAGGCCTCCAGCGCAGAGAAAATTCCGCCCACGACCAGCAAAAATGCGATGACAGCGATCAGCGTTCCGCCACCCTTTGCGCCCAGCACCAAAAACGGGGACAGCGCCCACTTCCAAAAGGGAAGTCCCCCGTCCACCGGAGAAAACCCTCCCGCCGTGTCCACCACAAGGTTTCCGTTTTCGTCGGGCACACGGGCGTATTCCCCTCCGGGAACGATAAAGGTGAGGGCGTAGGTCGCCGCCATAAGGGCAAATATCACCGCCAGAGCGGTTATAAAGGATCTCGCGCTTATGCCAAGGCCTTTTTCTTTCTTTTCAGCCACGCCGGACCGCCCCTTTCTCTCCTGTGGGTTTTTTAGCAGTTTGTCATCATGAACCTGTAAAAGTCCACCGCCGGAGCAAGAGCCTCAACGTCCACGTTTTCGTTTACGCCGTGGATGGCGTCAAGCTGATCCAGAGTGATCTTAAACGGGGCAAAACGCAGGCAATTGTCGCTTATGCGGCTCATAAACCTGCAGTCGCTGGCACCGGTCATGATATAGGGCGTGGTGATAACTCCGGGAAAAACTTTTTCCACAGCGTTTTCCACAAGCTCGAAGGCCGGGCTTTCATGGCTGGATATGGGCGAGGCAAAGCCCCGGCTGAGCACCAGAACGTCCACGTCGAACTTGTCCGCCAGGTTTTTTATGGCCTCAATGCTGGCCTTGCTTCCCTGATGGTGGGAACAGCGCATATCGCCGATCACCCACGCCTCCTGGGGAAGCACGTTTATGCCGCCGGAGCCCTGAGCCATGGTGAAGGCGATGGTGGTGCGAAGCATTGCCTCCGCATCCTCCGAAACCCCGGGCACGGAGCGGATTATGGTATCCTTAAACAGTCTGGGGTGACCCAGAACGCCCTTGAGGGGCTGTTTCATTTTAGTTGCAAACCGGGCAAACATCTCGCCCACAACGGGAGAGATATCTGCCTTGAAAATATCTGAGTTTTCCACTGCGGCCATGAATTTTCCAAGGCGCACAAGGGGCGTATCCCTGCCCGGAGTTGCGGCGTGACCGCCCCGGGAACGGGCGATGAACTTAAGCTCAACGCACTCCTTTTCTCCCAGACCCACCAGAGCAAAGGTACCGTCCGCGCCGCCGATGGGGTCGTAGACCATCATGCCGCCCTCGTCAAGGACGAAGTGAAAGCGGATCCCCCGGTTTTTCAGAATGCGGGACACGTTGTCCGCGCCGGCGCCGGTGGTCTCCTCGTTACAGCCGGAGAAAAAGTAGACGTCCCGTTTGGGCTCAAAATCCTCAGCGCAGAGCTCGTCGGCGGCTCTCAGCATTGCCCAAAGGCCGTTCTTCGTATCCAGAGCGCCTCTGCCCCAAAGCTTTCCCTCGGCAACGGTGCCGGAAAAGGGAGGATATTTCCATTCTCCCGGAGCTTCGACGATGTCGTGGTGGTTCATGAACATGACCGGGTCGGAATCCGTCGTACCCTTCCACCGCATTAAAAAGCTGCCCTCGAAATACTCAACCTCGCACTTTCGGAAAACGTGGGGGAACATATCTCTGAGAAGGCCCTGGAATTCAATAAACTTTGCCCTGTCCGCTCTTGTCTCGCCGGACACGGTCTCTTTCTGTATGAGCTGTGAAAGCTGGGAAGCGTAAAGCTCGGTTCTGCTGTCCGCCATTTTCTGTAATTAACCCCTTTCCCGTGGTGTGTGGATATATTATATCAAATTCGAATAAAATTACAAGGTCAAATTGTGTTTCAGCCGAGAGTTTTACGGTAAAGTTCTCTCACGTCCTCCACGCCGACGGTAGCAAGGCTGTGGGCGTCGGAGGCGTAGACGAAGTGAGCCCCAACCTCTCTGCCGACGTTGAAAAACCTCCGGGAAAATCCCGGCCAGCCGTAAACCACGCCCCGGTGGAGCTCCCATGCTACCCCGGAGGCCTCCGCCTTTTCCATAAGGCCGCCAAGGGTGTTATCGTCTATGGCGTTCACGATATCGTCGTGGCCAAAATCGCCCCTGAGCTTGATGGGAGCAAGGGGATGGGCAATGCAGTCGGCGTAGCCCGTTTTGAAAAGCTCCTCAAGGCAGGCAACCATGTGGGCAACGTAGCCCGACGGGCTTTTGTCCTCGGGGTGCTCCCACCAGGAGAGGTGGTAGTGGTTCTGGGCAAAGAGCCGGTATTCCAAAGCGGCCATCACCTCGGGAGTTTCGCTGTATTTCCCCACGCCGTAAAGGGAAAGCTCGCTTCCCACAAGAATTTTCACGTTCGTTTCCGCGCTGTCCCGGAGAAGCTTCGTCTGCTCAAAACAGCGGGTAATGCTGTTGCCCTCCCCCAGGTTCGAGTGGTCGGTTATGGCAATGGTGTCAAAGCCGCTCTCCTCTGCTTTTTTTACAAGGGCGGAAAAGGTCATCTCCGGCTTGGCGCAGCCGGAAAAATTGGTGTGCATATGCATATTTTTGGTGAGAAGCTCGTCAACGTCGTAACAGCGCTCAAGGTGGAACACAGTAATCTCTCCTTTCGGGATGTGGTTTGTTTTATTATATAACTTCCCGCTCCAAAAGGCAAGAAAAAAGAAAGCACTTGCCTTTTGGACAAGAGTTGAGTATAATAGACAGTGGATAATCAGGGAGGTGTATTATTTTACATGGGAATAATAATCGGAATTGACGTGGGCGGAAGCACCACTAAAATAGTCGGCCTTCGGGACGAAAAAATGATAAGCCCCCTCATGGTCAAGGCCAACGACCCCAAGGCCTCGATCTACGGCGCATTCGGCAAATTTCTGGACGATAACCGCCTTCGCCTTGGAGATATAGACCGCATTATGGTCACCGGCGTTGGCTCCAGCGCTCTGGAGGACGATATTTACGGCATCCGCGCCGACAAGGTGGACGAGTTTCGCGCCATCGGCCGGGGCGGCCTCTACCTCAGCGGACTTGACAAGGCAATTATCGTGAGCATGGGCACGGGCACCGCGATCATCTCTGCCCGCGGACGGGAGGCACGCCACGTTATCGGCACGGGTGTTGGCGGCGGAACGCTTTTGGGTCTGTCCAAAAAGATGCTGAACATCCGCGACTTTGACTCCTTCGTTCAGACAGCCATGGGCGGCGACCTTTCCAACGTGGATCTCTTCGTAAACGACCTCACCCGGGAGGAGATACCCACCCTTCCCGCAGGCACCACCGCCTCGAACTTCGGCAGGTCAGACGACCTTGCCTCCAAGAGCGACATTGCCATGGGCGTTGTGAACATGGTCTTCCAGACCATCGGCGTTATCGCCGTGCTTGCCGCCAGACTTGAGGACACCAAAAACATCGTCCTTGCAGGCACACTTACGGACATGCCCTACACCACCGAGGTCTTCGGCAAAATGGAGCCCCTTTACGGCATGAACTTCATTCTGCCCGGCCAGGCAGAGTTCACCACCTCCGTGGGCGCGGCACTCTGCGCCCTGTAGGAAAAATATATATAAAGGAAAAGAGGAAGCAGAAAATGTCAACGGACTATCTTCGCTGGGGCATTCTTGCCGCAGGCGGCATTGCCCACAAATTTGCGGACGCACTCAACAGCCTGCCCTGCGCAAGGCTTTGCGCCATTGGCTCCCGTTCAAAGGAAAAGGCTCTTGCCTTCGGCGCAGAGCACGGCATAGACCCCGAACATTGCTTTGGCTCCTACGAGGAGCTTGTTTCCTGCCCGGACATTGACGTTATCTATATCGCCAGCCCCCACAGCCACCACGCCCTTCACGCCCATCTGGCGCTGGACGGCGGAAAGCACGTTTTTGCAGAAAAATCCTTCACCCTCACCCCCAAAGAGGCTCTCGGCGTCTTTGAAAAGGCAAAGGCCAGGGGGCTTTTCTCTGCAGAGGCCATGTGGACCAGGTTCCTGCCCGCAAATGTTGAGCTTATGCGCCTCATCGACTCCGGCCAGCTTGGAGATATACATATTGCAACTGCGGCATTTTCCTCCCATTTCCCGGACGATCTGCCCCCCACCCACAGGGTCATCGACCCCAAACTTGGCGGCGGCGCACTGATGGACATGGGCGTATACTCCTCTGCATGGGTCTCCATGCTGATGCACGACGACGATCCCGCCACCCTCTTTGCCACCGGCGCAATGTACGCCCCCACCGGCTGTGACGAGCGCGCCACCATCGTCTGCAAATACGCCTCCGGCCCGGAGACCGTCGCCTCCTGCGGCATAAAGACCCGTATGGACGCCACGGGCTACGTCTGCTGTGAAAAGGGCACCGTCACCGTTCCGGATTTTTGGAACGCAATGAGCTTTTCGGTTCACACCAACGACGGAAAGACCTGGGAATTTGCCCCCGGCAGAAACGAAATGGGCTTTGTTTACGAAATTCAGTCCGTAACGGCGGACATTCTCGCCGGCAGAACGGAGTCCTCCGTGATGCCCCACCGCTCCACCCTGCGGGTCCAGCGCACCCTTGAGTTTGCCCGTCACACTCTGGGCTTTTACTACCCCGTGGAGACCGAAGAAAGATAATAATGGAGGAAAAAATGCTCACCCCTTCCGCAAAAAGACTTATAGATTATACACGCTTTGCAACCGCCTCCGACGAGGCAAATCCCGCCTGCCCCAGCACCCCTGCCCAGCTGGAGTTTGCGGCCTACCTTGAGGCAGAGCTCAGGTCCCTTGGCCTCTCCGCCCGCACCGACAGCCACGGCTACGTTTACAGCCGTATTCCCGGAAACGTTCCGGGCTACACGGGAAAGACCGTGGGCTTTATCGCCCATATGGACCTCTCCTCCGACGCCCCCAGCGAAAACACAGTTGTGACCGTCACCGAAAACTACCCCGGCGGCGACATCGTCCGCCCCGGCGGAGACCTTTCTCCCCGGGATATGCCGGAGCTCGAGAGATATATCGGCAAGACCATCGTCTCCACCGACGGCCACACCCTTCTCGGTGCGGACGATAAGGCCGGAATTGCGGAAATCGTCACCCTCTGCGAATACCTGCTGGCCCATCCCGAGATCCCCCACGGGGATATCGCCATCGCCTTTACCCCGGACGAGGAGATCGGCCGTGGCGCCGACCTTTTCGACGTGGCAGGCTTTGGGGCGGATTTTGCCTATACTCTGGACGGCGGCGCTTTGGGTGAGGTGGAGTTCGAGACCTTCAACGCCGCGGCGGCCGTCGTTACCGTTACGGGAAAGAGCATTCACCCCGGCTCTGCAAAGGACAGAATGGTGAACGCAGGCCGGGTCGCCATGGAGTTTGACGCAATGCTCCCCGACCTTGCCCGTCCCGAGCACACCGAGGGCTATCAGGGCTTTTTCCACCTTACGGATATGTCCGGCTGTGTTGAGAGCGCCCAGCTCAAATACATTCTCCGGGATCACGACGCCGCACTTCTTGCCGAAAAAAAGGCTTTGGCAGAGAATATCGCCCAAAAGCTCAACGAAAAATACGGAGAGGGAACCGTCGAGGTTGCCATCCGCGATCAGTACCGCAACATGGCCGGGATCGTCACCGCCCATCCGGAGATACTCTCCCTTGCCCGGGAGGCTGTCCGTTCTGTGGGACGCGAGCCTGTGAGCTGTCCCGTGCGCGGAGGCACCGACGGCGCCACCCTGTCGTTCATGGGTCTGCCCTGCCCCAACCTTGGAACCGGAAGCCACGGTCACCACGGCAGAGGCGAGTTCGCCGTTGCCGAAGAGATGGAGCTTGCCGTGCTGGTCATGGCATCCATCGCCCAAAACCTTGCAAAATAACACGGGAGTTTACGAAAAATGACAATAAACGCAAACTGGATCGCGCCTGCCACACCCATGGGGGACGTTTGCCCCCGTTTTGTCAGGAGCTTTGAAATTGAAAAGGCCGTCTCCTCTGCCACCCTCACCGTGACCGTCATGGGCGTTTACGAGGCAAGCCTCAACGGAGAGCGCATTGGGGACTACGTTCTTGCCCCCGGCTGGACAGCCTACCACCGCCGCCACCAGTTCCAGACCTACGACGTCACCGCCCAGCTCATTCCCGGCAAAAACCGGCTTGCCGTGCTTGTGGGCAAGGGCTGGTACAGGGGTCCCTGGGGCTCGATAGATAAGACCCTTCCCGCAGGACTCATCGCCTGCCTTGAGATAAGCTACGCCGACGGAACGGTTCAGACCATCCCCTCCGACGAAAGCTGGAAGGTCACCGAAAGCCAGATCCGCTTCAGCGAGCTCTACAACGGCGAGACCGCCGACGGAAGCTTCGTTCCCACGGAGGAGCTTCCCGTAATGCTCCTTGACCGCACTCAGGAAAATCTCATCCCCCAGCAGGGCGAAAAGATCACCGAACAGAACCGGGTTCACGCAAAGCGCATTTTCACCACCCCCGCCGGAGAGACAGTTGTGGACTTCGGCCAGGAGGTCACGGGCTACGTTCAGTTCACCGTCACCGGCCAGGCCGGCGACGCCGTTGAGATCTCCCACGCTGAAGTGCTGGACAAAAACGGCAATTTCTACACCGAAAACTACCGCAGTGCCAAGGCAAAGCTTCGCTACACCTGCCGCGACGGCGTTCAGACCTACAAGCCCCATCTCACCTTCTTCGGCTTCCGCTACATCCGTCTGGACAGCTTCCCCGGCACGCCCAAGGCCCAGGACTTCGTTGCCATTGCCGTCTCCTCCGACATGCGCCGCACGGGTCGGGTGAGAAGCGGAAACAGAACTCTCAACCGCTTTTACGAAAACGTTATCTGGGGACAGAGGAGCAATTTCCTGGACGTGCCCACCGATTGCCCCCAGCGGGACGAGCGCCTTGGGTGGACGGGAGACGCTCAGGTCTTTGCAAAGACAGCCGCCTACAATTTCAACGTTAAAAAATTCTTCCGCAAGTGGCTTTCCGACCTTGCGGCCGAGCAGTTCCCCTCGGGTCTGGTGCCCAATTTCATTCCCGCCATCGGCGAAAAATACACCAGCGCCGCCTGGGGCGACGCGGCGGTCATCGTGCCCTGGCAGATGTACCTCTCCTACGGCGACAAGGCCGACCTTGCCGCTCAGTTTGAAAGCATGAAGGCCTGGGTGGGCTATATCGGCTCCGCCACCAAGGACGAATTCCTTTGGACCGGATGCGGCCATTTCGGCGACTGGCTGGGTCTGGACGCTCCTGCCGGAAGCTACAAGGGCAGCTCCAGAGAGGACTTTATAGCCTCTGCCTTCTACGCCAACGCCGCCGACATTCTCGCCCGAACCTGCGAGGTGCTGGGGGTCGACGGAAGCGAATACCGCACCCTGCACCAAAACATCGTAAACAAATTCCGCCTCACCTTCCCCACCTACCTCACCCAGACCGAAAACGTGGTGGCACTCACCTTCGGCCTCACCCCCGACCCGGCATCCACCGCCGCCGACCTGGCCGAACTTGTTCGCAAGGCAGGTCCCTCTCTGCGAACGGGCTTCGTGGGCACGCCCTATCTGCTCTACGCCCTCGGTGAAAACGGCTACGCCGACCTGGCATATGAGCTGCTTTGCAAGGAAGATTACCCCTCATGGCTGTTCCAGGTGAACCGTGGCGCAACCACCGTCTGGGAGCATTGGGACGGCATGAACGAAGCCGGAGATTTCTGGAGCCCGGACATGAACTCCTTCAACCACTACGCCTACGGTTCGGTCATCGGCTGGGTTTGCGAGTTTGCCGCAGGCATCTCCCCCGCCATTCCGGGCTACGCCGAGGTAAATCTTGCCCCCCATCCGGACAGCCGCCTTGGCTGGCTTGAGGTCTCTCTGGAGACCGAGGGCGGCGAGATATTCTCCGGCTGGTACTACGAGCAGGGCGGTCTCAGATACGAGATCCGCACTCCCGTTCCGGCAAACCTCACTCTCAACGGCAGGACAGTCCGTCTTGCCCCGGGAAGCTACCTTTTCTTCGGCGAATAAATTAATTTTTGGAAGGTGATTTGACCTGTGAAGATCACTGCCGATTTCACACAGACCCTTGAAAAGATAAAGCCCATCCACGGCGTTGGTCAGCCCCCCTTCGAGGGCACCGACTTTTCAATGGTGCGCCATCTAAAGGCCGCCGCCGTGCCCTATTCCCGGCTCCACGACGTTGGCGGAGCCTTTGGGGGCAATCTTTTCGTGGATATCCCCAATATTTTCCGGGATTTTTCCGCAGACGAGACCGACCCCGCCTCCTACGATTTTGCCTTTACGGATCTGCTCATGGCCGCCCTTGTTTCCAACGGCGTGGAGCCGTTCTTCCGCCTTGGTGTGACCATTGAAAACCACCGCTCCGTTCGGGCATACCGCATTGACCCGCCCACGGACTACGGCAAGTGGGCGCGGATATGCGAGCATATCGTCCGCCACTACACCTGCGGCTGGGCAAACGGCTTTTTCTACACCGTAAACTATTGGGAGATATGGAACGAGCCCGACAACTACGAGACCCCCGAAGAAAACCAGATGTGGACGGGCTCTGCCCTGGACTACTACAGGCTCTACGAGGTGGCCTCAAAGCACCTTAAGGCCTGTTTTCCCCACCTTAAGATCGGCGGCTACGCCAGTTGCGGCTTTTACGCCATCACCGGGGCGGACAACGTCCGGGGCGCAAGCTCTCCGCGGACGGAATATTTCATAGACTTTTTCGACGGGTTTATGGACTACGTTGCAAAAAACAACTGCCCCCTGGACTTTTTCTCCTGGCACAGCTACGCCGAGATCCAGGACAACGTCCGCTGGGCGGCCTACGTGAGAGACAGGCTTGACTCTGCGGGCTTTGCCTCCGCGGAGCACACCCTTAACGAGTGGAACTGCCACCCCGAGCTCAAGGGCACCTTCCGCCACGGCGCGCTTACGGCAGGCATGCTTCTCGCCCTGCAAAAGACCAGCCTGGACAGCACCATGTTCTACGACGCGGGCTACGGGCTTTCCATTTACCGCAGTCTGTTTGAGCCGGTAACCCAAAAGCTCTACCCGGCCTATTACAGCATTTTCGCCTTCGGAAAGCTCTACACCCTTGGCACAAGGGCAAAGACCTCTCCGGATGCCTCCGGTGTATACTCTCTTGCCGCCGTGAACGGCGAGGGAAAAGCCGCGCTCGTCATCGCAAACACAAACGACTCCCCGGTGGAGCTGGAGCTTGAGCTTATCGGCGCGGACGCGCCGGAAAAGGTCACGCAGGTGAGCGAAGGCTGCCTCTGGCAGGAGGCAGCTCTGCCCAAAGTGCTTGAGGCAAACTCATTTATCTGCCTTGAGGCTCAGATGAAAAACTAAAATCAAAACCACCGGCCCGGCCGGTGGTTTTGTCCTGTTTTTCCCATTGCTAAATCTGTCGGTATATGTTATAATAAAACTGTATAGGTATATTTGTGGAGCACTATAGCTTGCCGAAATAATCAAGGGGGTTAAAACCAGATGAAAGACTATATCATTCTTGCAGACATCGCCTGCGATCTCTCCGAAGACATCCGCCGTGAGATCGGCATGACCGACTACCTTCCCGGCCACGTCACCATCGACGACGGCAGAGATCTTCCCACCACACTGGACTGGAGCAATATCTCCCGGGAAGAGTTTTATAAGATCCTTGGCAACAAAAAGCGCAAGGTCACCTCTGCGCCCCCCAACATTGACGAATACTACGCCTGTTTTGAAAAATACGTGAAGCAGGGCATTGCCGTGCTCTCTCTCTCCCTCTCTTCAAAGATCAGCGCCACCTTCAGCTTTGCGGATACTGCGGTCAAGCGCATTAAAGAGAACTACCCCGATGCCGAGATCTATTCCATAGACACCATGAGAATGTCCTCTGCCTTCGGCCTTATCGTGGTATACGCCCACCTGCTGAAAAAACAGGGCAAGACCGTTGAAGAGGTTGTCGCCTGGATCGAAGAGAACAAAAACCGCGTCCACCAGATGGGCCCCATCGACGACCTTATCTTCGTCGCCCGCCGCGGACGCATCACCATGGGCAAGGCCATCATGGGCAATATCGTTGGCGTAAAGCCCATGGCCGACTGCAACGCCGAGGGCTACGTTACCGTTCTTGCCAAGGCAAAGGGCATTTCCAAGGCCATGGATGCAACCGTAAAATACGTGGGTCTCACCGCCAGAGACGTTGAAAACCAGATCTTCATCGTCGCCCATTCCGACAGACAGCTCTACGCCGAAAAGCTCAGAGATATGCTTGCGGAAAAATTCTCCGCCGCAAAGATCTACGTCACCGACGTTTTCTCCGGCGCCGGCACCAATATCGGGCCCGGCATGCTGGCGGTATACTACCTGGGCGATCCCATTCTTGAAGGTATGGAGGCCGAAAAAGAGGCCATGGCTCAGGTAATGGCAAAATAGCTGAAAGGGGTTTTCCCACGACCTATGACACACCACATTAACGGCCAGAGCTTTTTGGGGCTTTTGGAATACGGCCTTGGAAACCTCTCTGCCCACAGGGATCACATAAACTCCCTCAACGTTTTCCCCGTGCCCGACGGCGATACGGGAACGAACATGGTCCTCACCCTTTCCTGCGGACTCGAAGCCGCAAAAAAGGAAGACGGATCTCTTTCGGCCTGCGCAAAAAGCTTTGCCTCCTCCGTTGTTTTCGGCGCAAGGGGAAATTCCGGGGTCATACTCTCCCAGTTTTTCCGGGGCTTTTGCGAAAGCCTCTCTGAAACCGAGCTTGCCTCCCCGGCGGACATCTGTGCCGCCCTTGACCGGGGCGTTGAGCTTGCCTACCTTGCGGTCACCAATCCCGTTGAGGGCACCATGCTCACCGTCGTGAGAGAAACTGCCCGGGACGCCGCAGAGCTCACCGCCGCCCGTCCGGACGTTTCCGTTGGAGAGCTTTTCGACGAGCTTCTCTCTGCCTCCCGAGCCAGCCTTTCCCGCACGCCGGAGCTTTTGCCCATTCTGCGCTCCGCCGGAGTTGTGGACAGCGGCGGCGAGGGTATCGTGCGGATCTTCGAGGGCATGGTGAAATACCTCGCCGGCGAAGAGCTTGAGACAGTTGAGTCTCCCGCTCCCGCCCCTTCCCAGGAGATCGACTTTTCCCGCTTTAACGAAAACAGCTCCTTTGACTACGGTTACTGCACCGAGCTTTTAATTCAGTTCACCCGGGGCAAAAAGCCCTTTGACCACCAAAGCTTCAATCTTCAGCTGGAGGCTCTTGGCGACTCCATCGTCACCGCCCTTCAGGGGGATAAGCTCAAGGTCCACGTCCACAGCTTTTCTCCCGAAAAGGTGCTCTCCCTCTGCCACGGCTACGGCGAGTTTTTGACCCTCAAGATCGAAAACATGAGCGTCCAGCACGACAGCCGCCCCACAAACACCTCCTCTGACTTCCGGGGCGGACCCTTTGCGGTGGTCACCGTTGCCCACACCCCCGCCATGGCCGAGCGCTTTGCGGATTTCGGCTCCGACGGAGTTCTGCGGGCAGAACGGGGCTGTCCCCCTGCGGCATCGGACTTTATCGCCGCCTTTGAAAGAGTTCCCGCTCCCCATATTTTCGTTTTCCCCAACAGCAAAAACGCAATTCCCGTTGCCCGCCAGGCCGCGCTCCTGTTCACCTCATCCGACGTTCGGGTCTTCGACACCGTTTCCGACACCCAGTGCTACGCCGCACTGCCCATGCTGGACTTTGCAGAGACCGACCCCGACGCCGTCAGCGAGGTCGTAACCGAGGCCGTTGAGGGTATCGTCACCGTAAACGTCCAGCGCGCCTCCCGCCGGGTGGAGCTAAACGGACGTCAGGTTGAAAAAGACCAGTTCGCCGCCATGAGCGGCTCAAAGCTGCTGGGAGTGGGCGAGACCGCCGCCCTTGCCGCCGCCGACGCCGCAAAGACCCTTGAGGGCGAATATTCCATTGCCCGTATTTTTGCGGACGCATCCGTTTCGGAGGACGAGCTTGAGTTTCTTGCCGAAGCCCTCACCGGGGGCGACCCGTTTATAGAGACTGAACCCATCCGCGCAAACGACAGCGCTACCCCCATAATCCTGTCCCTGGAATAAAAAAACTTTTAACCGGAGGGGAAAAATATGCAGAAATTAGACAAGCGTTGGAAGATCATACTCTACGGCTGTTCCGGCCTGGGAGTTAATATGCTCAACATGATCGTCGGCTCTTATCTGTGCAGTGCTCTGCTCATAGGGGGCTTTGACAAGCACGTTGAAAACTGGACCTATCTCAACCGCGACCTGGTGGTTGCCGGTATTTGGGCAACGCTGATACTGGTTGTCAAGGTTCTTGACGGGTTCATCGACATTCCCCTTTCCAATTTCACGGACAATCTCCGCACCCGTTGGGGACGCCGCCGTCCGGCCATAGTCATGGGCTTTATCCCCATGGTTCTGGGCTATCTGCTCTTCCTCGTGCCGATCAACAATGGCGCCACCCTTGGCAACACCCTTTGGTTTGCGGCAATGCTGGGTCTTTTCTACTGCGCCTACACCCTCACAATGCTCACCTATTACGCCACCTTTGCCGAGATCATCGAAAACGACCGGGACAGAGTGCTTCTCTCAAACACAAAGTCCATCTGCGACGTCGTCTATTATTCCCTCAGCTTTGCCCTTGTGCCGGTCTTCGTCAGCATGGGCGTGAATATCCGCGCTGTGGCTCTGATCTTCCTGCCCCTTGCCCTTACCATGGTCATTCCCCTCTTCCTCATAAAGGAAAAATCCACCCGTCCCGGCGACGGCTTTGTTCCGGAAAAGGCTGTCCGGGTCAACGTTTTCCGGTCCTTCATCCTCTCCTTCAAAAACCGTGACTTCATCGTCTGGCTGGGGATACTTGCGGTGATGAACATTGGTCTTCAGCTCTTTCTCAGCGGCATTAACGAGTTTTTCTCAACCACCGGGCTGGACATGACCTTTATAATGGCATCTGCCTTTGCCCCCATCCCCTTCACCCTCATGCTCTACAACTACTTCGTTCGCAAAAAGGGCATGAAATTTGCCTATCAGTACGCTCTGCTGATATTCTCCGTTGGCATGCTCATGATGTTTGCCTGTCCCCATCTGCCGGAAAAGCTCATGCTTCCCTACGCAATGCTCTGCGGAGTTATAACCTCCTTTGGCATAGGCTCGTTCTTCTCCGTTATCTACATAATCCCTTCCCAGCTTGCCGCTGACGAAAACGCCAGAAGCGGAATTTGCGCCTCGTCCATGTATTTTGCCGTTCAGGGTATTTTCGAGGCCGTTGCCGCAGGCTTTGCAAGCGGACCCCTGCTGGTCTTTTTGAAACAGCACGGGCTCATACAGTATACCACCGGCGTCGTGGCCCTTATGTGCATGACGGCCTTCGTGCTGGCGTTCTTCATGCCCCGCTCCATTGCCACAATCGGAAAAGAGAAAAAATGACGGCTTCACCTCAAAACCCGCAAAAAAACAGCTCCTCCGGCTTTGAGGAGCTGTTTGATATTGTTTTTGCCCGGGAGGACCGCATTTTTGCGGAGACCTCCTCCGCCGTGCGCCGTCTGTCCTACACCGCAGGGGAAGTGAAAAGCGATGCTCTGAACCTTGCATCGGCCATCTGCGGCTACGGGCTGGAGGATCGCTGGGTGGGGATCTTCGGGGAAGACCTCCCCTCTCTTGCCGCGGCCTTCTGGGCGGTGCTTCGAAGCGGAAACCGCCCCTGTCTTTTGGGGCGCGACACCCCGGACGAGGCCTTTGCCGGGCTGAACGGAGCGTTTATCATCGATTGCGACGGAACGCTCACCTCCGCCCACCCACACCTGACCTATGGGGAGCTTATGGCTCAGAGCTCCCCCTGTAATCTCCCGGAATTCGGAAGGGTCGTTGCCGTTCTGTCCGAAACTCCCGTTTTGTTGACTCCCGGGGACGTACTCTCCCGACCCTGCCTCTTCTCCCTTGCCAAAAGGGAAAGCCTCAAAGTTCTGAGCCTTATGCCTGTGAACACGGAGTTCTGGCTTGCGGACGTGTTTCTGCGGGGTTCACTAATGGGCGCCGTCTTCGTTTTTCCCCAGGACAAAAGCTCCGCCGCCTGTCTTCACACGGCCCGAAAACACCGTGTGACCCATATTTTTGCCCCGGAAAGCCTCTGGCGCGCCGCTGAAAAGACCGCCCTTGGCCTTGCCTCCCCCAAAGAGATAAAAAGGCTTCGCTTCACCTCCAGGCTCCCCTCGCCCGGGCTTGCCCGCTTTGCCTCAGGTAAGCTTCTTTCCGGACTCAGACAAAAGCTTTTGGGCGACCGTGTTAAGGCCTGCTTTAACCTCTCCGGAGAGCTTTGCTCCACCGCCGAAAAAACACTTAAGGGTCTTGGCTATACCGTGACGGATTCCGGGCTTGAGTTGCAAATGCCCGTTCCGGAGGAAAAAACGGCCGCCGCTCCCGCTCCGGAGAGCACCGGTGATTCTGCCGTGGGCGCGATCCTTCGGGAGATAATGGCAGATATTCTGGCCGTGGACGAGACCGAGATCACCGAAAACGGCCATTTCATGCGGGATCTTGGGGGAAGCAGTCTTGACTATTTCACCCTGCTTGGGGAGATAAACAACCGCTTTGGAGTCACCCTTGATTTCGAGAGCGAAAAATTCGGCTACACCCTCAGAGATTTTGAGCGTGTGGTAACGGAGCTGATAAGCTGATGCCAAAATTCATTCAGGAATTTTTCCGCCTGCTGGGCATCGTTCTGGCATGGCCTCTGCAGCTTTTGTTTTTCAAACGCCGCACCTTTTACGAAAACCCCACCACCCGTTCCCGGCATATCCCCGGAGGCGCGCTGGTGGTATCCAACCACTTCCACGTCTTTGACTATATGCTCAGCGTTTTTCTGTTCTACGGAAGAAAGCTCCACATCGTCATGATAGACCGGATGTACAAAAAAAGCAAGTATTTCCACGTATGCATGGACGTTTTCGGGGGCATTTGCGCCAACAGGGACGATATGGGCATGCGCTTCGTGGACGAGAGCGTCCGTGTCATCGAAGAGGGCGGCCTTGTGCAGATCTTCCCCGAGGGTCATATCTCCCCGGACGGAGAAATGCAGCCCTTCAAAAACGCCTATCTGATGATCGCCCTTCGCTCCGACGCCCCCATCATCCCCGTTATTCTGGACGGAAACTACGGGTTTTTCCGCCGGGCAGGGGTGATCATCGGCGAACCCATTTACCTCTCCCAGATGAACAAGAGCCTCTCCCCCACCAAAGAGGAGCTTATGGAAATGAACCGGGCAGTTGAACGGAAATGCCGCCAGCTCAGAGAAGAGCTCCGCCGGAGAACCGCCCGAAACTAACGGAAGGATCATATTAACACAGCATGTTTTTCTTCACAACACCCTGGGGCATTGCCCTTTTTGTTCTCATTATTCTCTCCGCACTGCTGCTTGGCTATCTGGGCTTTATTGCCATCGTCGCCCATATTATCTACGTTATGCACCTGAAACGCACCTCCCCGGAAAAATGGACCCGGGAGTGCTCCAGCACCGATGACTACCAGCAGATCATGTACGCCGAGGGGCTTGAGTGGGCGGCGGAATTTGCCCACACCAAAAAGGATCTCCACATTGTCTCCGGCGGGCTGAACCTTTACGGTGAGTTTTTCGACCTTG